>JBDHZT010000189.1:0-5624 GCA_039811985.1 Nocardioidaceae bacterium | reverse complement strand
GCCGCTTCTGGAGCCCGTCGCGCGGTCATCACTCCCTGAGCGAGCGCTCCCCCGCAGGCCCGAGGGTCATGCGGTTTAGAGATTCCGCGGGTAGGGGCTGCCGTCGCGAGACGTCGTTCCAGTGCGTGCATGAGTGCCGCCGACGAGGGAGACGGGCCGGAGGCCCGGCGAGTGAGGAGAAGGTGCTCAGGTGCGTGCTGGGGCGGCGGAACGCAGGCATCGCCCTACCCGCGGGATCTCTTAAGGCCCAAACGGCATCAGATCGGCCGATTTCGTTGCGGTTTGGGCCCAAACGGCAAAGGTACGCCGCCGCGATCAGCGCCAGCCGAGCTCCGGAGCGACCTGCGTCAGCACCGTCTCGAGCAGGTGGGCGTTGTAGTCGACACCGAGCTGGTTGGGCACGGTGAGCAGGACCGTGTCGGCAGCAGCGACCGCCTCGTCCTCGGCTAGCTCCTTGACCAGCTGGTCCGGCTCGCCGGCATAGGTCTTGCCGAAGCGGGCGACGCCACCGTCGATGTAGCCGACCTGGTCGTCACCGCCCGACCCGCCGAAGTAGGTGCGGTCGAGGTCGCTGACGATCGGCAGCACGCTGCGGCTGACCGAGACGCGCGGCTCCCGAGTGTGCCCTGCTGCTTGCCAGGCATCACGGAACCGCTGGATCTGCTCGGCCTGGAGTTGGTGGAACGGCACCCCGGTGTCCTCGGTGAGCAGCGTGGAGCTCATCAGGTTCAGTCCCTGCTCGGCCGTCCACTCAGCGGTGGCACGGGTGCCGGCGCCCCACCAGATCCGGTCGCGGAGCCCCGGGGAGTAGGGCTCGATCCGCAGGAGGCCGGGCGGGTTGGGGAACATCGGCCGCGGGTTGGGCTCGGCGAACCCCTCTCCCTCGATGACCTGCAAGAAGAGCTTCGCGTGGTCACGCGCCATCTGCGCGGCATCGGAGCCCTCGGCCGGCTGGTAGCCGAAGTAGCGGAACCCGTCGACCACCTGCTCGGGTGATCCCCGGCTGATGCCGAGCTGCAGGCGCCCACCGGCGATCAGATCCGCGGCGCCGGCGTCCTCGGCCATGTAGAGGGGGTTCTCGTAGCGCATGTCGATGACGCCGGTTCCGATCTCGATCCGGCTGGTCCGCGCGCCGATGGCGGACAACAGCGGGAACGGCGATCCGAGCTGCCGCGCGAAGTGGTGGACGCGGTAGTACGCACCGTCCACGCCTAGCTCCTCGGCCGCCACGGCCAGGTCGATCGACTGGAGCAGCGCATCCGACGCCGAGCGCGTCTGCGACTGTGGCGAGGGAGTCCAGTGACCGAAGGACAGGTATCCAATGTTCTTCACGTTTCAACTAACACAGGGGTACGGCGAAACCTTCCCGCGGCGCAACGCCGCCAAGTTCCGGAAAACCGCAAAGACTTCTTTGCAAAGGAACCTTTGTAGTTTATCCTCTCGCCATGGACCTCACCTCGGTCTCCCCGGACCCCGCGGGACTCAAGGCACTCGCCCATCCGCTGCGGCTCCGCATGCTCGGCATGCTGCGCATTGACGGCCCGGCGACCGCAACCGGTCTCGCCGAGAGGCTGGGCGTCAACACCGGGGTGACCTCCTACCATCTGCGTCAGCTCGCCCAACACGGCTTCATCGTCGAGGACGTCGACCAGGGCAACGGCCGGGAGCGGTGGTGGCGCGCGGCCCACGAGAGCACTCGCACGAAGGGCGACGGCGGGGACGCCGAGGCGATGTCCGCCTACATCCACGCGATCGCGGCCTTCTACGCGGAGCAGCAGCAGCGAGCCCTCATCGAGTATCCATTCCTTCCCGAGGAGTGGAGCCGGGCCACCACGCTCAGCGACTGGGTGATCCGGCTGACCCCGGCCCGCGCACAGGCGTTGCGCGACTACCTGGGGGCCGAGATCCATGCGCAGGAGGAGGTCCCGGAAGGCACCGAGGGCAGCGCGCACTTCGTCGTACAGCTCTCCACCTACCCGCTCCCCGGCGAGGTCGTCCCATGACGAGGACTCCCACAGGCAGGCCGCTGCGCGGGCTGCTGACCGCCGAGGCGGTGTCGATCACGGGCACGCGGGTCTCGATGATCGCGCTGCCGTGGTTCGTGCTGTCGACGACAGGGTCGGCGACCCAGACCGGGCTGGTGGCGGCCGTGGAGATCGCCCCGTTGGTGGTGGTGCGAGCACTCGGCGGGCCGCTCATCGACCGGGTCGGGCCACGGCGAGTCTCCGTGGGCTGCGATCTGCTCAGCGTCGTTGCCGTCGGTCTGATCCCGCTGTTGCACCTGGCCGGCCTGCTGACCATGCCCGTCCTGCTGCTCCTGGTCGCCCTGGGCGGTGCGTTGCGCGGGCCAGGCGACGCGGCCAAGTCCTCCCTCGTGCCCGCGGTGTCAGCGCACGCCGGGGTGTCCCTGGAGCGGACCACCGGCCTGTCCAGCAGCATCGAGCGAACGGCGTCAATGCTCGGCGCCGCTCTGGCCGGCGGTCTGGTGGCGCTGGCCGGCGCCACCTCCGCGCTCGTCCTGGACGCCGCATCGTTCGGAGTCTCGGCGCTCGTGCTCGGCTGGGCCACCCGCAGCCTGCCCACTCCCGCCCCCGCACAGTCCACCGATCCCGTCGATGACTCTGCCGACCTCCCGGACGATGACTCCGCGAACCAGCCCTCGCAGAGCTACTGGGCTCGGCTGCGCTCGGGCTGGCTGTTCCTGCGCGGCGAATCGGTGCTGATGGCACTCACCTTGATGGTGGCCACCACCAATCTGCTCGATCTGGCCTATAGCGCGGTGCTGCTGCCGGTGTGGGCCAAGGACTCCGGGCACGGCGCTGGGGTGGTGGGTCTGGTGTTCGCGGTCTTCAGCGGCGCCTCCATCCTGGGGTCGCTGGCGGCGGCCACCTGGGCAGAGCGGCTGCCCCGCTTCCGTCTCTACGTCGTCGCCTTCCTGCTCGCGGGGCTGCCGCGGTTCGTGGTGCTGGCCCTCGGCTACCCCGTCTGGGTGGTCCTCGCGGTAGGTGTCGTCGGAGGGTTCGCGGCGGGGTTCCTCAACCCGATCCTGGGTGCCGTCTTCTTCGAGCGCATTCCGGCGCCACTGATCGGGCGGGTCAACTCGCTGTCGTCGGCGATGGGTTGGGGCCTGATGCCGCTCGGCGGCGTGGCAGGCGGCCTGCTCGCCACCGGGCTGGGGGTCGAGCCGGCTCTCCTGGTGGTCGGCGCCCTCTACTTCGCCACGACCATGGCGCCGGTCGCGCTGCCCGCGTTCCGGGAGATGGATCGGCGCTCGACGACTGCGGCCGACGGGCGGACTGGTGCTGACGACGACCGCAGGGCCGCGACGACAAGCGGCCCCTGAAACGGCCGTCTGCCGCGGCGTTGGCGCGTCTTCCGCGGTCTTGTGGTGGCAAAACGGTCCGTATACCGGGTCCTCAGCCACCACAGCACCGCGGGAGATGGGTCAGGCCCACCACAGCACCGCACCAGTGAGGTCGGCCCGCAGCCTCAGTCGCCCACCCAGAAGCCCCGGCCGCCGAACCAGTCGCCGTAGTGACCGTACGCCGAGGCGGAGCCGCGCGCGCCGAGATAGGAGCCGACCACCGCGGCACCCAGGTCGTCGAGCTCGGGCGCCACCACCCGTCCGTCCACCCGCTGGGCCATCGACTCGATGAAGCGGGCCAGCCCAGGGTCGTCCCCGAGTCGGAAGAAGGTGGTCTGCGCGCCCAGCCTGCCCGCGGCATCCAGCTCGCGCACGGAGTGGGCGATCGTCAGCGGGTGTGGCGGGTAGGAGAAGAACACCTCGCCGTTGCCCTCGAGATGCGAGGTGGGCTCACCGTCCGTCACGACCAGCAGGACCGGCTGAGCGGAGGGGTGCTTGCGGAAGTGCCGGTTGGCCAGCAGCAGCGCGTGGTGCAGGTTGGTGCCCTTGTCCCACATCGCATCCAGCCCGGTGAGCTCGTCGATGTCCATCACCTGAGCGTGCCGCCCGAAGCCGATCAGCTGCAGGTGGTCGCCACGGAAGCGCGAGCGGATCAGCGTGTGCAGCGCCAACGCCGTCCGCTTCATCGGCACCCACCGGCCGTCCATCGCCATCGAGAACGACGTGTCCACCAACAGTGCGACCGCGGCCTGAGTGCGGGCCTCGGTCTCCTGCACCTCGACGTCGCGCACGTCGATCCGGACGGGCCGGGTCGGAGCGCCCTCGGCCGCGGAGCGGCGTACGGCATTGGTGATCGTCCGGGTGACGTCCCACGGCTCAGTGTCGCCGAACGCCCACTCGCGGGTGGCACCGGATCGCTCACCAGCGGCGCCGGCCTGGCGCAGGTCGCGCTGCCCCTGCCGGCCAGACATCCGGCTAGCCACGTCGCGCAGCAATGCCTTGCCGAGCTGCCGCATCGCCTTCGGGGAGAGCCGGAGCTGCCCGTCGGTGCCGCGCTTGAGATAGCCGGAGTCACGCAGTGCTCGCTCGAGCTCGGCGAGCGTCCGCGCGTCCACCGCGGCCTGGTCGCCGAGCTGGCGAGCCAGCAGATCGAGGTCGACATCGTCCATCCGCGCACCGGGATGGGCCTGGGCCAGCTGCTCGGCCAACGCGTCCAGATCGGCCAGATCCTGCAGCACGCCGGTGCCATCTCCGAGCCCGACGCCCTGCTCGCCGGAGAAACGCTCGGAGCCCGACCACTCCTCCCCCGGCCGAAGCGACTGCAGGTTGGCGTCCAGCCGAGCGAGCGACTGGGTGAGCTGGGGTGAGCCGAACGCCTGCTCGGAGAGCGCCATCAGCTCGGCGCGCTGCTCCGCCGACATCGAGTTCAGCATCCGCTGGGCAGCCGCAGCCCGAGCGGCCAGCGCGTCGATCAGCTCGTCGACGTTGCGTGGACTCTCGGGAAAGAAGTCCCCGTGCTTCTCCATGAAGTCGGCGAACTGCTCGTCGGTCTCCTCGCCTCGCGCGTGTGATTCCAGCAGGTCGTTGAGGTCCGACAACATCTCGTTGACGGCCGCCCGGTCCTCGTCGGTGGCGTTCTCCAGGGCCTGCTTCATCCCGGCGAAGCGTTGGTCGAGCATCTCCCTGCCGAGCAGGTCCTTGATCCGCTCGTAGTCCTCGCGCGCCTCCGCGCTCTGCCAGTCGTACGACGACAGCTCGGCCACCGCTGCTGCCGTCGAGGGAGGCAGGTTGTCCAGCTCCAGCTCGCGGAGCGCTCGGTCGCCGTCGTCCATCGTCACATCGCGGGCGAGCTGCTTGCGCTCGTTGAGGACGGCCCGGTCGAGCAGCTCACAGATCTCCTGCAGGGTGCCGTCCAGCCGATGTTCTTGCAGCAGTTGTTGACGCTTGGCCGCCACCCGGGCCGCGAGCTCGTCCAGGCCGGTCTGATCGGTGCCGCCGCGACGCAGGAACTCCCTCATCGCCCGCTCCGGGCTGTAGCCAGCCATCACGTCCTCGCCGATCGCGTCCAGCGCCTCGGCCAGGTCGACCGGAGGCGCCAGCGGGTCGCCGCCGACATAGCGGCCGTAGCGCGAGCGGTGCGGGTCGCTGATGCTCATCCGTAGACGGTCTCCCCGCCGCCCGATTCCTTGCCGATCTTGCGGGCCAGGTAGAGCCCCTCCAAGGCGAGCTCGATCGCTCCGGCCCGCTCGCCGTCGTTCTG
>JBDHZT010000188.1:0-5785 GCA_039811985.1 Nocardioidaceae bacterium | reverse complement strand
TCTCCGGTCGCTGCCCCGTCGGTCGTCACCACCGACGACCAGCAACCCGGCGAGCGACCCCGACCAAGAGCAGCGCTCACCCGTCGTCGCTGCCCGTCGGTCGCCATCACCGACCACCAGCAACCCGGCGAGCGACCCCGACCAAGAGCAGCGCTCACCCGTCGTCGCTGCCCTGTCGATCAGCACCACCGACCGCGGCAGCCCGAGGAGCAGGAGAGGTCGCGTGGTCAGGCGCCGAAGCGGCGCTCGCGCTCGGCGTACGCGCGGATGGCACGCAGGAAGTCGACCCGGCGGAAGTCGGGCCACAGCGCCTCGCAGAAGTAGAACTCGCTGTGCGCGCTCTGCCAGAGCAGGAAGCCGCCGAGGCGCTGCTCACCGGAGGTGCGGATGACCAGGTCGGGGTCGGGCTGGCCCTTGGTGTAGAGGTGCTCGGAGATGTCCTCGGCAGAGATGGTCTCGGCGACCTGCTCGAGGGAGCGGCCCTCGCCGGCCTGCTCGAGGAGCAGGGCACGAACGGCATCGGCGATCTCGCGGCGACCGCCGTACCCCACCGCGATGTTGACCAGCAGCCCGTCGATGTCGCGGGTCGCGTCGGCTGCCGCCTTGAGCCGCTCCGAGGTGGTGGCCGGGAGCAGGTCCAGCGCGCCGACGGGGTTGAGGCGCCAGCGGTGCGCCGCCGCGAGGGAGTCCACCGCGTTCTCGATGACCGAGAGCAGCCCGGTGAGCTGCTCGCTCGGCCGGTTGAGGTTGTCGGTCGACAACAGCCAGAGGGTGACCACCTTGACGCCGACCTCTTCGCACCAGCCCAGTAGCGGCTCGATGTTGTCGGCGCCCGCGCGATAGCCGTGTGCGGTGTCGGCGCCAACTGCCTTGGCCCATCTCCGGTTGCCGTCGAGCATCACGCCGACGTGATGGGGGATCCGCTCGTTCGGGAGGTGTCGGACCACCCGGGCTTCGTAGGCCGGGTAGAGCACCCGACGCACGGCGTCCTTCCAGCTGGCCACACCTTGATGGTAGTCGTCACTCGCCGCCCGCGTCGTCAGACGGCGACAGCGGCCAGCATCTCGACCAGGTCGTCGCGGCCGGGGCCGGCGGCGTACGGCGGTCGCCAGCCCGAGTCGTAGGCCGCGCGGGCCAGCGGCTCTGCGGGCTCCAGACAGGCGGGAAGCGCCGTCATCAAGTAGAACGGACCGGCGATCTCGTCGATCCGGGGGTCGACCTGCGCAGCCGTGCAGATGGAGTTCGACGTCAGCGGGCGGGTCAGGTCGAGATCGGCACCCTGCCAGCGCTCGACCAGCTCGTCGTCGACCGCCAGGTGGTCGTCCACCCACGGCCGGATCCAGGTGTCACACCACGCGTCGAACGGCTCGGCGACGGCCCGGGCGTCGGGGGAGCCATCGTCAAGGAGCTCGAGCAGCGCGTCGACCTGGGTGTAGGCCAGCGCCAACCCGCGCCCGCGGGTCGGCGTCGTGGTGGCGACGGCGTCGCCGACCGTGACGAGCCCGCGGAGCAACCGTTGCGGGCGGTAGGTGTTGCGCAGCGCTCCCCCGACCAGGACTCCGGTCACCGGCTCGGCCCGCTCAGGATCGGTCCAGGCGGCCAGCGTGGGGATCGCGCGGCACGCCGCCTCGAAGGCGGGCCGATGGCGGAGCACCTTGAGCTCGTGGTCGGCGAGGGGCTCGACGATGAGGACCGAGAAGTAGCCGGCGTGGTGCAAGAAGACCAGGATCTGATAGCCGTCGTAGTCGTTCACTGCGGCAACCGGCCCGTCCAGGGGCCCAGGCTCTGCATCCGGGTGCAGACGGTAGACGCGGTCGACGTAGGCCATGCCGCACGAGCCGATCAGGGTGGGGTCGGGCGCGCATCGGTCGGGACGGCCGGACCTGCCGGACGCGTCCACCACCAGGTCGGCTCGCATCGGCTCGCCGTCGATCACGATGCCGGTGACCTGGTCGTCGGCGACCTGGTCGTCGGTGGTGAGCAGCACGTCGACATGGCCCGCCCGCAGCTCGAGCCCAGGAGTGCGGAGGGCGGCCGCACGAAGACCGCGCTCGAAGGTCGACCGCAGGGATCGGTGCCCGATCGGGACGGTCGTGCCGTCCGGCAGCGTGATCTCGACCGGATCGGCGCCGGCCTCCAGCCAGGCCTCGAGCCCGGCGGGCCACCGCTTCGCGAGCACGTCGCCGACCTGCGGACGGAAGCCGTGGGCGTGCTCGAACTGCATCACTCCGCGCCGCGCCCAGCTGCCGTCGGCCGCGGGTCCCGGGTCACGGTCGACGCTGACGACCCGGTGGCCGCGTTGGGCGAGGGCGGCGCCGGTCAGCAGTCCGGTTGGTCCTGATCCGATCACGATGATGTCCATCGCACTCACCCACTTGTTCGATACACTAGAAGTGCGTTCGTTACACTGATAGTAACTCCAAATTGGAGGGTGTCAATTGCCTTCTCGCCCCTATCGCTCCGAGTTGCGCGCCGAGCAGGCCCGCACCACCCGGCGGGCGCTGGTCCGGGCCGCGCACGAGCTGTTCGTGGAGCGGGGGTATGCCGGGACCACGATCGACGCCGTCGCCGAGCGCGCCCGAGTCAGCCGGAAGACCGTGTTCACCGCGGTCGGGGGCAAGGCGGAGCTGCTCAAGGTGGCATGGGACTGGGCGCTGGTGGGCGACGACGAACCGGTGCCGATGGCCGAGCGACCCGAGGTGGCTGCCATGCTCACCGAGACGGATCCGGCTCGCCTGGTCCACGCGTGGACCCGCTTCCTGGTCCCGATCACCCGACGACTCGCCCCGCTGCATCCGGTGATGGTGTCCGCGGCGAGGTCCGACCCCGAGATCGCGGCGCTCAACGAGATCTCCGAACAGAACCTGCTCGGCGGCGCCACCTCCTTCGTCAGCAGCCTGGCGAAGCTCGGCGGCCTGCGCGCGAGCTGGACCGTCGAGCGCGCTGCCCAGGTCACCACCACCCTGATGGACCCGATGGCCTTCGACCGCCTCGTTGTCCGGTCGGGATGGACGGACGAGGAGTTCGCGGATTGGGTCGAGGACGTGGTGCTCGCCACGTTCTTCGCCGGACCCGACACCGACGTCGTACTCTCGTCAGGGTGAACGACATGATCCGGGCCCGGATCGACGAGCTGCAGGGGCACCTCGACGATGTCCTGGCCGAGGTGAAGCCCCGACTGCGCGGGTGGCTGCACGCTGCCACGGCTCCGTTGACCCTGGCCGCTGGAATCGTGCTCGTGGCGTTGTCACCGACGGCACCGACGCGGGTCGGCTCGGCCGTCTACGCCCTGTCGGCACTGCTGCTGTTCACCGTCTCGGCGATCTACCACCGTGGCCATTGGTCCCCTCGTGCCTTTGCGTTCTTGAAGCGCTTCGACCACGCCAACATCTTCGTGTTGATCGCGGGCTCCTACACCCCCTTCTCCTTGCTCCTACTGGAGGGACGCGACCGTGTGGTGATGCTCAGCGTGGTGTGGATCGGCGCCGCGCTCGGCGGGCTGTTCCGGATCTTCTGGGTGTCGGCACCGCGCTGGCTCACGACGGCCATCTACCTCGCCCTCGGCTGGGCTGCGGTCTTCTACACGCCGGCGTTCGTCTCCGGCGCGCGTGACCTCGGGGTCGGGATCGGCACCGCCGTGCTGGTGCTCCTAGCCGTCGGCGGCGCCCTCTACACCTTGGGTGGGATCGTCTACGGCTTCCGTCGGCCCAACCCCTGGCCGCAGTGGTTCGGCTTCCACGAGGTCTTCCACACCCTCACCATCGTGGCCTTCGTGACCCACTACGTCGGCGTCTCGCTCGCGACGTACTCCTTGCGCTAACGCGCGGAGGCCGCGCGCCACCGCGGTTGGGCGGACGTCATAGCAAGCGGTCGCTCGAGCGACCAGAGCGTACGACGTCCCGCTGGGTGTGCCGAGAACGTCATCCTCTCCGGTCGCTACCGCGACCAGGTCCTATGACGTCCCGCGCGGCTCGAGGGCGGCCGGGTCGGTGACGGGGGCGGCGCAGACGTGGTGACGACAGACGTAGGCGGCAGGGCGACCGTCGACGGTGTGCCGGCCTTCGAGGAGCGGGATGCCCGGCACCGGACCGTCGGCGACGACCACCACCGCTCCAGGTCGGCGGCGGGCGGCAGCGGCCAGTGCATCCCGGTCGGCTCCGGGCGGGCCGACGACGGCGATCTCCTCGGGTCCGAGGACCTGGGCGGCGGCCGCGGCCAAGCTCCAGCCAGCGAACCGCGGCGCCTGCTCGGCAAGGCCGGCGATGGACGCCAGCGCCTCCTCGGCAGCCTCGCGATGCCGGGTCGAGCCGGTCAGAGCGGCATAGGTAGTCAACGCATGGACGGTCGCCGACAACCCAGACGGAGAGGCGTTGTCGCCCGGGTCGCGCGGTCGCGTGACCAGCTGCTCGGCGTCGTCCGCGGTGTCGTAGAAGCCGCCGTCCTCGGCGCGGAAGTGAGCCAATGCCGTGTCAAGGAGCGTGCCGGCGAGCTCCAGCCAGACGGGGTCCGCGGTAGCACCGCAGAGGGCCAGGAAGCCCGCGGCGACACAGCCGTAGTCCTCGAGCACGCCGGCATGCTGCCCGGCCACTCCGTCCCGGGAGACGCGCAGCAGTCGGTCGCCGCGGAGATGGATCTCGCGCAGGAGCTCGGCTGTCGTGATGGCAGCGTCGACGTACTCCTGCTCGCCGAGCAGCAGCCCCGCCTCGACCAGACCTGAGATGGCCAGCCCGTTCCATGCCGCGACGACCTTGTCGTCTCGTGCCGGCCGCACCCGATCGGTGCGGGCCTCGAACAACCGAGCTCGTACGGCGTCCAGCCGGGCCGCATCGTGGGCATCGACCGGGTCCGCGGGCAGCTGAAGTGTGGACGCACCGTGCTCGAACGTTCCCCGCGGCGTCACCTGGAGGACGTCGGCCGCCCAGGCGCCATCCTCCTCACCGAGCACGTCGCGCAGCTGTCCGGGCGTCCACACATAGAAGCGACCCTCCTCCCCCTCGGAGTCCGCGTCGAGGGCAGAGGCGAAGCCGGCCTGCGACGTGCGCAGCTCACGGAGCAGGAAGTCGGCCGACTCGCGGGCGATCCGGTCACCGAGTGGGCCACCCCAGCGCGCGTAGAGACCGATCAGCTGCGCGTTGTCGTAGAGCATCTTCTCGAAGTGCGGCACCACCCAGGCTTCGTCCACCGAGTAGCGAGCGAATCCACCGCCGAGCTGGTCGTAGATCCCACCGCGGGCCATCGCCTCCAGAGTGCCGTCGACCATCTGTCGGGCCACTTCGCCGTCGCGGAGCCGGAGGAACTCCAACACCATCGAGGGCGGAAACTTCGGCGCACCGCCGAAGCCACCGTGCGCGGCGTCGTACTGCGGCGCCAGCCGGTCGACCGCCCGGTCCAACGTCGCGTCATCGAGCGGCTGCTCGCCGCCCAGCGCCCCTTGCCGCTGCAGATGCGCCCGCACGCTGGCCGCTGCCCGGCTGACCTCGTCCCCGCGCTCCTGCCAGGCCTCCACGATCGCGGCCAGGACCTGCCGGAAGGCCGGCTGCCCGTGCCGCGGTTTGTCAGGGAAGTAGGTGCCCGCGAAGAACGGACTGCCGTCGTGGTCGAGCACGCACGTCATCGGCCACCCGCCCTGGCCGGTCATGGTCTGGGTCGCCAGCATGTAGACCGCATCGACGTCGGGCCGCTCCTCACGGTCGACCTTGATCGAGACGAAGTGCTCGTTGAGGTACGCCGCCGTCTCCGGGTCCTCGAACGACTCGTGAGCCATGACGTGGCACCAGTGGCAGGC
>JBDHZT010000187.1:0-5821 GCA_039811985.1 Nocardioidaceae bacterium | reverse complement strand
CCACCGCTCGAGCGGAGCGCTGCAGAGGACCTCTTCACGCGGGCGGCGGCGCTGGCCGCCGCATTGGGCCTCGAGCCGCTCGCTGCCGCGGAGGTCGGCGGTGCGTCCGACGGCAACCTGACCGCGGGGGTCGGGGTGCCGACGCTGGATGGTCTCGGAGCGGTCGGCGGTGGCGCCCATGCCGCCGACGAGCATGTCCTGGTCGCAGCCATCCCTGGTCGCACGGCCCTGCTCGCCGCCCTGGTCGCTGAGCTCTCTTCGTAGCGCGATCCCAACCGGCACACCCAAATCTGTGAGAACGCCCGTGCCCTCGTGCGCGCGGTTGCAGGACGCTGAAACCCGCCGGTGCCAGCCGGCCACGGAGAGCCTCAGGAGAGCGATGCACACCGGCCAGGACCGCACCGACGTGGTCGGCCGGGTCGCGCTCTCGACCGACCAGGTGGATCGGGCCTGGGCCGTCGCCGAGGCGGCGGCTGCGCGCGCAGGGGTGACCGTGTCCACGGCGACCGGCCTGACGGAGTACGTCGAAGTCAGCGGTCTTCTCGATCGGATCTGGGGCAGCCCGGTCGGCCAGAGCACCCTCTCCAGCGACCTGCTGGCGGCGCTCGCCCACTCGCACAACTACGTGGGTGTCGTCCGACGAGGGGAGCAGGTTGTTGGAGCGGCCGCGGGCTTCTTCTCCTCGCCACCGGCGACGCTGATGCACAGCCACATCGCTGGAGTCGTGGCGGGAGCACGTGGCCGCGGAGTCGGCTACGCCCTCAAGCTGCACCAGCGCGCCTGGGCGCTGGCCCATGGCGCGACCCGGATGACCTGGACCTTCGATCCGCTGGTGGCCCGCAACGCCTACTTCAACGTGACCCGGCTGGGCGCCACCATCGAGGAGTATCTCCCGAACTTCTACGGCGACATGGACGACGCCATCAACGGACACGGTGACTCCGACCGGATCTTGGCCCACTGGGAGCTCACCCGCCCGTTGCCCATGCCTGCGGGTGAGACGTCCGCCGAGAGGGTCGAGGTCGAGAGAGTCCCGATCCTGTGCCGGGGGAGCGATGGTCCCGCAGCGGTCGCCACCACCGTGCCTGCCCCTGCGCGGGGCCGGATGCTCGAGGTCGAGATCCCCTCCGACGTCGAGGCGCTGCGCGCCCGCGATGCGGTCGCGGCCGAGTGCTGGCGACTCGTGCTTCGAGACGCCCTGGCGCCGGCGTTCGCCGCGGGATGGGCCGTCACCGGCTTCCGTCGCGACGGCTGCTACCTGCTCACCCCGGAGGGCGAGTCGGTGGGTGCAGCCGCAGCTGCAGCTGCAGGGCGAACCGGGCTTCGGCGTCCTCCAGGTTGAAGTCACCGATCTCGCCCATCCGCTTGAGGCGGTAGCGGAAGGTGTTCTGGTGGACGTGGGCCGCCTCGGCGGCCGTGATGACGTTGCCATGGGCGTCCAGCCAGGCCCGCAGCGTGTCGATCATGATCGTGGAGGACCGCTCGGCGTCGTACTCCAACAGGCGGGCATAGGCGCCGACCGGTCCTCGCTGGGTGACCCCGACCAGATCGCGAAGCTCGAGGATCAGCGACTGGATCTCCACGTCGACAGCTCGGGTGACCGCGCCCAGGTCGCCGCCCTCCTGCCGAGACACCCGCATCACGCGGAGGGCCCGATCGGCGTCGCGCCGGGACAGCTCCAAGGCGGCGATGTCCTCGGCGATCCGACCGATGCCGATCAGCAGGGGGGTTGCCTCGGCTCGTCTGCGCAGGAACCCGCGACAGAGGATCTCGAGGTTGATCTCGGTGTCGCCGCGTCGCCGGGCCGGCACCAGCGCATAGATCGTCTCGTCGAGGACACCGACGACGGCATCGGCCCAGGTGCCCGAGAGGTGGAGCTGGAACGCTGCCGCCAACCGCTGGAGCTCGGCGGTCCGCACCGCGGAACGGGTGACCGAGCCAGTGTCGCCCGCCGGCTCCTGGATGGTCATCGCCACGACCAGGATCGGGTGGCCGGTCAGGCTCAGCCGCTCCAGTGCGGGTCGGGCTTCCGGGCCGCCCTCGAGGACGGTGGCGAGCAGGTCGGTGCGCAGCCGCTGCGCCGCGTCGGCGCCGGCGCGCAGCTGCAGCATGTGCACGGCGACCACCCGCGAGGCGTCGAGGAGGAGCTGGTCCTTCTCGGGGCTCAACGGCGCGTCGACCACGGCCCAGATGGTGCCGAGGACCTCGTCGCCGGCGCGCACCGAGACGGCGACCCGGCCCTTGGTCGTCTGGCCGGTGTCGAGGTCCAGCGGTGGCAGATAGACCGGTCGAACCGAGTCACGGATCGCCCGAGTGGCGCCGCGTTGCTCGTCCTCGCGGCGATAGAGATCGGGAGTCTTGCGGCCGAGGATGACCTCGAAGCGGATCGAGTCCGCCTCGTCCTGGCGCTCGGAGTAGGCGAGGACCACCGAGTTGCGGTCCTCGATGGTGATGGGCGCGTCGACGAGCTCGCAGATGGCGCCGGCCATTCCGAACAGATCGCCCACCGCGAAGCCACCCATTTGGTCGACCGCCCCGGGGCCGTGGTGTCCGCCGGTGTCCGCCAGCGCGACCCCCAACACCGTGGTCAACTGGTGCCAGGTGGCGCCCGGCGGGAGGCCCAGCAACACCAGCCGGGCGCGCTCGAGCTCTTCGACGAGGACGGGATCTGGCTCGAAGGGCAGCCGGATCACCAAGGCCAGCGCATCTTGGGCGGCCAGGTGTGTCACGAGGCGACGTACTTCCTCCCGCGAGGAGACTCCCACACCGAGCACGATCGAGCGCGGTGGATGGATGCTGTCGTCCGCGTCGTCATGGATCACCACCCCACCCACGGCCAGGTCGGTGCGCGGCGTACCGGCCACCTGGGGGAGCAGGATCGGGCCGAGGTCACCGAGCACTCGAGCCAGCGTCGGCCCTGAGCGGTCCGCTGTCTTGGAGCCGGGCAGGTCGCGGCCGCGGGCCGCATCGGCGGTGCCAGGCATGAAGGAGGTCACGATCCCTCCTCGGGACTCGGAGCCGGTCGAAGTCGACCATAACCGGACGACCTGGAGTGCGGAATCGTTCTCCCCGACGACCGCTGCCCGGGCTTTCTGTGGGGAGCACCGAGTCAACACCCCTCGGCCGGTGTCAGGCTAGGCCTGCGACCTCGAGACGATCGAGGCTTGGCCGTTGGCCGGAAGGGGACCGATGCACGTCTACATCTCCGTCGACATGGAGGGCGTGGCCGGCGTGGCCACCTACGACCAGGCCTATCGGGGCGGATCGGGGTACCCGTCGGCTCAGGAGCTGATGACCGGTGAGGCGAACGCTGCGATCGCCGGTGCCTTCGACGGTGGCGCGACCGCGGTGACGATCAATGACAGCCACGGGACGATGGACAACCTGTTGCTGGAGAAGGTCGACCCGCGCGTCGAGATCGTGCTGGGCACGCCGAAGGCACAGTGCATGATGCATGGCCTGGCGCCCGAGCACGACGTCGCCCTCTTCGTCGGCTATCACGCCGCGGCCGGCGAGTTCGGAGTGCTGTCGCACTCCTTCTCGATGTGCTTCTCCCGATTCCGGGTCAACGGCGTGACGGCCACCGAGGCCGACGTCAACGCGCTGATGGCCGCCGGTCTCGGTGTGCCCATCGGCCTTGTCACCGGCGATGACGCCACCTGCCGCGATGCCGTGGGCAAGCATCCTGGGGTGCGCACGGTGCAGGTGAAGCGGGCCGAGGGATTCTTGGCCGCGACCAGCCTGCATCCGTCGGTCGCCCGGGACCGGATCCGGGCGGCGGCGGCGGAAACCGTCGCCGGAGTCGCCGATCTGGTGGTCGCACCGGTGCCCGAGGCGCTCACGTTGGAAGTCCAGGTCAAGCAGTTCCATCACCTCGAGCAGATCCTCAAGATCCCCGGTTTCACCGCGCTGGATGCCCTCACCGCGCAGGTCACCGTCGGTGATCCGAGCACGCTGTTCGACATGGTCGCGCTCTGCTACCAGTTGGATCCGGAGTGAGCGAGGGGGAGCAGGAGCTCGAGAGCCCGAGGATCGCGGCGCTGCGGGCGGCGGTGGTCGCCGACGGAGCGGGAAGCGGTGCCGTCGCGGAGTTCTGGCGCCGCGCCGAAGCCGAGGGCACGCCGCTGGTCGAGCCGGATCCCGACAGCGAGGAACACCGGCTGGTGACCTTCGTCTGGCGGGCCAGCTCGCCGGCGATCGTGGCCGTCGAGCTCAAGGGGAACCCGCGCTGGCGCAGCCCGCTCGACTCGTGGCTCAAGGCCGCAACCTTCGCCCGTGACGGCCTCGAGACTCGTCAGCTCCAGCAGCTCGCCGATACCGACGTCTGGTTCGACACCTCGCGCGTCCGAGCCGACCTACGGATGACCTACACCTTCGCCGAGCGCGAGGCGGCGGGGGTGAACTCCGACCCGTGGGAGCCGGGTGCCCTGGACCCCTTCGCCACGGCGAGCTATCCAGACGAGACCGCTCTCGACGTGCCGTCGGTGGACCCGGACTGGTCCACCTATCGCACCTCGGCGGTCGACCTACGGCCGCTCCCGACGCTGCCGACGCCCACTCTCGCCGGGGTGGTGACCGAGCATCGGCTGATCGGCACGAGCGCCGATGACCGCCGGGTCTGGATCTACGAGCCGCCAGGTGCGTCCGACGAGCCGCTCCCTGTGATGGTGCTCCACGACGGCTGGAACTGGGCCGCGCACACCCCGATCGCGCCGATTCTCGACCACCTCATCGCCGAGCGGAAGATCCCGCCCCTGTGCGTGGTCATGCACGAATCCGCGGACCGCGACGAGCTGGCCTGCCGGCCCGCGTTCACCGACTTCCTCGCCGACGAGCTGCTGCCCTGGGCGGGTCGCCTGCGGCCGCTCACCGACGATCCCGCACGCACGATCGTGGCGGGGCAGAGCTACGGCGGTCTCAACGCGGCGTACTCCGCACTGCGCCGTCCGGACCGATTCGGTCACGTGCTCAGTCAGTCCGGGTCGTTCTGGTGGCGTGAGGCGACGCCGTTCGACGAGGAGTTCGGATGGCTGATCAGCGAGTTCGTCCGCAGTCCGCGGCTTCCGGTCCGCTTCTACCTCGACGTGGGCCTGCTCGAGTCCTACATGGTCCCCACCAACCGACACTTCCGAGACGTCCTGCTCGCCAAGGAGTACGACGTCACCTACCGCGAGTTCCACGGCGATCACAGCTGGTTCTGCTGGCGTGGGACCGTGGGGGACGGCCTCGAGTCGCTCACGCGCGACTGGTGATCGGTCGCCCCGGTCGCTGGTCGAGGTCGAGCCTGCCGTCGACGACCACCGGCACGCCGGCGACGAGCACATGAGTCATGCCGACCGACGGGGCGACGGACTGGTAGGTCGAGGCGTCGGTGAGCCGATCGGGGTCGAAGACGACGAGGTCGGCGTCGCAGCCCACCTGCGCCCGCCCCTTGCGACGGGCCGCGGGAGCGCTGGCGGCGAGGATGTCGGCCGGCACCAGCGAGCAGCGGCGGACCGCCTCAGGCAGGTTCAGCACGTCGAGCTCGCGCACCAGCCAGCGGAACACCTTGGCGAAGCAACCCGTGCTGCGCGGGTGGGTGACCGCATCCGGTCGGACCGGCCAGGCACCCGGCTCGACCTCCGCGCCCTCGACGAGGGGGTTCATCGAGTCCGAGGCAAAGGCCGCCCCGGGCAGGGTGAGCGACTCGAGCAGTGCGGCGCGGTCGTCGGGACTGTCCTCGTCGAACCATCGGACCACGACATCCGTGGTGGGCGCCGTCGTGCGGAGAACACGCAGCTCGTCGAGGTCCGCGACCGACCGGCGGGGACCCCGCAGCAGG
>JBDHZT010000186.1:0-5850 GCA_039811985.1 Nocardioidaceae bacterium | reverse complement strand
CGCACAGGCCGGTGATAGGTTCGCGAAGTGCCGCCGGAGACGGGAGATGCGATCCAGGTCGCCTTCCTCGGGTGTGGCTTCATCACCGGCGTGCACAGCCGTCATCTCAAGGCGCTGCCGCAGGTCCGAGCCAGCTATGCCAGTCGTGACCGAGCGAGGGCCGAGGAGTTCCGAGACCGCTTCGAGGGCGTGCGTGCCTACGACAGCTATCAGGCCGCGTTTGCCGATCCCGACGTCGATGCCGTCGTGGTCGCCGTGCCGCCGGCGCTGCACCTCGACCTCACCCTGGCCGCGCTCGAGGCCGGCAAGCATGTGCTGGTGGAGAAGCCGGCCTTCCCGCACACCGAGGACTTCCAGAGCGCTATCGCCGCCCGCGACGCTGCCGAGCGGATCGTGCTGGTCGGGGAGAACGACCACTACAAGCCACTGGCCGTCACCTTGCGGCGTCTGCTCGCCGAGGGGGTCATCGGGGAGCTGGTGATGGCCCACTTCACGACTGTCGCCGACAAGCCGAAGGCGGGCGACGACTGGCGCAACGACGAGACGATGGCCGGGGGGGACGCCTTCTTCGAGGAGGGCATCCACTGGCTACACCTGGCCGGCAGTCTCGGCCCGCGGATCACCGACATCCACGGACTGCGGCCTGCCCCCTCGGCCGCGCCGGGCGCGGACCGGCGGGCGCGGAGCATGCTGGTCGCCTTCGCCTACGACAACGGGGCGACCGGGGCGCTGTTCTACTCCCGCGAGGTGCCGTCGCTGCTGCGCGGGCTGCGCACCTCGAAGCTCTACGGCCGCGAGGGCGTGATCACCTTCGAGTCCAACGGGGCCGCTGTGTTCGTCCGGGGGCGCGGGCTGCCGCGGGTCGTCGTACCCACGGTGCGGGAGGCTCAGGACATCCGTGGCTATCGGGCGATGTATGCCGACTTCGCGACGGCGATCCGCACCGGTGGAGCCCCGGAGATGACTCTCGAGCGCGCTCTGGAGGACCATCTCCTGATGGAGCAGGTGCGCGATGGCTGACCGCCAGCCCTCGGTCGAGGTCGACGTCGTGGTCGTCGGGAGTGGCGCCGGTGGCGGCACCCTGGCGCGCGCGCTGGCGGGCCGGGACGCCTCGGTGCTGGTCCTCGAGCGCGGCGGGTGGCTGCCCCAGGAGAAGGAGAACTGGGACCCGACCGAGGTGTGGCGCAAGCAGCGCTACCGGGAGAACGAGCTCTGGCTCAACCGCAAGGGTCAGGAGTTCCAGCCTTTCATGCACTACCTCGTCGGCGGGAACACGAAGTTCTGGGGCGCCGTGCTCTACCGGCTTCGCGAGGAGGACTTCACCGAGATCGCGCACGCCGACGGGATCTCGCCCGCTTGGCCCATCGACTATCAGACGCTGGCGCCGTACTACGACCGTGCCGAGGAGATCTACCAGGTCCACGGCGAGGTCGGCAGCGACCCGACCGATCCCGACCGGAAGCCGTTCCCACATCCCCCGGTGCCGCACGAGCCACCGGTGGCGGCGGTCGTCGAGCAGCTGCGCGACTTCGGGGTGACGCCGTCCTACCTGCCGCTGGCACTGATCTCCCCCGGCGAGCCCGGTGGCTGCATCCTGTGCAACACCTGCAACTCCTTCCCGTGCCTGGTGCGCGGGAAGGCCGACGCAGACACCGTCGCGATGACGCCAGCGCTCGAGGCCGACAACATCACGTTGTGGACCCATGCCCGGGTGGAGCAGGTCCTTACCGACGGCTCGGGGCGGCGAGCCACCGGCGTCGTCGTACGCCGTGATGACGAGCTGGTCACGGTGCGAGCCGGCGTCGTCGTGCTGTCCGCCGGGGCGGTCAACTCGGCCGCCCTCCTGTTGCGCAGTGCCACCGCCGAGCAGCCCCTGGGGCTGGCGAACAGCTCTGGCCTGGTCGGGCGGCGCTTCATGGCCCATCACGCCACCATGATGGAGGCGTTCCACCCCTTCCGGGTCAACGAGACGGTCTTCCAGAAGACCGTCGGGATCAACGACTTCTACCGTCCCTCCCGCGGGCGGCCCTATCCGCTCGGCAACATCCAGTCCCAGGGCCGCGCGCACGCACCCATCGTGAAGGCCGCCGCACCGATCGTGCCGCTGCGCGCTGCCGACGCGTTCGTGCGACGTGGGATGGACTGGCTGGCGATGACCGAGGACCTGCCTGACCCGGGCAACCGGGTGTCGGTGACTCGGGACGGGCGGATCCGGCTCGACTACCGCGGCAACAGCATGGCGCCGCACACCGAGCTGGTCCGCGAGTCGGTGCGGCTGTTCCGTCGGGCCGGCTATTGGAAGGTGATGACCCACATGTTCAAGAACGAGAACACCACCCATCAATGCGGGACGTTGGTGTTCGGGGACGATCCACGCACATCCGTGTTGGACCCGTGGTGTCGTGCGCACGACCTGGACAATCTGTACGTCGTCGACGCGTCGTTCTTCCCCTCCTCGGCCGCCGTCAACCCCGGCCTGACCGTGATCGCCCAGGCATTGCGGGTCGCCGATCACCTGTCCGATCGCTATGGCTGGTCGCAGCAGCCGTCCCCCTCGCCCTCTCCCGGAGTCGCCCGATGAAGTCCCACTCGTTCAGCCACGTCGCCCTCACGGTCGCCGACTTCAACCGGTCGGTGCGGTTCTACCGCGACGTCTTCGGCGCCACGCTCGTCGGCGTGACCACCGAGCACCCGAAGGATCGGCTGCAGGACTTCTTCGGCGTCGAGTCCGACGACCCGTCGCTGAAGATCGGCTGGCTGCGCTTCCCCGGTGGCGCGGTGGCCGAGATCTTCGAGTTCACCCCAGGACTGCCCGCCGAGGAGGTGGTCTGGAACCGCCAAGGCATCACGCACTACTCCCTCAACGTGCGCGGCACCGAGAAGTGGCACGACCACTGCGTCAAGAAGGGGGTCGAGATCGTCGCCCCGCCCCTGCAGTCACCCAAGGGGCACACCTTCTTCTTCGTCAAGGACCCCGACGGCAACCTGATCGAGCTGATCGACAACTTGCACATGCGGCCGATCCTGAAGTGGCTCGGCCCCTTCGGCGGCTGGGTGTTCCGGCACACGATGTACAAGAGGTACTACCAGCCGTCTTCCGGGGGCTGAGTCCCGCGCCCGGCGATCACAGCGCCACCACAGTGCCCTGCCAGCGACGCCGGAGCCAGCGGTCGTGGGTGGCCACGACGACGGTGCCAGGGCTGCGCTGCAGTGCGCCCTCCAGCTCGTCGGCCAGGCTCAAGCTGAGGTGGTTGGTCGGCTCGTCGAGGAGCAGCAGGTCCGGGGTGACGGCGATGGCGAGCGCGAGGGAGAGGCGTCGACGCTGACCGACCGAGAGCAGCGCGACCGGCTTGCGCAGCTCCGCGGGCGGCAGCAGGCCGAGGCTGCGCAACGGCCGCTGCTCGGCGAACTCGTCCCCCACCGCGAGACGGTACGTCGCCTCGGCGGAACGACGCGGATCGGCTAACCGCGGATCCTGTTCGAGCTCCGCGATCCGCCGGGCCGTGACCTGGACGGTGCCACGCCAACCGGCGAGGCGTCCGGACAGCACCCCAAGCAGAGTGGACTTGCCCGACCCGTTCGGTCCGGTGACCAGGACGTGCTCCCCGGCCTGTGCGTCGAGTCGGTCGAGCCGCAACCGGCCTGGGACCAGCAGGTCGTGGACCAGGACGACCCGCCCACCCCCACCAGCAGCCTCGGTCAGCGGCGCCGCGAAGACCAGCGGTGCCGGCGGCTTGCCGACCTGCTCACGCTCGGCTTCTTCCAGGCGCCGCTGCGCATCCTTCTTCCGCCGCGCCAACGTCCGGTCGACCCGGGCCCCCTTGAAGCCGTAGATGTAGCGATCGTTGTCTCGTGGCCCGCGGTTGTGCGCGATCGCTCCGGTGCCGATCCGGGTCGCAGCGCGCAGGTCGGCGATCTGGTCCTGCTGCTCGGCATAGGTCTCCTCCCACCGGCGACGGGCCTCCTCCCGATGAGCGACGTAGGCCGACCAACCACCGCCATACCGTCGTCCGCCCAGACCGTCCGTCCCCAGCGCTGCCGGGTCGAGGTCGACCAGATCGGTGCAGACGTCGTCGAGCAGGACCCGGTCGTGGCTGGCGAGGAGGACGACACCGGGAAGGCCGAGGAGGAACTCGCTGAGCACCGCGATCGCCTCGTCGTCGAGGTGGTTCGTCGGCTCGTCGAGCAACAGTGCGGACGGCCGCGTGGTCATCAGTGTCGCCAGGGCCAGCCGCGTGCGCTGGCCGCCCGACAGCGTGCCGATCCGTCGCTGGGAGTCGAGCAGCCCGAGCCCGAGGCGTTCGGCAGCCGCGGCGGCGCGACGGTCAGCGTCCCAGGCGTCGTGTGCGACCGCCCACTCCAGGGCGTGGGCGTACGCCGCCTCGGCGTCGGGGTCGTCGAGCTCGGTCGCCAGCCTCTCAACGGCGGCGACGGCCTCTCGCAGCGGAGCGAGAGCCGTGGCCAGCACCTCGGCCACGGTGTCTGTCTCGCCGAAGGGCGGCTCCTGACCGAGCATGGCGAGGTCCTCGGGTCGGTCGATCTGGCCGGTGACCCGGGCCAGACGCGGCAGACCGCCCGCGATCGCGCGAAGCAAGGTGGACTTCCCGACACCGTTCTCGCCGACCAGCCCGATCCGACGGCCAGGCTGGCCCACGAGGTCGATGCCGGCAAGCACCTCCCGGTCACGGAAGGCGACCGAGAGATCACGGACCACGACGGGACGGAGTGCGGCCGTTGCGGGCGTAGACATGCGGGACCTCGAAGATCAGAGCGAGAGCTCACCGGGCGGGTGCCGCGGGCGTGAGCCGGTCAGCGTGCGATCCACATGATGGGTCCAGCGTAGAGACGCACCGTTGTCGGCGCGACCGATTATCCGACTCGATCCGTGTCGGCTCAGGGCTCGGGGATGGTCGCCTCGACCTGGAAGCGGGCCCGGTCGGCGCGATAGACGTCGCGGGCGAACTCGACGCATCGGCCGGACTCGTCCCGACTGCATCGGGTCAACAGGATGCCGGCGGAGGCAGAGCGGACGTTGAGGCGCGCGCAACTGGCGTCGTCGATCACGATCGACTCGATGGTCGCGGTGGCGCTCACGGGCACGACGTCGTACTTCGCGCGGAGCAGCTCCCACAACGAGCCGTGCAGCTCCTCGTCGAGCATGCCGGGGGTGAGCTCGGCGGGGAAGTAGGTCGTCTCGATCGCGATCGGCTCGTCGTCGGCATAGCGCAACCGTTGCAGCGCATGCACAGCGTCGTCCGGCCCCATCTCGAACGCCTGCTGGGCCGACACCGTGGGCGGACGACGCTCGGCCCAGAGCACCTCGGCCCCGGGCTCGCGACCCATTCGGACGATCTCGTCGGTGAAGCTCCCGATCCGGAACGGCACCCGTGGCTCGGCGACGAAGGTGCCCCGCGGCGGCCGACGGTAGACGTACCCCTCGTTCTCCAGCAGCGAGAGCGCATGTCGCGCAGTCATCCTGCTCACGGAGTACTGCTCACCTAGCTCGCGCTCCGACGGGAGCAGCGTGTGCGGCGCCAGGCCCTGACCGAGGATCCGGTCGCGCAGCTCCCCTGCGATGCGGACATAGGCCCGCGGGACCGGCACCGGACGGTCGGAGTCCGAGCCGCGGCTCCGACGAGAACTGGTCGACACCCTTGACACCCTAGTCCACTCCGCTATACAAAGTGGTCTAGGTCACATGGTCTATACCAAGGGAGACGACATGTCAGACCACTCCGCGCAAGACGCGCAAGAGCTGGCCCGGTTCGGCTACAAGCAGGAGATGGATCGCCGCACCGGCAAGTTCGCCTCGTTCGCGGTGGCCTTCGCCTTCGTGTCCATCGCGACCGG
>JBDHZT010000185.1:0-5913 GCA_039811985.1 Nocardioidaceae bacterium | reverse complement strand
GTGCGAGACGCGGCCCCTGCCTGGTCGGCTCCGTACGCGAAGGTGCGCCATCAATCACGGCACCATGCCCTCGCTGCTCGGGCCGAGGATCTTCCTTCCATGATCAGTTCTTGGCCTTGAACGCCGGCTCCCATGTCTGCGCGCTCTACGGCACGGCCCTCTGACCCTGACCGGTCTCGAAGATGACCTGGACAGATGATCATCGCCAGCGCTTGATCCCAGGCACCGCCGAGTCTGCGTCAAGTGACTCCCCCGCGATTTTGATTCACGTTGGAGCGCCGTCTCGCAGTCTGTCGTCATCGACACCGCGACCGGAAGGAACGCACTCATGACAGGGCATGCGACACAGGACTGGCACCACAAAGTTGGTGTGAAGGCGTACGTGTGGGGCTACAACAACACCGGCGAGCTCGGTGTCGGCCATGCCGCCCGGGTGTTCGCCCCGTCCCCGGCGGTGTTGCCGGCCGGTGTGGTGGACGTGCAGGGCGGCGCCAACTTCACCGTCGCGCTGACCTCATCGGGTCGGGTGTGGACCTGGGGCAGCAACGAGCGCGGTCAGCTGGGCGACGGGACCCGCCGGCCGCGGCGTGAGCCGCAGCAGATCCGGCTGCCCGACGGACACCGGGCGGCCGGGATCGCCGCCGGCACCGACCACGTGCTGGTCGTCACCACCCGCGGCGACCTGATCACCTGGGGGCGCAACCACCGCGGTCAGCTCGGCACCGGCGACCGGGACGACCGACTGACCCCGAAGCTGGTACGCACCGAGAGCGTGAAGACGGTGGCCGCCGGCGACGGCATCTCCGCCGCCATCACCCCGACCGGACGCCTGCTCACCTGGGGCCGCAACGGCCAGAATCAGCTGGCCCAGAAGGGATCCGTCCCGGCGGGGCACGACGTGCTCAAGCCGACCCGGGCCCGCCAGGTCGCTCACCCGGTCCGCGCCGTCGATGCCGGGCTGCGGCACCTGGTGGTGCTGACCACCGACGGCGACGTGTACATGTTCGGCGTCGACGTCCACGGCAAACCGGTCGGCCAGCGAATCGACGTCCCCGGCCGCTGGGGCCGGGTCACAGCGATCGCCGCCGGTGAGGACCACACCCTGGCCCTGACCCGCCACGGCCAGATCGTGGGCTGGGGCGCCAACGACCTCGGTCAGCTCGGCACCGGCGACACCACCCACCAGCTCACTCCGACGCTGATCACCCTGCCCGGTGCGCGTGGTGAGGTGACCGAGATCCGCGCCGGCCACCGCCACGCCCTCGCGCTCACTGACCGACATGAGGTCTACACCTGGGGTGACGGAAAGTTCGGCGCCGTCGGCACCGGACGGCCGAAGCCCGAAGCCACGAGCCAGCTCAGCCCGCATCGGCTCGCGCTGCCTGGGATCGCGGCGACCGGTCTCGGTGGCGGCGGCTACACCTCGCTGGTGTTCGTCCGCCGCGGTCCCGCGGTCCGGCTCGAGCTCGACCCAGCCACCGCGACCGGCCAGCCCGGTCAGAGCGTCCGCTACACCATCCGTACGGTCGACGCCTTCGGCACCGACCTCGGACCCGCCCCGGCCGGCGTCACCGTCGTCGTGCCCGGTGGCACCGCCACCCACACCTCCACCCGGGCGACCACCGTCACCGGTCCCGGTCTCGGCACCTACTCCGTCGTCGCCCGCGCCGGCCACCTGATCGGCCGCTCCACCCTCCGCGTCTCGACAGCCCTCCACGTCTCGAAAGGCAGCAAGTGATGACCAGCAACCAGCCCGGCCGTGACCTCGTCCCCGCCACGACGCCGGAGCCTGAGGGCTCGGCCTTCCAGCGATCCACGACCGTCAGCCGACGAGCCGTGCTGGCCGGCATGCTCGGTCTCGGGGTCGGCACCTTCCTCGACACGTCTCCGCTGACGTCGTGGACCGCGTACGCCGCCAAACCGAAGACCAAGGCAGCCGCCACCAACAGCACAGGACCTACCCAGCCCGGCCCGTGGGCCATCTCGGCCACCAGCGAGCTGTCCGACGACGTGTTCGCCACCAACGAGGTCCTGATCGGCGCCGACGACCAGATCCTGCCCTTCTACAACCCCACCAGCCAGACCGTCGAGGCCCTGGTGCTCTCCGGCGGCACCCTCCAGCACCTGCACCGGGACTCGACCCAGGCCACCGGCTGGGCGTATTCGGCGTTCGACCTACAGCAGACCCTGACCTCGGTCACCTCGGTGGCCGTCGCCGCCGACGACACCCGGGTCTACGCCTTGCTCTGGGGCGACCCCGACCTCGCCAACAACCAGTCCGAGTCGCCGTACTGGCTGACCTGGCTCGACGACGCGACCACCTGGGATGCCGGGTTCGTCGCTCCGATCGACGACGAGATCTACCCGCCCAGCCCTGGCCCGATCAAGGGCGGTGTCTCGCGCGAAGGGGTGCCGTACTTCTACACGTCGACGGTGAGTGGAACGACCACCAGCCTGGTGGCCTGGGTGTCCACCGGTAACCCCAACGATCCCCTGACCTACCGGAAGCTGGTCGACCTCGACGCCAGCAATGTTGCCGTGCAGGACCATCAGGTCCTGTACGACACGAACGACAGCGACACCGTCGGGTATGCGCTCGTCCTCGACGCCGACGGCAACCTCAGCGTCTACCCGCAGCAAGGCGAGACGTTCTCGAGCACCCCGATGACCAACGCCGGCTCCAGAGGCGTGACCGAGCTGATGTGGGCCTGGGCCTCCCCGACCAGCACCACCGGCCTGCCCGGGTACGCGTTCCAGGGCACCGTCCCCACGTATGGCGAAGGTGCCTTCTTCTGCGACGAGCAAGGCAACTTCACCCAGGTCGCCGATTCCCCCGAGACCGGCACCAACACGGTGGCCATCTGGCTGGCCAACGACCAGTACACCGTCAACCTGCTCGACACCAACGGCCTCCTGCAGACCATCCAGCAGACCGCGCCCGGCACGTTCGCCAACCCCCTGCCGATCGCCAACGGCATCCCCAACAGTGCCAAGCCGGGTCTGGTCGCCGTCTACGGCGTGCCGACCGACCCCACCCAAGCCACCCTGTTCGGCGTCGGCGCCGACGAGACCCTCAGCGTCCTCAGCCTCGACAGCAACGGCTGGACCCAGACCCAAGTCCTGCAGGACGACGTCGTCGCCTCACCCATCAGCTGCTACCGGGTCACCATCTCCATCCAAGACAGCAACGGAATAGCGATCCGCTACGGCCGGGCGCAGCTCACCACCGACCGCCCCGTCGGCCTGTGGCAAGACATCGGCAGCACGATCCTGATGCCCGGAACCCCGGTCATCATGACCGCCGACCTGAGTGGACAGATCATCTGCAGCGTGCCGGCCGAGGAGATGGATGCTGCGGTGCTCACCGTGCAGGCCCTGTACGGCAACGGCGAGCCCAGTGGCACCCCGCTGACTGTGATCAGCGACTACGACGTCCGCAACTTCCTCGCCGGCACAGCGCCCCTGAACGACCTGGGCACCATCAGCGCCTCGACGTTGGCCGGAGCCACCAACCCCGACGGCAGCCCGCTGCTCCCCGACATGCCCTCCGACAGTGCCGCGTCAGTGGTCACCGGCCTGAACGCGGCGATCACCGCCGGCAACGGTGCCGCACCGGCCGCCTCCGCGATCCGGGCGTACAAGATCGAACGACATGGCAAGAAGCTGAAGGCATCCACCTCCCATGACGCGAAGGCCTACGGCGCGAGGTCAGTCGGCTCCGCGTCGGTCGGCTCGTCGCTCAGCAGCTTCTTCCACACCATCGGCCACGCCCTGCGGCACGGCTTGGCGACGTTGACCACGGTAGTGGTGCGCTGGGCCGACGACGTGGGGCAGTGGGTGGTGGACCTCGCCACGAACATCTCCGACCTGGCCACCTATGTCATCACGGACATGCGCGACGCCTTCCACCTCATCGGTGGCTGGTTCACCAGCTTCGGGGCCGACATCGTGAAGGCCGTCAACTGGCTGAAACGCGAGATCCTCGGGTTCTTGTCCAGCGTCGGCGCCAACGCCACCACCATCGGCAACGTCCTCACCGCGGGACCGGCCAACCTGATCTCGATCATCAACGGCATCGAAAGGCAGGTCGACGGCTGGTTCCACAAGCAAGAAAAGACCGTCGCCGGCTGGTTCACCGACCTCGAGACTGAAGTCGAGGACGCCACCTTCGGGTCCTCGCAACCCCTCACCACACCACCGTCGGACACCGGCAGCGCGACCGCGTCGAGCGGCTTGACCAAGGACATCCACTGGATCGTCGAGGTCGTCAACAACGCACCCGGCAAGTGGCTCTACGACAAGCTCACGCAGTACCTGCCGCAAGACCCAGGACCGGACCTCGACGGCGTCTTCGACACCGTCGTCAACGACCTGGCCAACGTGTTCAAGGGCAGCGTCGACCTGGCCTGGGGCATCGGCACCAGCCTCTGGGATTCGCTGCAGGATCTGACCACCCCCGGCAACGTGACCGAGACGAAGATGACCGACTGGTTCAGCGACATGAACGGTGTCACGCAGGACGTGCTTGACCTGTGCGACGCGATCGCCGACACCGTCCTCGACTTCATCAAAGCCGGTCTGACCATCCTCAGCGACTACCTCAGCTACGAGTGGTCACTCACCTCGATCAACCCGATCCTGAAGCTGGTCCTCGACGAGCTCGGCTACGACCCCAAGATCAGCCTGGAGCGGCTCGTCAGCCTCGTCGTCGCCTTCCCGGTCACCCTGATTCGTACGATCCTCGGCAAGAAACCGGTCTTCTCCACCAGCACCGCGCTGGTCAGCGACGCCAAGGTGGGCGGCGGCAAGGCGAGCGACGGCGAGGTCGGCGACAGCGCCGGCGCCGACAGCATCGCCAGCTTCTTCTACTTCTGCACCACGGTCTCCCAGTGCGTCTGGACCATCGCCGACCTGTTCGCCGACCTCGCACTCGTGACGGAAGAGGGAGCCTCGGAAAGGCCACAAGCCCCCGGCATCTACGACTACTTCGACATCCTCTGCCCGATCCTGGAGACCATCTTCCTGCTCCCCGGATACGACGACGACCTGATCTGGACCGGCTTCCCGACCGACGCCAACGTCCCGGGCCTGATCGCACCGGCGACGATCACCGCCGTCGCCACACCCATCTTCAAGATCGTTCAGAAGACCGGTACCATCCCGACCGGCGAAAGCGTGGACCCCGACGTCCTGCAGTTCTACGGCAACGCGCCGGCGATGAAGAACTCCTTCGCCCAGTACTACGCACCGACAGTGTCCATGATCGCCGGCGTGGCCAACACCGCCCTGGCCTGCACCTACAGCATCGAGAACAGCTCCTCCGCCGGCTCCACGGCCGAGTCCGTCATCGCCACCGTCCTCGGCAACCTCTCCAACGATCTCGCGCTCTTCACCACCTGGAGACTCAACAAGAACTTGGAGTTCACACCCTTAGCCGTCAAGCTCGGCGTCGACGCCGTCGGCGGCTTCGGCGCCGCCATCACCTACGCCGTCGCCGCCCACGAAGCATGACCCGGCATCGGCAACGCCGCCCAGGGCTGGCTTCGCTTCCCGTCCATCCCCGCAGGACCCAACAAAGCAGCCCCAGACGGATCGCCGGGCTCGGCGATGCGCGGAGCAAGGTGGCCGTGCCCCGCTTCGAGTCGACGTGACGTCGACTCGGACGGTTCGATATCAGCGACGCCCGCCTCTCGGCGTCGCCGGTGAAGCTCGCTATCAGCACGTCTGGATCAACGATCCTGGTCAACGCGGCCAATCGCACGCCCAGACCGAGGAGGTGTTCCGCACGATCTGTCACGCACGGTCCAACACTCACCTAACCGCCCCTGCAAGACGGTAGCGGACGGTCCGAGTAGAGGTGTCTTACCTTGTCAGAGCAATGTTCACAGCTCAAGGCCGATTGCAACCCAGTCG
>JBDHZT010000184.1:0-5981 GCA_039811985.1 Nocardioidaceae bacterium | reverse complement strand
GGTTCTGGTCGCTCTGGCGACCGGAGGATGACGTCCTCGCCCTCCGCATCAGGTGAGCAGCTGGCGGACCAGGCCGTGCAGGAGCTCGAAGCCGTGCTGGGTCAGGATCGACTCGGCGTGGAACTGGATGCCGCGGTAGTGCGGCCCAGCGATCAGGTGGATGTCGCCGGTCTCGGGGTCGGCCTCGACGGTGACGCCGGCCGGGGGTGACTCGTCGCCGAGGCGGCCGACGAAGGTGTTGTAGAAGCCCACCCGCTCCACGCGGCCCTCGATCAGCACCGGCGACTGGGTGCCCTGGAAGACGATGTCCTTGAACGTCAACGGGATGCCGAGATGGTGGCAGAGCGTCTGGTGGCCCAGGCAGACGGCAAGGAAGGGTTGTTCGCTCGCGAGGAGCTCGTCGATGGCCGCGCGGATGCGGGCGATCTTCGGATCGGCGTCGTCGCGCGGGTCGCCGGGACCGGGACCCACGATCACCATGTCGTAGCCAGCGAAGATGCCGGGCCGATAGTCCTCGTGCTGGAGCACGGTCGGGATCATGCCGAGCACGCCGAACACGTGGCAGAGCATGTTCACGAAGTCGTCCTCGCCCTCGAGGATCATGACGGACTTGCCGCGTAGCGACTCGTCCGGTGGGGTGCCGCCCTGGTCGGTCAGCCAGAACGGCGACAGCCGCTGGTTGCGGGCGCCGAGCGCGATCAGGACGTCCTCGTCCCGGGCGAGGGTGGCTACCTCGACCTCGGGGGCCGGTGCGGCGGGGGCCAGGCCGAACGCGCTGAGGATGCCGCCGGCCTTGGCGTGGGTCTCCGCGACCTCGCTCGCCGGGTCGGAGTCGCGCACCAAGGTGGCGCCGGCGGTGACCTTCAGCCGCCCGTCGAGGTCGATCTCCGCGGTGCGGATGCAGATCGGGCTGTCCATGGTCGGGTTGCCCTGCGGATCCCGAC
The DNA here is from genome assembly GCA_039811985.1 of Nocardioidaceae bacterium. Lineage (GTDB taxonomy): Bacteria > Actinomycetota > Actinomycetes > Propionibacteriales > Nocardioidaceae > Nocardioides. Next base: position 5,037 of record JBDHZT010000184.1, on the reverse strand, counting down.
CGAACAGCGCGAGCGCGGCGCCGTAGTAGCCGCGCCCCTCCCGCTCGTAGCCGGCGATGAGTCGGCAGGCGTTCTCGACCGGCGACCCGGTCACCGTCGCGGCGAACATGGTGTCGCGCAGCACCTCGCGACAGTCCCGCTTGGTGCGTCCGGCGAGGAGATACTCCGTGTGCACCAGGTGCGTCATCGGCTTGAGGAACGGGCCGAGCACCTGGCCGCCCTCGTGGCAGATGTCGCACATCATCTTCAGCTCTTCGTCGACGACCATGAAGAGCTCGTAGATCTCCTTCTCGTCGGCCAGGAAGTCCAGCAGTCGTGTCTTCAGGTCGCCCTCGCCGCGGAGTCGCAGCGTCCCCGAGATGGGGTTCATCCGGACGTCTTCGCCACGGACCGACACGTGCCGTTCCGGGCTCGCGCCGATCAGATAGCGCTCACCGGTGAAGAAGACGAAGGTCCAGTAGGCGCCGCGCTCCCGCTCCAGCAGCCGGCGCAGCACCGACAGCGCCTGCGCCGGGCCCCAGTCACGCAGTTGGGCGCGGTAGGGCCGGCCGATCACCAGGTTGGCGCCCTCACCTTGGCCGATCTCCTCGTCGATGATGACCTCGACCAGGTCGGCGTACTCCTCGTCGCTGGTCTCGAAGCCTCCGGTGTCGGTGAACCCGACCTCCTCCTGGGGCAGCACCGCGACCAGGTCCTCGACGGGCACCTCGAACTCGTGCGCGATCTCCATCACGACCAGTGGGGCGCCGTCGTCGACGGCCTCGAAGCCGCGCTCACGCACCTGGTGGAACGGTACGGCGACCAGCCGGTCGGCGCTGCGGCCCGACCCCGGAGCGCCGTACTCCACGGGGATGTCCAGCAGACTCTCGACCTCGCTGCGCGAGCCGCCGATGATGCCCGCCGTCGGCTCTGCCTTGCGTCGGATCACCGCCCAGGCCTCGCACCCGGTGACCGTGTCCAGGGCAGCACGGACGTCCACGGGCGCAGGCATGCGCTCAGACTACTGGCGCATCGGTGGCGTCCCTCCCGCCGTCCGAACCCCTCAGGAGAGGGTGGTGAGCAACTGGGTGGCGCGGGTGAGGACGACGTAGAGCGTCGCGCGACCGGTGGGTGACTCCGCCTCGATCTCCTCGGGCCGGACTACGACGATGCCGTCGAACTCCAAGCCCTTGGTGTCCAGACCGGTGAGCACCACGACGCGGTCGTCGTCGGACGGCGCGACCGCGGAGTCGACGGCCGCGCGGGCCGAGGGCGCGTCAGCGGCGAGCTCGGGCCACGAGGCAAGCCACGCGTTGACCTCCGAGCGACGGGCCACCGGCACCACGATGGCGACGGTCCCCTCGACCCGGCCGGCGAGGTCGACGACAGCCGCGCGGACGGCCGCCTCCAGGTCGGGCACGCCCGTGCGCACGACGGGCTCGATCCCCGTGGACCGGACCGCCCTCGGCAGGTCGGCGTCCAGGCCGACCCGGAGGGCGTAGTCGGCGGCGAAGGAGTAGATCTCCGCGGAGTTCCGGTAGTTCGTGGAGAGATGGAAGACGTGGGTGTCCTTGCCCTCGAGGGCGGCGGCTCGAGCAGCGTCGGCTTCGGCCGGGTCGGGCCAGGAGGACTGGGCGGGGTCACCGACGATGGTCCAGGTGGCGGTGCGGCCGCGACGGCCCACCATCCGCCACTGCATCGGGGTGAGGTCTTGTGCCTCGTCGACGAGCACGTGTGCGAACGGGTCGTCCTCGATCCGGTGGGTGGGCGGCGTCCACGGTCGGCCGGACGGGGCGTACTCCCGCTCGGCGGCCGTGGTCAGCTCCTGCAGGTCGCCGCCCACGAAGTCGTCGAGCTCGTGCTCCTCCTCGGTGCGCGCGGGCACGTCGCCGAGTGCGTAGCGGAGCTCGTCGAGGAGCGGCACGTCCTCGACGGTGAGCGGGCCGTCGTCGGCCCAGGACTTGGTGAGCAGCAGCTGCTCCTCGGCTGGGAGGACGCCCTCGGCGACCCGCGCCAAGAAGTCCGGGTCATGCAGCCAGCCGAGCACGTCCCGCGCGTCCAGCGGTGGCCACCAGGCCACGGCAAAGTCGACGAACCGCTGGGTCGAGAGCAGGTCGTCGTTGAACGCCTCCCTGCCGCGGTCCCGGCCGCGCTCGCTGCGCACCTGGCGCCACAGAGCGTCCAGCAACGCGGTCGCGACCCGGGGCAGTTGACGGTTGCGCCGGCCCTGCGCCAGCAGCTGGCGTCGCAGCCGGCCCAAGGTGTCGCGGTCGAGCACCAGCGTGTCGTCGCGCCAGAAGATCCGGAACTCCCGTGGGCTGCCGGGCACCTGCTGCCGCGCCGCGCGCCGCAGCAGTTCGGCCATCCGAGCCGACCCCTTGACCGCGGCCACGGCGGGCTCGTCGCGCCGGGTCGCGCGGACACCGTCGACCACCTCGCCGAGTGACCGCAGCGCGACCGCAGTCTCGCCCAGCGACGGCAGCACCCGCTCGATGTAGCGCATGAACACCCCGGACGGGCCAACGACCAGCACGCCACCGGTCTCGTAGCGTCGCCGGTCGGTGTAGAGGAGGTACGCCGCCCGGTGCAGCGCCACCACCGTCTTGCCGGTGCCCGGTCCGCCACTGATGGAGACGACACCCTTGGCCGGCGCCCGGATGGCGCGGTCCTGCTCGGCCTGGATGGTCGCCACGATGGAGTGCATCGACCTGTCGCGGGCGCGGGACAGCTGCGCCATCAGCGCACCCTCACCGACGATCGGCAGGTCCGTGTCCACCTCGGCGTCGAGCAGCTCGTCCTCCACGCCGACGACGGTCGCGCCAGAGCAACGCAGCACACGGCGGCGTACGACGTCATGCGGGTCGGCTGCCGTCGCCTGGTAGAACACGGCAGCCGCTGGCGCGCGCCAGTCGATCAGCAGGGAGTCACGGTCGTCGTCACGGAGCCCGATCCGACCGACGTAGCGGGGCGCGGCGTCCACCTCCGGCACCAGGTCGAGGCGACCGAACACCAAGCCCTCGTGGGCGGCGTCGAGCTGGGCGATCCGCTTCGCGGCCTGGAAGACCATCGCGTCCCGCTCGACCAGGCCGCCCTCGTGGCCGAGCCGACCGCGGCCGTATCCCTCCCGGGCCAGCGCCTCGGCTGCGCGGGCAGACTTCTCCAGCTGGACATAGACGCGATCCACGAACACCTGTTCGGCCGCGATCTCGCGGTCAGCCAGCGACGGCTGGTCGGGCACGGACGGACTCCTGGGGCGGCACGGTCAACGGGACGGGCAAGTCGTCCATCGTATCCCCGGATCGGGCGCCACCGGAGGTGATCCGCGCCATCGCGAGACGGGTGCCCTCGGCCGGCATCAGCCCTGGCCGGTGTGGACGGCGTAGGCACCGATCCCTACCAGCGCATCGGGGTCGGTCACCGGGGTGCGATCGACCTCGGAGACCTGCAGTCGGACCCCGACGGTCAGGGTGTCCCCCGGTCGGTAGACGTGGTGGTAGCCGGGTCCGCTGAGGTGCAGACCCGGTTTGGTGAAGTAGCCCTCCAGTTGGCCGGGGTCGAAGGACGAGCCCTCGCCGACCGGGCCACAGGTCTCACCGCCGACGACGTGGCCGTCGAAGGTGTAGGCGAGCCAGGCACCCTTGATGCTCGACTCACACACGTAGCCGAGGCCGGTCCTGTCCTTGCCGCCCACCGGCAGGGTGATCGTCGTGCCCGCCTCGACCTCGCCCCGGTCGCCGATCACCGCGCCGAGCAGGGTGTTCCCGTCGACGTCCTCGCGGAAGGTGAGCCCGCTCTTGGTGTATCCCGGCGGCGGAGTCGCGCCCAGTGCGTAGACCGCGAATGCCATCGGTCCGCCGTCGTCGTCGCGGAGGGTGAAGGTCATCGGCCGACCCGGCTCGACGAACACGAAGGTGCCGAAGCGACCCGATGTCGCCGTCTGGGTCTCGAGGTCACCGCCGTCGTCAGGAGAGGTGAGTGTCGACCCGTCGGGCGCAGTCCAGGAGACCAGGGCCGGCTCGTCGCCGGCCGGCACCCGGAGGGTGAGCGTCGCATCACCGTCGGACTCCAGGCCGTGGTCGAAGTCGTAGGTGTAGCCGTCGGCCTCGAAGGTCGACGGCGCGGTGGCACCGGCCAACTCACGAGAAGCCACCTCGGGCGCGCGACCGTGTGGGAGAAGCGTGACGGCCACGCCCGCGATCAGCACCGCCACCAGTGCCCCCGCACCGAGCGCCGCGTTGCGCCGCCGGCGGGTCGCCCGGATGCGACGCGCGACGCCCGCCGAGCGGACCGATGTCGCACCGGTCACGGCCTCGTCCGCGTGTGACTGCAAGGTGGCCCTCAGGTCCGCCATGGTGTTCATGCCCGCTCCTCCGTTCCGGGGTGCGCCTGGTGATCGTCGACTCCACCGTCGCCCGCCGTGCTCAGCGCCGGGTCGATGCGCAGCTTCGCCAAGGCCCGGGAGGCCTGGCTCTTGACCGTCCCGGGCGCGCAGCCCAGCACGGCTGCCGTCTCCGCCTCGGAGAGATCCTCGAAGTAGCGCAGCACCACCACCGCACGCTGCCGGCGTGGGAGCCGCGCCATGGCGGTCCACAGATCGTGCGCGGCGTCGTACGACTCGGCGCCCGCGGCCGGCCGCTCCGGGAGCTCGGCGGTCGGCAGCTCACCGCGCCACTTGCGCCGCCACCAGGATGCGTAGGTGTTGACCAGGATGCGCCGGACATAGGGCTCGGGGCGGCCGTCGATCCGCTTCCAGTGGAACCACGCCTTCGACAGGGCCGTCTGCACCAGGTCCTCGGCGAGGTCGTGGTCGTGGGTGAGCAGGTACGCCGTGCGCAGCAACGCGTCGCTGCGAGCAGCGACGAACTCGTCGAAGTCGGCCGTCACCTGGTCCCCCGTCCCGATCGCGGCGGTGATGGTCATGCTCGTTACTACCGGTCAGGGGCCGCCGCAGGTTGCACGTCGGTCAGGACTTCTTCCGGTTCAAGAACGCAGCCATCGCCTCACGGGCGTCGGCGGAGGCGAACAGCCGCGCCGACAGCTCGGCCATCTCTTCCCCCT
>JBDHZT010000183.1:0-6229 GCA_039811985.1 Nocardioidaceae bacterium | reverse complement strand
GCAGCCACCCGGGCGAAGCCGTGGGCGTAGGGCGAGAAGAAGTCCACGGACGCGATCTTGCCATCCGCGGGCCTTGGTCAGGTGGTTGCGGGCTCCGTGGCCTCGACCTCGCTGTCCACCTCGGCCTCGACGTAGCCCTGCTCGTCGTCCTCGATGTCCTCGGCTGCCGCGTCCTCGACCTCGACGTATTCGGCCTCGTCGTCGTAGTCCGCGTCCTCGTCGTAGGCCTCGTCGTCGTACGTCGCGTCGTCGGCCTCTGCGTCGTCGTACTCCTCCTCCGCGGCCTCCGGCGCGATGGAGTCGTCGAGGGCCAGCAGCCCCGCCGGCGAGACATTGGTCAGCGTGGCCAGCATCTGGCGCACGTTGGCCAACTGGGCGTTGATGCTGTCGCGTCGCTGGGTCGCGGCGGCCAGGGCGCGGTCGGACTCGGCTGCGATCCGGTCGGCGTGCGCCCGCGCCTGGGCGATGATCTCGCTGGCCTCGGCCTGGGCGTCCTCGACCTGGCGGCGGGCACCGATCTCGGCATCGTTGCGGATCCGCTGGGCCTCGTTGCGGGTCTCCTCGAGGTGGGCCTGAGCCTCGTCGAGCTGCCCGCGGGTGGTCTCGAACTGGACGGCGAACTCCTGCTCGACCCGGTCGCGGCGCTCCGCGAGAGTGGTCTCGAAGTCGGCGGCCGCCTGGGCGGCCTTGGCCTGCTGGCCCTCATAGAGAGCATCGGCCTCGGCGCGGCGGGTCTCGGCCTCGCGCTTGGTCTCCTCGAGGAGCTCATCGGAGCGCCGATGCGCGGCGTCGACGAGCGCCTTGGCCTCCTCGTCGGCCGACTGGCGGCGCTTCAGGGCGTAGTTGTCGGCCTCGGCACGCACCCGCTCGGCGGTCTGCTCGGCCTCGCGCAGCCGCTCGTCGAAGTCGGCCTTCGCGTTGCCCCGGATCTCGGCGGCCTCCTCGTCGGCGAGGGCGAGGATCTGGCCGACGCGAGCGCCGAGATCGGTGAAGGTGGGGGCGGCGGGCGGGTTGGGCACCTGCTCCACCGCGAGCGCCTGGGCTGCCTCCAGCTCCCGCATCCGGGTGGTCAGCTCCACGATCCGCTGTTGGTTGGCGCCGGCCTGCTTCATCAGCTCGGTGATCCGCTGGTCGACCTCGGTGGGCTCGTAGCCGCGCCGGACGAGCCGGAAGGACGGTTGGGGTGAGGTGGGGGGGTTGTCGATCATCATTGCTGGTCCTCGAGAGGTTGGGGTGGGTGAGTGTGCTGAACGTGGTCTGGCTCGGGGACGGCCAGTGCTGAGATGACGCCCGACAGGTCGCCGAGCTCCCCCACGATCGCTTCGCGGCGCTGCTGCAGCCGGTCGACCTCGGCGCGGGCCTCGTCGACGAGGTCGCGGCAGGCGCGGCTGGCCTGCTCCCGCTCGCGGATGGCTTCGGCGCGGAGCCGGTCGGCCTCCTCGTGAGCGGCGCCGACGATCTGCTGGGCCTCGAGCTGGGCGCGGGTCACCTCGGTGGCGACCTGCTGACGCAGGGTCTGCGCGCCCGCCTCTGCCTGGGCTTGACGCAACGCGGCGCTCTCCTCGGCCTCGGCCAGCCGGCGCGCGGCCTGCTCGGCCGTGGTCGCCTCGTCCGCGAGAGCACGCTCCCGGATCCGCTCGGCCTCCTGCTCCGCGTCGGCGAGTGCCTGCCGGCCGCTCTCCTCGAGCTCGCCCGCGGTCGCCTGGGCGGCGGCCGCACGCTCCTTGTGCCGTTGGGCGGCGCGTTGGATGGTCTGCTGCAGTTGGCGCCGCCGCGCGGCCAGGGAGGCGGCCAGCTCACGGTGGCTGACGGTCCGGGTGCGCTCGATCTCGGCGTTGGTCGCGGCCAGGAGTGACTCGATGGTCTGCTGGGTCCAGGCCGTCTGCTCCGCGGCCTCCGCGAGTTGCCTGTCCGCCTCGCGGCGAGCCTCGGCGAGGTGCTCGTCGGCCTGGCGGACGACCCGGGTGTGGTGGATCTCGGCGGCCGATCGGAGCTGGGTCGCCTCCGTGTTCGCCGCTTCGACGGCGGCCGCCGCGGCGGCCTCGGCCTCGCTGCGCAACCGGTTGACCTCGGCCTGCGCCTCGGCATGCATCACCTGGATGGTGCGATCCAGCTCGGCCCTGCGGGAGCGGTCGAGGTCCTCGAGCTCTGCCTCGCTCGCCACCCGGAGCGCCTCACTCTCCGCGGCGATCTGGTCGGCCTGGGCGCGAGCAGAGGTGACCAGCTGGTCCGCGGCGCGCTCGGCGTCGTGCCTGACCTGGTCCCCGGCCAGCCGCTCGGCAGCAGCGGCGGCACGCGCCTCGCTCAACAGCTGCTCGCGCTCCTGGCCAGCGGTCTTCATCAGCAACGCTGCCTGCTCACCGGCGTCCCTGATCAGCTCCTGGCCCTGCTCGGAGGCCCGCGCCAGCCGTGCAGTGGCCTCTGTGCTGTCCCGCTCGGCGACAGCATGCGCCGCCTCGGCCTCCGCCCGGAGTCTGCTCGCCTCGCGCTCATGGGCCCGCACGCGGGCGACCATCTCGGCCGACTCCGCCTGCGCGTGGGCGATCAACTCGTCGGCGACCTGCTGGGCATGGCGAAGAGCCGCGCTGACGCTCGTCGCGGGCTCGACGGCGGGCTGCTGCTCCACGCTCACCTACACCTCACCAACGGCTCCACCCCGCCATCATTCCAGAACCACCCGAGGCCGGACACCCGGTTCCGACAGATAGAGACCGCCCTCGGGCGATGAACCTCGGTCGATTAACCTCGATCGTGAGTCCGGGGACTTCACCAGGGAGCCTCGAGATGGCGTCCTCCGGGACAGCAGGGAGCAGCACCATGACCGAGCAGTCCGCCGAGACCACCGCGCCCTACGGTTCGGGCCCCGCCCCTTCTGGATCGGCCGCCCCTTCTGGATCGGCCGGGGTGAAGCGGATCCGCACTCATCATCTGCGCGAGATGAAGCAGCGGGGCGAGAAGATCGCCATGCTGACGTCGTACGACATGTACACCGCGCAGATCTTCGACGAGGCCGGCATCGAGCTGCTGCTGGTCGGTGACAGCGCCTCCAACAACGTCTACGGCAACGAGACATCACTCCCGGTGACCGTCGACGAGCTGCTCCCGTTGACCCGGGCCGTGGCGCGGTCCGCGCGACGCGCGATGGTGATCGGCGACCTGCCGTTCGCGTCCTATCAGGCCTCGCCCGAGCACGCCTACCACACGGCGGCACGGTTCATGAAGGAGGCGGGCGCGCACTGCGTGAAGCTCGAGGGCGGTGTCGAGATGACCCCGCAGATCGAGCTGCTCACCCGCGGCGGCATCCCCGTGATGGCCCACATCGGCTTCACCCCGCAGAGCGAGCACGCCTTGGGTGGCTATCGGGTCCAAGGTCGTGGGGAGTCAGCCGAGCGGGTGCTGCGCGACGCTCGCGCGGTGCAGGAAGCCGGTGCCTTCGCGGTGGTGATGGAGATGGTGCCCGGTGACGTCGCCGCCGAGGTGACCTCCGCCCTGGAGATCCCCACCATCGGCATCGGCGCCGGGTCAGGCTGCGACGGGCAGGTGCTGGTCTGGCAGGACGCCTTCGGGCTGCGAGCGGGCCGGATGCCGCGGTTTGTGAAGCAGTACGCCGATGTGCGCGGCGTCCTGCTCAGCGCGGCCCAGCAGTACGCCGCCGAGGTGCGCGACGGATCGTTCCCCGGGGCCGAGCAGACGTTCTAGGCCGCTGTTCGAGGAGTCAGTCCTCGTCGTTCCACTCGGGGTCGTTGTCCCACTCTTCGTTGCGCTCCTCGACCTTCTCCAGCGCGTGCTCGGCCTCTTCGGGTGTGGCATAGGGGCCAAGCCGGTCCTGGTTGCGGCAACCGTCCTCGCCCTCGACCCGGTGGTGGGTCAGGCAGAACCAGTACTCCTTGTCCGTGTCGCTCATGTCGCGAACCTAGCAGCGCGCCCGTATCCTGGGAGGCGCGGAGGGGTTGGCTGGGCGGCCGCGGCGACGTCGTACGACATCGTCGAGGAAGGTCCGGGCTCCACAGGGCGCGGTGGTGGGTAACACCCACCCGGGGCAACCTGCGGGACAGTGCCACAGAGAACAGACCGCCGCTCGGCTCGCCGGGCGGTCAGGGTGAAACGGCGGTGTAAGAGACCACCAGCACGCCGGGTGACCGGCGTGGCTCGGCAAACCCCACCAGGAGCAAGGTCAAGAAGCTCCGGGCTTCGGCCCGGGGCGCGCGCACGTTCGAGGGCGGCCCGCCCGAGTGCGCGGGTAGACCGCACGAGGCGACCGGCAACGGTCGTCCTAGATGGATGGTCGCCCCCCGGTCAACCGGGGACAGAACCCGGCCTACACGCCAACCCCTCCGCCACAAGGCCTGACCGCGATGGCGAGGTACACGGCCACCGCGCCCGCGAGCACCGCGCCCGCGAGCGCCCACTGGATCGCGCGAGGGATGGTGCGGCCCGGGTCGCGGACCTCCTCACCCATCGTCGCGATCCGGGCGTAGCCGGCAAAGGCGAAGAACAGCAGCCCGGCCGACTGCAGGATGCCGTGCCGGCCATGCTCGCCGAGCAGAGGCGTCAGCCGACCGAGATCAGCCTGGCCGCCACCGAGACAGGCGACCACGACGACGGCCAACACCACCAAGACGAGCGTCACGACGAGCCTGGTGAGTCGAGCAGTCCGGGTCGCGCCTCGGTAGTTCACGGTCGCAACCGCGATCACGGCCGTCGCGGCGACGAGGCGTTGCCGGGCGAGCCGGCGCACCAGCTCCTGGCCGTCGTGATGACCGCTCACCGGTCCACCTCAATCCAGCGTGAACTCGACCTTCCGGGCAGTCAGGTCGGCCTTGCTCAGTCTGGCCTGCACGTCGGTGCCCAGCGGGAGCGATCGGTCGGAACGGACGGCGGCCTCGACGGCGGGCTCGTGGACGGTGAGGTCGCCCCGCTTGTCGTTGTCGTCATCGACGTCGACCACCACCGCGTCGAAGAGCTCGCCCACTCGGTCGCGGAGGACACCGGCCTCGACCAGGTCGACGATCGCGCGCTCGTAGGCGCTCGCACGACGGGTAGAGTCGCGCATCAGATCCGGCAGGTCGGCCAACTTGGAGAGCACCCACTCGGGCACCTCGACCCCGGCGCAGAGCGCGACACAGACCTCTCCGGCGTAGCGGTCGACCAGGCGCCGCAGCGGCGCGGTGACATGGGCATACTCCGACGACAGCGCGGCGTGCTCGGCCTGGGCAGGCACCTCCCCGTTGAAGGCGACGTAGCCGCTCCCCCGCAGGAGGCGGGTCGAGGCGACCAGCATCGCGGCGTGCGCGGGCACCGTCGGGTCGAGTGACCGGATGAAGTCGGGATAGAGCTGCTCGGCCGGCCAGTCGATGTGCAGCGCCCGGGCGGTTCGATGCAGCCGCTTGACGTCCCGGGCCGCCGGCGGTGGCAGCGTGCGCAGCAGCCCGACTCGGGCATAGACCATCAACGCGGCGGCACCGAAGCCACAGAGCAGCGAGATCTGCGCGTTCCACTCCTCCACGGGGAGCAGCGAGCGGAACTCCAGCCGCCAGGAGGCGCCCTCCATGACGATCTCCTGGTCGGGGGTGGGCAGCGAGACTCCGCCGCGCGCGGCCTCGCGCTCCAACCGCTTGCGTCCCAGCTCACGGAGCAACAGCAGGGACTCGTCGGCGGTCCCGGCGTCGAGCACCCGCTGGACCCCCGGGTAGTCCAACTGGGCGCGAGAGCGAACCATCGCTCGCTCGACGTGAACGTCGGTCCCCTCCCCGGACTCGTCGACCTGGATCGTCCACAGCAGCGCCGGTCGGGTCTGATCCGGCAGCAGTGAGGCCGCGCCCTCGGAGAGCGAGGTGGGGTGGAGCGGGATCTTGGAGTCCGCGCCGTAGAACGTCTGACCGCGCCGGTGCGCCTCGACATCCACCGGGTCGCCAGGGGTCACGAAGGCGGCCACGTCGGCGATGGCGAAGGAGACGACGTACCCACTCCCACTACGCGCGATATGGAGCGCCTGGTCCAGGTCGCGCGATCCGGGTGGGTCGATAGTCACCAAGGCGAGATCGGTCCGGTCCAGGTCCGGCAGACGTGGGGCGGCCGCCGCCTCCGCTGCCCTCCGCTCGATCTCCTCTGCGAAGTGCGGGGTCACCTGCTGCTCGGCCTGGATCTCGGCGACGCCGTGGCGCAGCAGGGTCGCGTCGACGGCCTCACGCTGGTCGGGACGGACCCGCAACACGGGGTGGCTCGGCAT
>JBDHZT010000182.1:0-6240 GCA_039811985.1 Nocardioidaceae bacterium | reverse complement strand
GTCGCGCCCGGCGAGCCCTCGTCGTGCACCTCGGAGCCGATCACCACCTGAAGTGGCACCACGATGATCCCGTGCTCGGCAGCCACCTCGGCCGGGAGCATCGCCGTGGAGTCGGTGACAACGACGGTGCGACCGGCCATGGAGCGCAGGCTACCGCCCCGCCCATCGAGCCGCACCGAGGTCGCCAGTAGCACCAGGGATGTTCTTCGAACCCGGCAGTCAGGCGCGGACCGAGCCCGTCGTGCAGATCACGGCGGAGCCCCGCCCTCGGGGCGGGCAAGGATCTTGGCGAGCGTGGCACGCATCGTGCGGTAGTCGCGCTCGCCGAGCAGGTCGATGAGCCGCTCCTCGATGCCTTGGATGGTGGTTGCGCCCTGCTGCGCGACCCTTGCGCCGTCCTTGGTGAGCTTGATGAGCTTGGCCCGCCGGTCGACCGGGTCGGGGCTCCTCACGACATACCCCAGCTCCTCCAGCTCGTCGACGATCGAGCCCATCGATTGCGGCGTGATGTTCGCGCCACGGGCCAGGTCCGTCAGCCGCATCCCCTCGGGCCTGATCTGGCCGAACACCGCCGAGTGGTGCGGCTTGATCGGGAACCCCGAGCCGACCACACCGTCCACGATGTCGAACCCGAGCAGGCTGTACGCCGCGCCGAGCATCGAGACGGTGTTCATTCCCGGAGGTCCGGGGTCTTGCGGAGACGGCAAGCAATATCCTAAGTTCACCTGATAATAATTCAGGCTGAGTATATCCAGTGGGGCGCCATGATCGGCAGCGACACGCACACCAACACGTCCACACGGTCGCTCGGGCTCGCGTGCGCAGCCTCGGGTCTGTTGGCCGCGCCGCTGGCCATCCTCGCCGGGACCCGCATCGGTGAGGTCCCCGATGCGCAGTGGAGCTACCCGCACCCGACCGGACTGTTCCTCGTCGAGGGACTACTGCTCGTGGTCGTCCACCTCCTGCAGGCGGCCGGGTTCGTCGGCGCCCTCCGGCTCGGAGCAGCCGGCAACAGCGGTGTCGGACGCTTCGCGCTGTGGGCTGGCGTCATCGGGCTCCTCGGGCTGTCCGTCGCAGAGCTGTGGAGCGGCCTGATCGGCGGCAAGGCCAACGACTCATCCGCAGCGACAACGGTCAGCACCGTCTTCGGCATCACCTCGATGGTGTTCGCGCTCGGTGCGATCGTGGGCGGGATCGCCGTCGTGCGCGCAGGCGTGTGGCGAGGCCCGTGGAAGTGGACCATCCTCGCAACCGGGGTGGCCATCATCGCGCTGGTGACACCCGCCAACATCTCGGGCAGCCTTCCATTCCGTCAGACCGCGCTGCTGATCTGGAGCGCGCTGTTCGTCCCGCTCGGCCTCGACATCGCTCGCGGACTGGCACGACGAGCAGAGTGGCGGGCAGAGCGATGAGCAGAGTCGACGCCCCTGCCCGACGCCGAGGGGCGCGGATCGCTGCCGTCGTGACCGCTATCCGCGACAGCGGTCAGCCGACGACCACGTTGACCAGCTTGGGCGCCCGGACGATCACCTTCCGCACCGGCCGGTCGCCGATCGCGCGCTGCACGGCAGGGTCGGACATCGCAGCTGCCTCCAGGTCCGCTTCGGTGATGTCCGGAGAGACCTCCAGCCGGGAGCGGACCTTGCCCTGGATCTGGACCACCGCGGTCACCGAGTCCTCGACCAGCAGCGCCGGATCGACCGTCGGCCAGCCCGCGCGAGCGACCGTGGGCTCGTGTCCCAGCCGCTCCCACATCTCCTCGGCGGTGTAGGGCGCCACCAGGGACAGCAAGATCGCCACCGCCTCGGCGGCCTCGCGCACGGCCGGGTCGGCCGGACCAGCGCCGGCGTCGATCGCCTTGCGGGTGGCGTTCACCAGCTCCATGGTCCGGGCGACCATGACGTTGAAGCGGAAGCCGTCGATCAGCTGCTCGGCGTCGTGCAGCGTCTTGTGGGTGACCTTGCGCAGGGTGATGTCGCCTCCGGCGGGGTCGATCCCTGGCGCCGAGGTCACGTCACCGGCCAGCCGCCACGCGCGCTGCAGGAACCGCAGCGACCCGGCCGGCGAGACGTCGGCCCAGTCGATGTCGTCCTCGGGCGGGCCGGCGAAGACCAGCGTCAGGCGGACCGCGTCAACTCCGAACTCCGCAAGTTGATCCCCCAGACTGACGCCGTTGCCCAGCGACTTGCTCATCTTCTTGCCGCGGTTGATGACGAAGCCCTGGTTCAGCTGGGCCGAGAACGGCTCTCGGAAGTCCAGCATCCCCATGTCGGCCAGCACCTTGGTGAAGAACCGCGCATACAGCAGGTGCAGCACCGCGTGCTCGACCCCGCCCACGTAGATGTCGCAGGGCATCCAGGCGTTGGCCCGCGCCGAGTCGAACGCCTGGGTCTGGTCGCCGGGCGAGCAGTAGCGCAGGAAGTACCACGACGAGTCGACGAAAGTGTCCATCGTGTCGCTGTCCCGCTTGGCCGGTCCGCCGCACTGCGGGCACGTGACGTTGATCCACTGCTCGGCGGCCGCCAGCGGCGAGACGCCCTTCGGCTTCAGGTCCGCGCCGCGCAGCTCGGGCAGGGTCACCGGCAGCTGATCGTCGGGTACGGCGACCTCGCCGCACGTGGCGCAGTGCACGATCGGGATCGGCACGCCCCAGTAGCGTTGACGAGACAGCAGCCAGTCACGCAGCCGGAAGTTGACCGCGCCAGTGCCGGTCCCCTCGGCCTCCAGCCGCTCCACGATGCGGGCGATGCCGGTGGCCTTGTCGGTCAGTCCGTCCAAGGGTCCGGAGTTCACATAGACGCCGTCACCAGCCGTGGCGACATAGGTCTCCTCCGGGTTGTCCTCGCCGGTGTCGACCACCCGGCGGACCGGAAGGCCCATCACGTGGGCGAAATCCAGGTCGCGCTGGTCGTGGGCAGGCACCGCCATGATCGCGCCGGTGCCGTAGTCGGCCAGCACGTAGTCCGACGCCCAGACCGGGATCTGGTCCCCGTTGACCGGGTTGGTGGCCGTGATGCCCAGGTCGACGCCCGTCTTGGGCCGATCGGTCGCCAGCCGCTCGATGTCGGAGGCCTTCCGGGTCTCGGCCAGATAGTCCGCCAGAGCCTCCTGCCGGTCGGGCGCACAGACCTCGGCGGCCAAGGCAGCGTCGGCCGCGACCACCATGAACGTCGCGCCGTACAGGGTGTCCGGCCGCGTGGTGTAGACGGTCGTACGTCGGGTCGTCCCGTCGGCCAGGTTCATGTCGAAGTCGACATGGGCTCCCTCGGAGCGGCCGATCCAGTTCCGCTGGGCGGTCACCACTCGCTCGGGCCAGGTCGGCGCCAGCACGTCCAGGTCGTCCAGCAGCTCTTGGGCGTAGTCGGTGATCTTGAAGTACCACTGCGTCAGCTCACGTTTGGTGACCTCCGCTCCGCACCGCTCACAGCGCCCGTCGACCACCTGCTCGTTGGCCAGCACGGTCTGGTCCTGCGGGCACCAGTTCACCGGCGAGTTCTTGCGGTAGGCCAGCCCGCGCTCGAAGAAGCGCAGGAACAGCCACTGGGTCCAGTGGTAGTACTCCGGGTCGGAGGTGTTCAGCGTGCGGCTCCAGTCGAAGCTGGCGGCGTACTGCCGGCACGACTCGATCGAGCGGGCGATGTTGGCGTAGGTGAAGACCGCGGGGTGCTCGTCGTTGCGGATGGCTGCGTTCTCCGCCGGCAGCCCGAACGAGTCGAAGCCCATCGGGTTCAACACCTCGTAGCCGCGCTGCCACCAGTAGCGGGCGATCACGTCGTGCAGCGCGAACACCTCCGCGTGGCCCATGTGCAGGTCACCGCTCGGGTAGGGGAACATCGTCAGCGCATAGCGCTTCTCCCGCGGGCTGTCGTCGTCGGCGCGAAAGGGGTCCAGCTTCTCCCAGACGGGCAGCCACTTGGCCTGCGTCGCCTGGACGTCGTACTGCTCACGCTCGACCGCGCTCGACGGCGCCGGGTCGGCTGGGGACTGCTGCTCGCTCATCTCGTCTCTCTCGCTGTCTGCTCCAGGCGTGGTTCGGACATGAAAAAGCCCCTCGGGCACGAGGGGCAGCCGCGTCGCTGGTGGTCCCACGGACGCACCCGACGCGGCTAGATAAGGAGCAGTGTCCTGCGCATAGCGACAGTCTACCGCTTCGCACGAGTGGAGTGTCGCGGCTGAGACTTGGGGTCGTGGCGACGTCCAGGTGCGTGCATCGCAAGGCGCCGGAGCGCAGCCGTACTTGCTCGTCCAGCAAGCGACGGCAACGCAGCGAGGTGCGTGCCTGGTCGACGCCAAGACCAAGGGTCAGCTGCGACGCTCCACTAGTAGGGTCAGCCGACATGCGTCGTCCTGCTCGCCTCCTCCGCTCAGCCGCTCCCGTCGGCCTTGCGCTCCTCCTCGTCGGCGGCTGCGGTGCCGGCCCGGTCGGCGACACCGCCGTCGATGATGAGGACACCGCCATCGACGCGGCCGCCAAGGCTCCCGCAGCGGCCGCGTGCCTGGCCGCAGGCGGCTCGTCGCCGGTGCACAAGCCCCGCCATGTGCGGCGCATCGACACCGGCGAGACCGGGTGGTTCTCCTCCCCCGGGTTGGTCGATCTCGACCACGACGGCCGCCTGGAGATCGTGGCGCCCTTCTACTCCACGTTCGTCTTTGACGCGTTGGGGCACCGGCTGGGCAGAGGTACGGCGACCAAGGGGCGCGTCTATGCCCCGTCGGTGGTGGCCGACCTGGATGGCGACGGCCGTCAGGAGATCGTCGTGGCCGGCAACGAGGGCACCGTGGCGGCGTACCGCCTCCGCAAGGGCCGACTGCGGACGGTGTGGAAGGCATCCACCCGCAGCGGCGGGCAGAGCCCCGAGGCCCGCGGGATGGCGGCTGCGGACCTGGACGGCAACGGCACCGTCGAAGTGGTGGTCACCACGACGAACACCTCGAGCACCGGGGCGCAGGTGTTCGTCTTCAACTCGCGCGGCAGGCTCTACCAGCCCAAGGACGGGCACAAGCCCGCCTGGCCGCGCTACAACCAGCTCAAGGGTCGCGGCAACGATCGCAACTACAACTTGGTCGGCAACCACGGCTACGGCGCCTACGGCGAGAACGTCGGCATCGGCAACATCGACGACGACCCCGAGCTGGAGATCATCACGACCTTCGACAACCACCAGATCAACGCCTTCAACTATGACGGCACCTCGATCCTGGCATCGCCCTGGTTCACCAACAGGGAGTCGGGCGCCGAAGGACGGCGGATGGGTTGGGGCCAGTTCATCCGATGGGCCAGCCCCAAGGTGGAGCGACGCCACTATCACGCACACAAGGGTCCGTGGCCGAGTGTGCGGAGGACGATGTGGCTGCAGTGGACCGCCTCGCCACCGTCGGTGGCCGACCTCGACGGCGACGGACACAACGAGGTGGTCGGGCTGCCCAACGCGGAGAAGCATGAGCCCTACCGAACCCAGGGCTATGCGTTCATGGCCCTCGACGGCGCCTACGGTGACGGCTCTCGCTCTGCGAGGCGTCACCGGGGCTTCGAGAAGCTGGTGATGACCAACAAGCCGGTTCACCGGCGCAGCGGGGACTGGTATCCCCCGTCCGGCATCCCGGCGCCTACCGTCGTCGACCTGCTCGGCGACCAGCGCCCGGAGATCGTCGCGGCTGTGCCCGGCGGCAGGGTGTACGCCGTGGGTCCGACCGGCAACCGACTGTGGAGCTATCGCTACGCCCCGCGGAAGGCGAAGACCTTCGCCTCCGAGGTGGTCGCCGCGGACCTGAACAAGGACGGCGCGCCGGAGCTGGTCTTCGGCACCTACTCGCTCAAGCCTCGCTCCGGCCGGCTGGTGGTGCTCTCCGCCCATGGCAAGCGGCTGTTCAGGATCCGTCTGCCCCATCAGGGCCGTGATGGCAACGGGATCGGCATCCCGGCCGCACCGTCCATCGCGGACCTGACCGGCAACGGCTCACTGGAGATCGTGGTCAGCACCTTCGACCACGGCCTGGACGTCTTCACGGTGCCCGGCTCCGACACCAACTGTCTGCCCTGGCCGACCGGCCGTGGCAACTTGCTCCGCAACGGGATGGGGCCTGCTACCGCCGGATGAGGGCGCTGCCGTTCGGCTCTTGTCGGCACTCGCTGTGGGACGTCATCGGGGTTGGTCGTCCGGGCGACCGACTCCTACAACTATGAGTCCGGCGGTGGGGCGGATGTGGCTTCGCCGGGGAGCAGGTTGGTGGTGGCCGCGC
>JBDHZT010000181.1:0-6337 GCA_039811985.1 Nocardioidaceae bacterium | reverse complement strand
CGGCTGACCGAGAACGCCCAGATGAACGAGGGCGAGCTCTCCGGCAAGCTCGGCCTCGCCGGCTGGCCGGCGGTCGCGGAGGAGGCGATCATCGCGCGCGACTGCCTGCTCGCCGCTCACGTCGGCTCCCGTCTGCACGTCTGTCACGTCTCGACGGCCGGTTCGGTGGAGATCGTCCGGCAGGCCAAGGCCAACGGATGGCAGGTCACCGCCGAGGTGACGCCGCACCACCTGCTGCTGACCGACGACCTGGCGACCACCTACGACCCGATCTACAAGGTCAACCCGCCGCTGCGCTCCGGAGCCGACGTGGAGGTCCTCCGCACGGCGGTAGCGGACGGCACCATCGACATCGTCGCTACCGACCATGCCCCGCACCCGCTCGAGGACAAGGACTGCGAGTGGGCCGCGGCCGCCTTCGGGATGCTCGGGCTGGAGACTGCGCTCTCCATCGTCCAGGAGACCCTGGTCGACTCCGGCCTGCTGGACTGGGCCGGTGTCGCCGAGCGGATGTCCTACTTCCCGGCGCGGATCGGCCGACTCAGCGACCACGGCCGGCCGCTGGAGGTGGGTGAGCCCGCCAACGTGGTGTTGTACGACCCCTCGGCGCGCAGCGTTGTCGACGCAGGCTCGCTGGCCTCGCTGTCCCGCAACACACCGTACGCCGGCATGGAGCTGCCCGGCCGGGTCATCGCGACCTTCCTGCACGGGCGCCCGACGGTCCTGGACGGCAAGCTCGCCTGAGGCGGCCCGATCCGGTCTACTGGTGCGTACGACGCACCTGCCGCGCCGTACGCACCAGGAGACCGGCGTCACGTGATGATCGATCGGCGAGTGAGACCTCGACTGGTGGACCGGCCGGGTCGATGCCGTCCAGCACGGTGGTTGGGATCCGGAAGACGCGGCCCGGCGCGGCCGGCCAGGGGAGGCGGCGGCGGGTCACCAGGGCGCCGCCTTGGTGGATCTCGACGACGGGCAGCGACACGAAGGCATCACACCAGGTGAGCAGTCGGTCGCGGGCCGGGCCGGCGCCGCGTGGATCCACGTGTTGAGGCGCGATCCAGCGCAGCGGTGCGGTGACGGTGAGGGGGATACCGGAGCGGGTAGAGCCGGTCGCGAACCACTCCAGCACGGCCGGTGCGACGTGCAGGCCGTCGAGTGCTGCGACGTCGGCGGTGTCCACCGGGTGGAGCAGGTTGCCGACCGCGAAGACCCCGGGCGCACTGGTGCGCAGCGCGGCGTCCACGCTCGGGCCGAGCGTGCCGGCGTCCAGGTCGAGTCCGCCCGAGCGGGCGAGCTCGTGGTCGGGGATCCAGTCGCCCGTCATCACCACGGTGTCGCAGGCGAGAGCGCGCTCGGCACCGGTGTCGAGATCGCGGAGGAGCACCGACTCCACCCGCTCCCGGCCGTCGATGCGCACTACCTCGGTGCGGGGGAGCACCGGCGCTCGCCGCGCGGCGCGCCCAGCGAGACGGAAGGCGGAGTAGGACTCGCTCTTCTCGTGCACGGTGGTCATCGCGACCGTCCGGCAGCCCGCCTCGCGAAGCGTGAGGACGGCCGACCAACTGACCAGCTCCGCGCCGACCACGACGGCCCGGTTGCCTACCGAGGCGTGGTGGAGGTGCACCAGGTTCTGCAGCTGCCCCGTGGTGAGGACGCCGGGCGGCCGGTCGCCGGGGATGCGCCGCGCGGTCCGTGGCCGCTCGCGGGCACCGGTGGCGAGCACCACCGCATCGGCGGTGATCATCGTCCGCCCACGCGGCGAGGTGAGTCGGACGGTCCGGTCGCCGGCCCACTCGGTCACCATCGTGGACTCGAGCAGCTCGACCCCGGCGTCGAGGGCGCGGGAGCGCCACGTTTCGGCGTACGCCGGTCCGCGCATCACCCGGCGCAGGTCGCGCAGACCGTAGCCGGTGTGGTCGCTGTGTCGAGGGATCCCGCCAGCCCGCTGCTCGCGCTCGACCACGACGACCTGGCCGGAGTCGGCCAGCGCTGTTGCCGCTGCCAGCCCTGACGGCCCACCTCCGATCACCAGGACCCGAACCCGCCGCATATCGCTCTCAGCCACGGCCGACCACCTCCGGCGGCACCGATCCCTCGGCCAGACACTCACTCACCGCGGCGCCGCAGTAGAAGCCCTGACAGCGTCCGTTCATCGCGCGCGTTCGGCGGCGCAGTCCGTCCAGGTCGGCGGGGGGCAGGTCGGAGGTGAGCGCGTCCCGGATCTCCCCGGCAGTGACCCGCTCGCAGAAGCAGACCACCGTCCCGTAGGCCGGATCCGCGGTGATCCGAGCCTCGTCTTGGTAGGGCCGAGGCGTCGCCTCGCCGAGGTTGGGCATCTGCGGCGGCGCCGGCACGTCGGCGCGCGGGGCGCAGTCCAGTCCGGCATCGGCGAGCATCCCGACGACGTGCTCGGCGATCGCCATCCCGGCGGTCAGGCCGGTCGACCGAATGCCGCCGACCAGCACATAGCGGAGGTCGGCGTCCAGGTCGATCAGGTAGTCGGGATGGTCGATAGCGGCGCGCAGCCCGCTGTAGGCAGCAGTGACTTCTTCGTCCAGCAGGTCTGGCATCAGCGTGGCGCCCTTGCCGAGCAGGAAGTCGAAGCCGGCCTCGGTGGTGCCGGTCGCGCCTCGGTCGGTGAGGTCCTCCGCGGTGGGGCCGAGCATGACGTTGCCGTAGATGGTGGGGCTGATCAGCACCCCCTTGCCCTTCGAGGACGGCACCGGGAGCACTACCACCGGTGCCATCGGGCGGCTGAGCTTGTCGAAGACGAGCAGTTCGCCGCGGCGGGGGGTGACCGTGAAACGGTCGAAGCCGAACAACGCGTCGAGATGGTCCGCGCCGAGCCCGGCCGCGTTGACGACCCAGCGCGCCGACACCCGACCACCTCTGGTTTCTAGGTGCGTCACACCGTCGCCTACCTCGACGCCACCGACCGGGTGTCGGGTGAGCACGGTGGCACCACGTCGATGGGCGTCGGTGGCCAGGGCGAGGTTGGTGGTCCAGGTGCAGATGATGGACTCGCCGGGCACGGTCAGGCCGCCGAGGGCACCTGGGCCGAGGGCAGGAACGGTCGCATAGACGGCATCGGCGTCGATCACCTCGCAGGCGTGGTAGCCGTTGGCCTCGGCCTTCTCCTTCAGCGCGGGGAGTGCGGCGAGCTCCTCCTCGGTCCAGGCGACCAGGAGAGCGCCGGTCCGCTCGACGGGGATCCCGGTCTGCTCGGCATAGGCACCGAGCAACTCGTAGCCACGAGCGACCAGCCGCGACTCGAGCGTGCCCGGCTTGGCGTCGAAACCGGTGTGCAAGATGGCGGTGTTGGCCTTGCTGGTGCCGTCACCGACGTCCACCCGCGCCTCGACCAGGGCCACCGAGAGGTCGGCGCCGGCGAGCTCCCGCGCGATGGCCGCGCCGACAATCCCGCCGCCGACGACCGCGACGTCGTAGGTCGTCATGCGGCGCCCGAGGGAGAGTCTTCGTCGGTGGAGAGACCGGACTCGAGAGTTCGGATCCACCGGTCGAGATGACTCGCCGCTCGATCGGCCGACCACTGCGGCTGGTAGAGCCGCTCCGGCTCCCAGTCGCCGACAGCGCCCGCGACAGTGAGGCCCGGATCGATCGCCAGGCGGGCGGCCGCGGCGGCACCGAGCGCGGTGGCATGGGCACCGGGATAGAGCTCGACAGGTGTCTGGGCGATGTCGGCCTGGGCCTGCATGAGGGCAGCCGACTGGGTGAGCCCGCCGTCCACCCGCAACACCGAGGTCGGGCTGCCCAGGTCGGTCGCCACCGAGCGCGCGAGCACGGCGACCTGGGTGGCGATGCCCTCCAGCACTGCCCGGACCAGCTCGCCGCGTCCGCTGGCCAGCGTCATCCCATGCCAGGAGGCGGTCGCGTCCGACCGCCACCACGGGGCTGCCGCACCGGCCAGGGTGGGCACGGCGAGCACGCCGCCGGACTCCGCCGCCGCCACCGCGTCGAGCTCCTTGGCGTCGGAAAGGAGACCGAGATCCACCAGCCAGCGCACGGCCGAGGCGGCGGTGTAGACCTGCCCGTCGATGCAGTACGGCGTATCGCCACGCAGCCGCCAGGCGACCGACGTGGTCAGCCCGGTGCTCGACCGGACCGCGTGATCGCCGACGTTCGCCAACAGGAAGGCACCCGTGCCGAAGGTGCACTTGGCCGTGCCCGCCTCCAGACAGGACTGCGCCAGCAGGGCGGCCTGTTGGTCGACGACCAGGCCGCACACCGGCACCTCGGCCCCGAAGACCGAGGTGGTGCCGACCACGTCGTCACAGGCGACGATGGTGGGCAGCTCCTCACCACCGAGCCCGAAAAGGTCGAGCAGCGCGGCGTCCCAGGTCACCTCGTCGATGGCCAACGCCAGCGAGCGGCTAGCCGTCGAGACGTCGGTGACGAATGCCCCGCACAGCCGGTGCACGAGCCAGGTGTCGGTGGTCGTGACCACGCCGGAGCCGGTCCAGTTCTCCCTGATCCAGCGCATCTTCGGCGCGGAGAAGTAGGGATCGAGCACCAGCCCGGTCCGGGTAGCCACCGTCTCCGCATCCGCGGCCAGCCGGTCGGTGACACTGCGCGAGCGACCGTCCTGCCACACCACGGCGCGGGTCAGCGGCTGCCCGGACGCCCGATCCCAGGCGAGCACGGTCTCGCCCTGGTTGGCCAACGTCACCGCCGCCAACGGGGCACCTGCTTCGGCGACGGCACGGCTCCCGCTGTCCAGTACCGACCGCCAGAGCGCCTCCGGATCCACCTCGACCCCGTCGCCGGCGAGATAGTCCGGTCGGACCGACTCCTCCGCGATGGCGAGGACCGCTCCGTCCTCCCCGACGACGATCGCCTTGGTCCCCGAGGTGCCTTGGTCGATGGCCAGGATCGCGCCCATGGACTACTCGTTGTCCAACTCTGCGTCGATGGAGTGCATGTCCGGCATGGAGAGTCCGTGCACTCCCTTCGAGACCAGCAGGTAGGCGAGGTAGACCGCGCCGATCGCCATCATCACGAGGACATACTTCCAGGCGTCGGCGAAGCTGGAGTCGCGGAACAGCAGCAGCTCGAAGACCAGCCAGATGACCGCCACCACGATCAGCGGCATCTCCCAGGGGCCGAGGTCGAACTTGTCGCTGTGGGGGAGCTTGTTCCGCTTGACGATGTAGAGCGTGACCGTGCTGGCGTACATGATCGCCGGCAGCAGCGTGGCGGCACCGAAGAGGGTGAACAGCACGTCGGTGTCCTGGGAGAAGATCGCCAGCACGGCCTCGGCGAGCACCATGAAGAAGACCGTGGCCGCCAGCGGTGTGCGATAGGTCGGGTGGATCCGGTGCAGCACCTGCCAGCCTGGGAACCGCTCGTCGCGCGACATCGCCCAGGTGAGCCGGACCCCGGTCAGCATGATCACCAGGCCACACGCGAAGATCGCGATGCTGACCAGCACCAGCAACAAGGTGCTGATGAAACCGCCGAGGGTGTCTTGGATGACGTCGGCGATCGGTGTGCCCGACTGGGCCAGCGCGACCGGGTCCTTGATGGCCAGGGTGACCGCGACGATGAAGAGGAAGCCGAGGCCGCCGGAGGCGGCGACGGCCTGCCACATGGCACGGGGTACGACGGTCTCGGGGTCGTTCGTCTCCTCGGCCAGGTTGGCGGCCGATTCGAAGCCGACGATGGTGAAGGCGCCGAGCAGGAAGCCGAGCATCCACGGCCCGGCCGAGGTGAGCTCACCGAAGCTCCAGTAGCCCTCGGCCGGCACGATCCCCTTGCTCGTCAGGTTCGAGAAGTCGGTCATGCCGCGAGCGGCCGCGACGATGAAGAGCAGCACGGTCAGGACGACCATGCCGATCAGCTCCAAGCTGACCGCGGTGTTGTTGACTCGCTCGGTCGCCTTCGTGGAGACGGCGATCAGGACGGCCTGGGCCAAGATGATCAGCCCGGTCACCGCCCAGCAGTTGTTCGCCGTGCCCTCGAAGTTGAACAGCACGGGGAAGACGGTGGACGCGACGGTGTAGTCGACCGCGACCACCACGATCGCCAAGAACGTGAACGAGATCCAGCCCAGGATCCAGCCCAGCACGGGGTTGGCCAGGCGCGAGCACCACTGGTAGTGGTAGCCCGTCACGGGGATCCTCGCGGCGACGCCACCGAGCAGAAAGGCCACCGCGAGCTGCCCGATCGTCGCGATCGGCCAGGTCCAGATGCCCATCGGTCCGGAGGTGTTCAGCACCGAGCCGAACGTGGTGAAGATACCGGTCGCGATGGACACGAAGGCGAAGGCCACCGCGAACGAGGCGAACTTGCCGGTGCGGCGATCCATCTCCTGCTT
>JBDHZT010000180.1:0-6376 GCA_039811985.1 Nocardioidaceae bacterium | reverse complement strand
TGCGCGCCCGCTTCGAAGCCAAGTGGGCCGCCCGTTCATGACGGGCCGGATCAACCTCACTCCCGAAGCCGAACGGCGTCTTCCACGGCGGCCAGAACTGGGAGGCCGCGCTCAGCGAGGACGAGGGCACGGCTGGTGGCCGATGGTGAGCGTGCCGCGCTTCCCGGGCTGCTGACTCCCGGTCACGCCCTGAGGCCGGCGGCCACGACGGCGTCGACGTCGGGGTCGATGAAGGCGAAGCCGGCATCGAGCAGGGCCGCGGGCCGGGCCCGCACGGAGCCCAGCAGCTCGGGTGCCATCGCTCCGGCGGCGGGGCGCAGCACGAAGGTCGGTGCCGCCAGGAAGGCGGGTCGGTGCACGGCGGCTGCCATCGCCCGGGTGAACTCGGCGTTGGTCGGTGTGGTCGGACAGCACAGGTTGATCGGGCCGCTGATCGAGTCGTGCTCGGCGAGGAAGGCGACGGCGTTGACCCAGTCGCGCAGCGAGATGATCGGGAAGTACTGCCCGCCGTCGCCGAGCTTCGCGCCGAGCCCCAGCTTGAAGAGCAGGGCGAGCTGCTTCATCGGGGCGCTGGCCCGGTCCAGCACCGGTGAGGTGCGCAGCACGCACACGCGGGCACCGGCCTCCGCCGCCGGCTCGGTGGCGGCCTGCCAGTCCTGGGTCACCGAGGCGAGCAGCGAGTCGCCTCTGCTGTCGGACTCCTCGGTGACCACCTCGTCACCGTGGTCGCCGTAGTAGCCGATGCCGTTGCCGGCGAGGTACGCCGGAGGCTGGTCGGCTGCTGCGATGACCTCGGCCAGCAGGCGGGTGGTGGTCACCCGGCTCTGCCGCACGTTCCGCGCCCACTTGCGTGAGTGCGGGTTGCCGATCAGCGGCGATCCGGCGAGGTTGACCACCACGTCCGCCGAGCCGACCAGGTCGCGGTCGACGCTCCCGGCGTAGGGATCCCAGGTGGACTCGTCGGTGCCGGCCGGGCGTCGTACCAACCGGGTGACCTGATGGCCGCGCGCCGTCAGCTCAGCGGCAAGCGTGCGTCCGAGCAAACCGGAGGCACCGGCCATCACCACGTGAGCTGTCACGACGCCAGCCTTGCACGTGAGTCAATGCGGGCGACTTCGAGTCAGACCTCGAACTGCGCGGACTCCAGCCGGGCCTTGACGTCGGAGAGGAAGCGGGCGGCGTCCGCACCGTCGACGAGCCGGTGATCGTAGGTCAGCGCGAGGTAGACCATCTGGCGCACCGCGATCGTCTCGCCCAGGTGAGCGTCGTCGATGACCACGGCCCGCTTCACCACCGCGCCGGTGCCCAGGATCGCGACCTGCGGCTGGTTGATGATCGGGGTGTCGAACAGCGCTCCCCGGCTGCCGGTGTTGGTCAGTGTGAAGGTGCCGCCGGAGAGGTCGTCGGGGCTGATCTTGTTGGTGCGGGTCCGCTCCGCCAGGTCGGCGATCTTGCGGGCCAACCCGGCGATCGAGAGGTCACCGGCGTCCTTGATCACCGGGGTCAGCAGACCCTTCTCGGTGTCGACGGCGATGGCGACGTTCTCCTTGTCGAAGTAGGTGACCTCGCCCTTCTCGGTGTCGATCGTCGCGTTGAGCGACGGGTGCTGCTTGAGGGCGTCGATCGCGGCCTTCGCGAAGAACGGCATGAACGACAGCTTCACGCCTTCTCGCTCGGCGAACCCGGCCTTGATCGAGTCGCGCAGGCGGGAGATGTCGGTGACATCCACCTCGACCACGGTGGTCAGCTGGGCGCTGGTCTGCAGCGACTCGACCATCCGCGCGGCGATCACCTTGCGCAGCCGCGACATCGGCTCGGTCTTGCCCCGCAGCGGGGAGGCCTCCGGCTGGGCCGGCGTGGCGGCTGCTGCCGGTGCCGCTGGCGCCTCGGCTGGCGCAGCAGCCTCTTCGGCTGCCTTCTTGGCCGCTTCGGCGGCCTCCAGCACGTCCTGCTTGCGGATGCGGCCACCGACTCCGGAGCCGGTCAGCGTCGACAGGTCGACGCCGTGCTGGTCGGCGAGCTTGCGGACCAGGGGGGTGACGTAGCTGCGGCTCCCCGCATCACCGGCCTGCTCGGCCTCGGCGGCCGGGGCGGGCTCGGCCGGTGCTGGTGCCGCCGGTGCTGGCGCCTCGGTGGCAGGTGCTTCGTCGGCTGGTGCGTCGGTGGCTGGTGCGTCGGCGGCCGGTGCCTCGGGTTCGGCGGCCGCAGGAGGGGCAGCCGGCTCGGGCTCGGCGGCCGCAGCGGCAGGCTCCTCGGGCGCCGGGGGTGCCGACGGTGCGGGTGCTGCGTCACCGCTGCCGATCACGGCAAGCTCGGCGCCGACCTCGACGGTCTCGTCCTCGGCGACCTTGACCTCGAGCAAGGTGCCGGCGACGGGGGAGGGGATCTCGGTGTCGACCTTGTCGGTGGAGACCTCCAGCAGGGGCTCGTCGACGGCGACGCTGTCACCGACCTGCTTCAACCACCGGGTGACGGTGCCCTCGGTGACGGACTCGCCGAGCGCCGGGAGGGTGACCGACGTACCAGAAGCCGACGCCGCCGGAGCTGCAGCGGCGGGTGCCGCGGGCTCGGCGGGCTCGGCGGCCGGAGCCGGCTCGGGTGCTGCTGCTGCCTCGGCAGGCTCGGCGGCTGGAGCGGGCTCATCGGCGGGAGCTGCCTCCGCGGCAGGGGCTGCTTCCGCGGCGGGGGCGCTGCCGGCCTCGTCGGCGTCACCGATGACGGCGAGCACGGCGCCGACCTCGACGGTGTCGTCCTCGTGGGCGCGGATCTCGACCAGCGTGCCGGCAATGGGAGAGGGGATCTCGGTGTCGACCTTGTCGGTGGAGACCTCCAGCAGGGGCTCGTCGACGGCGACGCTGTCACCGACCTGCTTCAACCACCGGGTGACGGTGCCCTCGGTGACGGACTCGCCGAGTGCGGGGAGGGTGACTTCGCTGGCCATGTGAGTGTCCTTCTGCTCTACGAGTGGGCGTGGAGTGGCTTGCCGGCGAGTGCGAGGTGTGCCTCGCCGAGGGCTTCGTTCTGAGTCGGGTGGGCGTGCACGAGGGGGGCGACGTCGTCGGCGCGCGCCTCCCAGCCATAGATCAGCTGGGCCTCGCCGATCAGCTCGCCGACCCGGTCGCCGACCAGGTGGATCCCGATCACCGGTCCGTCGGGGCGGGCGACGAGCTTGACGAACCCCTGGGTGCCCAGGATCTGGCTCTTGCCGTTGCCGCCGAGGTCATAGGTGAGGGTGGTGACGCCGTCGGCGCCGTACTGCTCGGTGGCCTGCGCCTCGGTCAGCCCCACCGAGGCCACCTCGGGATGGGAGTAGGTCACCCGGGGGATGCCCGCGTCATCGAGAGGAGCCGGCGCGAGTCCGGCGATCTCCTCGGCGACGAAGATGCCCTGGCCGAAGCCGCGATGGGCCAGCTGCAGGCCGGGCACGATGTCGCCGACGGCGTAGGTGTGCGGCAGGTTGGTGCGCAACCGCTCGTCGGTGACGACATAGCCGCGGTCGAGGGTGAGGCCGGCTTCGGCGAAGCCCAGGCCGTCGGTGTTCGGGCCACGGCCGACCGCGACGAGCAGCAGCTCCGCGGCCAGGGTGTCCCCGCCAGCAACCGTGACCGAGACCCCGCTCTCAGTGGTGGTGACGGTCTCGAACGGAGTGCCGGTGCGGAACTTGATGCCGCGCTTGCGGAAGGCCCGCTCCAGCGCCTTGGAGCTGGCTGCGTCCTCGGCCGGAACGAGACGTGGCAACGCCTCGACGATGGTGACCTCGGCGCCGAACGAGCGCCAGACACTCGCGAACTCACACCCGATCACGCCGCCACCGAGGACGATGACCGACTCGGGCACCCGGTCCAGCGCGAGCGCGTGCTCGGAGGTGATCACCTTGTCGCCGTCGACCTCGAGACCCGACAGGCTCTTGGAGTGCGACCCGGTGGCAAGCACCAGGTCGGTGCCGGTGTGGACCTCGTCGCCGACCGTCACGGTCAGCGGTCCGGTCAGCCTGCCCTCACCCTCGATCACGGTGATGCCGCGGCCGGAGATCAGCCCACCGAGACCCTTGTGGAGACGGGCGACCACGCCGTCCTTGTAGGCGTTGACCGCCGCCATGTCGATGCCTTCGAGGGTGGCGCGGACGCCGTACCGCTCCGCCTCGCGGGCACCGTCGGCGACCTCCGCCGCGTGCAGCAGCGCCTTGGTCGGGATGCAGCCGACGTGCAGGCAGGTGCCGCCGACCTTGTCCTTCTCGACGAGCCCGACCGAGAGGCCCAGCTGCGCGGCGCGCAGGGCACAGGAGTAGCCGCCCGACCCCGCCCCGAGGACGAGTACGTCGAAGTGCGTCACCCTCGTCCTTCCCTCACGTCCGTCACAACTCGGCGGCACCCATCTTTGCATCCTCCGGGTAGCGGTTTGCAACGCATCCCGTCCGCTGACCCGGCACACTGTGGGCATGGCCTTGTTCGATCGGTTCCGCAGGTCGACGCAGCGGATGCGACGCCCCGGTGGCAACTCTGCGCGGACCGGGTCGACAACGGTGCGAGCGTCGTCTCGCGCCGACGAGGACCACCTCAACGACTTCGTCGCGACCCGGCGCGGGGTCGAGGGTTTCGTCGAGCCACGCACCGCCGTCAGCGACGTGACCCTCCTACTGGTCGCCCACGACGGAGAGTGGACCCGGCGCCGGGTGCCCTCGGTGAAGTGGGCGCACGGCTTCTGCAACGAGCGCCAGGTGCCGTCGTACGACGCCGCGGTGGTCGGCGTGCCTCAGCGGATGCGGGACTACAACCGGCGGAAGAAGGCCGGCGGGTAGTCAGTCCTGAGCCGCTCGCTCTCGGGCGAAGTCGACCAGGGTGCCGACGGCGAAGCCGGTGCCGCCGGAGGTGACCTCGCCGTGCGGACCGCCGGAGTTGAACGCGGGGCCGGCGATGTCGAGGTGGGCCCAGGGCAGCCCGTCGGTGAACTCGCGCAAGAACGCCGCGGCGAACAGCCCGCCGCCCCAGCGAGTCCAGTCGTGCTGGGCCAGGTCGGCGACCTTGCTGCTGTGGATCCGCTCGTCCATGTCCTCGGGGATCGGCATCGGCCAGAGCGGCTCGCCGGCGACCTGCCCGGCTGCGAGCACCTCCTGGACGATCTCCTCGGAGCCCATCACCCCGGCGACCCGGTCACCGAGGGCGACGACCATGTGGCCGGTCAGCGTGGCCACGTCGAGGATCACGTCGGGCTTCTCCTCGGTGGCCATCACCAGCGCGTCGGCCAGGACCAGCCGTCCCTCGGCGTCGGTGTTGAGCACCTCGACGGTGCGGCCGCCGTGGATGGTGAGCACGTCCCCGGGTCGGGTGGAGCGGCCGGAGACCATGTTCTCCGCCATCGGGGCGAAGGTCGTGACAGCGACCGGGAGGCCGAGCTGGGCGATCGCGTAGGTCGCCTGCAGCACCGCCGCCGCGCCGGCCATGTCGCACTTCATGGTGTGCATCGAGTTGGCGGGCTTGATCGACAAGCCGCCGGAGTCGTAGGTGATGCCCTTGCCGACCAGCGCCAGGTGGGCGACCGCGCCGCGCGGGCGGTAGCGGAGCACCGCGAGCCGGGGCGGCGCGTCGGAGGCCTGGCCGACGCCGATGATCCCGCCGCAGCCCTGCTCCGCGAGCTCCGTCTCGTCGAGCACGGTCAGGGTGAGCTTGGGAGCCCCGCGCCCCTTGGTCGCCTGCTTGTGGAAGGCTTGCAGGGACTCCACGAAGAGCGGCGGGGTGAGGTCCTGTGCGGGGGTGTTGACCCAGTCCCGTGCCTGAGCGACCGCGGCCGCCACGACCTGGGCCTCCTCGAACGCCGTCGTGGCCGCGGCCTGTCGAGCGATCGAGCTGAGCACGACCACCTCGTTGGCGTCTTTCGCCGGGCTGGCGCTGTCGGACTTGTAGGCCGTGAAGTTGTAGCCGCCCAGCTGCCACCCCTCGGTCACCGCGCGGACCAGCTCGGGGGTGTCGGCGGGGAGTGCGATCGCCACCGAGGCCGCGTTGGTCACGGCCCGCGCGGCGGCGCCCGCAGCACGGCGTACGCCGGCCGCATCGACGGCATCCTGCTTGCCCAGGCCGACCAGCACCAACAGCCCGGCCCCGATCAGCCCCTGCGTCGGCAGCTTGACGACCTCGCCGGCCTTGCCGGTCACGCCGAGGTTCGCCAGCAGCGGCCGGAGCCGGCGACCGAACGCGGCAGTCACGTCCTCCGCCCCCGCGGCCAGCCGCGCGTCCTTGCCCTTCTGCACCACACCCACCACGACGGCGTCGGCGCGGGTCTTGGCTGGGCTGGCACTGCGCAAGGTGTAGGTCGTCACCCGCGCAGGATACGCGGACGAATGCCGGGGTTGCTGGCCGCCAGTCGTGCTGGCGGGCGGGGC
>JBDHZT010000179.1:0-6407 GCA_039811985.1 Nocardioidaceae bacterium | reverse complement strand
GCCTCACGATCGCCCGATGGTCAGCTCCATGCCGGCTGCCCAGTGGGTCAACCCACGGTGCGCACGCGTCCGGATCGCGGCCAGCAGGGTCACCGCCACCTGGGCGATGAGCAGCAACCGGCTGCCCGGGAAGTCCAGCACCAGCAGCACGGTGAAGCCGCCGACCCCCAAGGTCAGCTTGATCAACCGGGCCAGCAGCGCGGGGACCCGACCGGCGACGGGCTCTACGGAGATCACCCACTCCCCCACCGTCCGGCCCGCGATCAGCACCATCGCCGCCTCGAGCGCTAGCGGTGCGCCGAGTTGCCAGGCCGTGGTGACGTGAGTGCTCACCTGATCGAACGGGAGATCCCGGCCGTAGAGGCTCCACGCACGGTAGGCGATCGCGGCGGAGAGCCCGACGGTCATCACCACGATCGCGTCGCTGAGGAAGCCGACCCAACGGCGGCCGAGGGTGATCGTGGTCGGCAGCGCCTCGGGGGCGCGCCGATGCCGGTGCAGCAGCAACCACGCCAGCACGCCTCCGAGGAAGGCACCGAAGGTGTTGACGATCAGGTCGTCCACGTCGAACACCCGGTAGGCGCAGTGGTAGAGCCCCCAGACGCCGCTCAGCTGGGTCGTCTCGATCGCCAGTGAGATCAGCAGGCCGAGGATCGTGGTGACCACCACGCCGCGGTGCAGCACCAGCCTGACGAAGAATCCGAGCGGCACGAACAGCAGCACGTTCAACGCCAGCTGCATGAAGGCGGCGTCGTGGAGCAGCACCGACGGCGCCACCAGACCACGCTCGATCACCGGCTGGAACGAGCCCAGGATCTCCAGCTGAGTGCGCTGACAGGCGAAGGTGTCATCGACCGGAAACGGCAGCAGCGTGTAGGTCCACAACGCCAGCCCGTACACCGCCGCACCGACCAGGGTGAGCAGATCACCCGGCCCGAGTCGCCCATCCCGCCGATACTGCACGGCTGCGGTCGGGGCGAGCAGCAGCACGGCCAGCACGGCACCGAGCGCGGTGGCGAGGATGCCGTTGACTACCTGATCAGACACGGCGCCAATCTAGTGGCGGGTCGCCTCACCGGCCGCCCGGCACTGAGGGGATCAGGTCAACCCACCGGCACCGAAGAGCGA
Source organism: Nocardioidaceae bacterium (assembly GCA_039811985.1). Taxonomy (GTDB): domain Bacteria; phylum Actinomycetota; class Actinomycetes; order Propionibacteriales; family Nocardioidaceae; genus Nocardioides. Next base: position 5,279 of record JBDHZT010000179.1, on the reverse strand, counting down.
GCCGACGGCGTACGTCGCTGCTGCCGCCAGGGCACCGAACACCAGCTGCCGGGTCGCGCCTCGCCACCACGGCACTGCAGTGAACCGGGCAGCCACGCCGCCGGCCACCAGCAGGCCGAGCGCCCCCGCGATCAGTCCGGTCAGCAACGAGCCGAAGCCGAGCAGGTAGGGGATCAGCGGGATCAGCGCACCGACCGAGAACATCGCGAACGACGAGCCCGCGGCCACCAGCGGCGATGGCTGCTCGTCAGGGTCGACACCCAGTTCCTGGGCGACATGGACCATGGTTGCGTGCTCGGGGTCGCGGTGCACGTCCTGCGCGGCCAGCAGGGCGACCTCGTGACGCATGCCCATGTCGACGAACATCTCCGAGAGCTCGGCGACCTCGGCCTCGGTGTTCTCTGCGATCTCCCTGCGCTCGACAGCCACCTCGCGCTCGACCTGCTCGTTCTGCGTCGACACGGAGGTGTACTCCCCCATTGCCATCGAGAACGCGCCGGCGACCAGGCCCGCCGTACCCGTCAGCAGCACGACCCGGTCCGAGGCCCCCGCCGCCCCGATCCCGACCACGAGGCTGATGTTGGTGACCAACCCGTCCATGGCGCCGAACACGGCCGCGCGAAGCCAGCCTCCGGACACGTCGGCGTGCACGTGGCCGATCTCGTCCGCCCCTGCGAAATCCTCGTCATCTGTCTGCATCGCCCCCGATGGAACACCGTTCATCGAGTTGCCGCAAGCAAGGAAAGGCTGCGCTGATCTCCTCTGAATAGGGCCGATTTCGTCACCCCCAGCGGATGAGATCGCGGCGCCACACCACGCGGGAGGCGACCCCGGAGTGCGGGCTCGCTAGGGTGAGCCCATGGTGCGACTTCTCCTGCGACTTGCCGTCTTCTTGTTGTCCGCCGCGGTCGGCCTCATCGTCGCCTCGCTCATCGTCTCGGGGATGCATCTGCAGGCCTCGGGCTTCATCATCGTGGTGATCCTGTACGCCGCGATCCAGGCGATCTTGTCCCCGTTCATCACCAAGGTCGCCGCCAAGAACGCGCCCGCGTTCCTCGGCGGCACCGGCCTGGTGTCGAGCTTCATCGCCCTGTTCTGCGCCACCCTCTTCGGCGATGGGCTGAGGATCAACGGCGTGGGTTCCTGGGTCGCTGCCACCGTGCTGGTCTGGCTGGTCACCGCGCTGGCCACCCTGTTGCTGCCCGCCCTGATCATCAAGGAGAAGGTGAGCGGCGACGGCGCTGCTCGCAGTTGACGCCCTAGGCCTGTGGTGGGAGCCGGCGAGTTCGTGCCTGGGTGTTACTCCTGCGACCAGCAGACCAACCCGGCCCCGCCTCCGCGCGAGAACATCGTCAGCACCGAGCACTGGCGGGTCGCTCACGCCTTCAACAGCACTCTGCCCGGCTGGCTGGTGATCCTGCCGACCCGACATGTCCTGGCGTTCACCGATCTGACGCCTGACGCCGCCGATGAGCTGGGTGGGTTGGTGCAGCGGCTGAGCGCCGCCCTGGAGCAGGTCACCGGGTGCGAGAAGACCTACCTGATGCAGTTCTCCGAAGCCGAAGGCTTCGCGCACCTGCACCTCCACTTGGTGCCTCGCCTGCCCGACCAACCCGACCACACCCTCGGGCCCCGCGTCTTCGCCTACCTCGTCGACGACGAGGCCCAATGGGTGTCACCCACCCGGCAGGACCACCTCGCCCTCGCCCTCCGCCAGGCACTCCAAGCACACTAGCGTCGCACCGGGCGACCAGATTCAGTGTCAGTCTCCGTAGCTGCTCAGCACCGCCGAGATCGAGAGCACCATGAAGATCTGGCTGATAACCGCACCGGTCGCAAGCCCCCAGCCGATCGCCGAGGATCTTGACCTCGCCATCATCAGCGTCCCGATGGTCACTGCGGCCAGAAGAAACACCAGGTTGGCGACGAACCAGAGCTTTGCGGTCGCCGGCGACATGGCGAAGACGCCGCCCGCTCGGGCCAGCGCGAAGGCCCACGAGAGGACGACCGTCCCCCCGACGACAGACCAACGCGTACGGCGGGCCACCAGCTGGTCCGCGCCGACCATCACCACGGCCGTTGTCTCTCCTTGCACGTCGCCAGTGTGCGCCGCTTTACACCCCCTGTCGAGGCGCGGGACGTCATGCGTTCTGGTCGCCGAGACGACCGGAGGGTATGACGTCCGGCGGGTGCGAAGGATGGGGGGAAGCACCCATTCATTCCGTCCGCCCGGGGCCGTTGACTGGGGGCATGGAGTCGGGGCAACCGGTGGCGGCGCGGAGACTGCCGGGTCACGAGCGCCCGCCGCCGGTGCCTCGCTCCCCCTGCAGACGACGGCCAGCGGGCCCGCGAGATACTCCGCAGACATCGCCCAACCCGCCGGATCTGCTCACCGGAGGTCCCGATGGGATCGGCTGAGCTCGAACTCGCCGTCTCGGTCGGGATGCTCTGTGCCGCGGTGGGGTTCACCGTGGGCCTGGCAATCGGGCGGGGCCGCCAGCCTCGGTGGCAGGAGAAGGGCAGCCTGGTTCACAAGGTCTCCATCGGGTTCGCAACCCTCGACCGGCTCGATGCCGTGCTGCTCCGCTTCGAAGTGGAGCAGGAGTCGCGGCTCGCCGGCGTGGAGATCGACGAGCTCCGACTGCCCCGTGGTTCGGCGGTGTCGCTCATCACCCGCGGCTCCGACGTCTTGGTGCCCGGCGGGCGCACTGTGCTGCGCACAGGCGACCAAGTGCTCGCCGTGGCAGCGCGCGATCAGGTCGGGGAGGTGGAAGACAGACTGCGCTCGGTGAGTCGCTTCGGACGGCTGGCCGGCTGGCACGAGGGCGCGGAGCCCACCAACTCCGCCCAGACCTTCGGTGTGCGGAGGAGGGTGGCGTGATCCTCACCTCGGCCGCCATCTCCATCTTCATCGTCAGCTACGCCCTCATCGCCACCGAGCGGATCCATCGGGTGGCGGCCGCCCTCGGTGGCGTCGCCGCGATGATCGTGATCGGCCTGGTCGACGCCGAGACCGCCTTCTTCGACCCACACACCGGCATCGACTGGAACGTCATCTTCCTGCTCTTCGGGATGATGGTGATCGTCGGCGTCCTCAAGCAGACCGGCCTCTTCGAGTTCCTGGCGCTGTGGGCGGCGCGGCGATCAGGAGGACACCCCTATCGGTTGCTCGTGTTGCTGGTGCTGGTCACCGCGACCGTGTCCCCGATCCTCGACAACGTCACCTGTGTGCTCCTCGTTGCGCCGGTGACGCTCTCAGTGTGTCGGCAGCTCGATCTCGCGCCGGCGCCGTACCTCATCTCGCTGATCCTCGCCTCCAACATCGGCGGCACGGCAACCCTGATCGGCGACCCGCCCAACATCATCATCGGCAGTCGAGCAGGGTTGAGCTTCGACGACTTCCTGGTCCACTCCCTGCCGCTCACGATCATCTTGTTGGCGGGGTTCGTGCTGCTGACCCGGCTGCTCTTCCGCCGTCACCTCTCGACGCCGATCGACGTCCAGGGCCGCCTGGGTGACCTGCACCCCCGCGATGCGATCACCAACGTGCGGCTGCTGGTGCGCTGCCTGATCGTGCTGGCGCTGGTGATGGTCGCCTTCAGCCTGCACACCGTGCTCCACCTCGATCCGTCCGTGGTCGCGATGATGGGTGCCGGCGCGACCGTGCTGGTCTCCCGCACCTCTCCCGAGGAGTTCTTGGAGGAGGTCGAGTGGGGCACACTCGCCTTCTTCATGGCTCTCTTCGTTCTCGTCGGTGCCTTGGTGCAGGTCGGCGTGATCGGCGAGCTGGGCCGGCTCGCCGCCGACGCGATGGGCGACCGCGAGCTCCTCGGCGCCTCGGCACTGCTGTTCGGCTCCGGCGTGATCGGTGCCTTCGTCGACAACATCCCCTACACCACCGCGACGGTGCCGATCGTCGAGGACATGGTGGCCGCCACCTCCTCCTCCGGCGCCGAGAGTCCGCTCTGGTGGGCCTTCGTCTTCGGTGCCGATCTCGGCGGGAACGCTACGGCGGTCGCCGCCGGCGCCAATGTGGTCGTGCTCGGCATCGCCGCCAAGGCCGGCGAACCGATCAGCTTCTGGGGCTTTACGAAGTACGGCGTCGTGGTGACGGTCGCCTCTCTCGTGGTCGCGTGGGCCTACGTCTACCTGCGCTACTTCGTCTTGGCCTGAGTCTCGATCCCTGCCTAGTCCGCGACGGCAGCAGGCTGATCGTCCTTCAAGCTTCGCCGCCAGATGGCCACGGCGATCACGCCGAGCAGAACTGGTCCGCCGATGGTGAAGATGCGCCACACACCGAGCGCCGCCACGGCCGCCGCCTCGATGCCCTGGCCACCCGATCCGACCAGAGCAGCGATCAGGATCGCGTCCACGACGCCGATGCCGGCGAAGGGGAAGACGGTGAAGGGGTAGGCGAACAGGTAGGCGATCGCGATCTCCAGCAGGCTGACGTCGGCGGCACTCACGCCGACGAACCGCAGACAGCACACCAGCAGGGTGAGGTCCGCGATGACCATGCCCACCAGGGCCAGCATCGAGCGAGGGAAGCCCTGTCGGAAGCGGAGCGCCGTCTCGGCGCGGAAGCGGACACAGGCCTCGGCCCAGGACTCGGGCTTGACGCTGGACCGCACCTTCCGCACGACCAGGGCGGACCGGGTGCCCACCGTGCGGGCCAGTGCCTCACTGCGGATGACCAGCACGATGCCCACGAAGATCGCGATCGCGATCGCGATGCTCAAGATCTCCAGGTAGCGCAATCCGGCCGGCTGCCCGGTCACGAGCAACAGCACGAACCCGAGCACCGGCACGCCGAACCTGACGACGTAGAACGTGAGCGTGTTCATCACCGCGCCCGCCAGACCGGTGCTGGTGGAGATGCCCCACGAGCTGAACATGGCGGTGCGCAGTGCGATGTCGCTGGGCGGTGGCGCGAAGAGCGACATCAGCATGGCGCCCAGGTCGTTGATCGTGGCTCGGTAGATCGTGACACCGGGAATGTAGATCTTCAGCGGCAGCGCGTTCATCACCTGCCGCGTCAGCAGGATCGCCAGCAGCACGACGGGCTGCCACCAGGTCAGGTGCGACAGCGCCCGCCAGACTGCCGGCCAGTCCACCCTGCCGACCAGACGGATGGTCAGCACCGTGATGACGGCCGCCACGGCGAGCCAGATCATCCGGTTCACCCAGGCCGGTCGCCGCATCGCACGGCCACTCGCCTCGACTTCCGCCAGCTCCGGGTCGGACGCCGGCTCGCTCATGCTCGCTCGATGACGGTGGTT
>JBDHZT010000178.1:0-6417 GCA_039811985.1 Nocardioidaceae bacterium | reverse complement strand
CAACCACCCCGACGTACAACAGATGCTCGCGGCCGCGCACACCGACCGGATCCGGCCCCTGTGCCTGTGCCGACCCGACGGCGTCGCCATGTACGTCGCCAAGATCGGGCCCGAGAAGTTCGTCATCAAACGCATGCCCGACACCGGCCTCGAGCACACACCCCGATGCGCCTCGTACCTGCCGCCCGAAGAGCTCTCCGGGCTCGGGCAGGTCCTCGGCTCGGCGATCACCGAGGAAGCCGACAGCGGCCTGACCGCCATCAAGCTCGGGTTCCGCATGTCCAAGGCCGAGCGCGCCGCCCCGGCCGGCGCCGGCAGCGGGGGAGTGGCCGACTCCGTTGCCGCCGACCCCAACCGCCTCACGCTGCGTGCGGTCCTGCACTACCTGTGGCAAGAAGCCGACCTGGCGACCTGGACCCCCGGCATGGACGGCAAGCGCAACTGGCGCATCGTGTCCTGGTACCTGCGTCAGGGCGCCCGCGGGAAGTTCACCAAGGGCAAGCCGCTCGCCACGAAGCTCTATGTCCCTGAACCGTTCAACGTCGAGAAGAAGACCGAGATCGCTGCCCGCCGACTGTCCGCGTGGGCGCCGCTCCAGCAGCACGGCTCCGCGCAGCAGTTCATGATGCTGATCGGCGAGCTCAAGGAGATCGCGTCAGCCCGGTTTGGACACAAGCTCGTCATCAAGCACCTGCCCGACGCGCCGCTGATGGTCGACGACACCCTCCTGGCCCGCCTCAATAAGCGGTTCGGGGACGAGCTCGAGCTGTGGCAGAACAACGACGACGGCCACCTGATGGTGATCGCCACCTTCTCCGTCGGCCGCGCCGGCCTGGCCACCGCCGAGGAGATCTCGCTCGTCATGACCGACCGCAACTGGCTGCCGTACGAGTCGCTCCTCGACAAGCTGCTCCTCGATACCGCGCTCGACGCGCGCCGCAGGTTCACCAAGTCGCTGCGCTACAACCTCGCCCCCGACAAGCCCATGGCCTCCCTGGTGTTCACCGATACCGAGACACCCACCGCGGCGTTCCTGCTCACCAGCGATGAGGATCGCGAGGTCGCCGCCCAGATCGCCGCCGACACCGGCACCGAGGTCTGGACCTGGGTCGTTACCGAGGACATGCCACCCCTGCCGCCCGTCGCGGACTACCGGCACACCGTACCCAGCGGCCAGTGAGCACCACCATGTCGCGCCGCCGACCAGAAACTGTCGGTGCCGACAGGCACCATCACCTCCAGAGACCAACCCAGGAGTCCCGCTCGGAGGAATCCATGGCCCAGACGCTGCGAACCCAGCCCCTCGCGTCGTACGACGACGCCCCGGACCCGGCGCCGATGGCGCTCAGTGCCGCCGCGGTCGCCGACCGGATCTGGGACACCGTCCGGTGGAAACCGCTCGTCCTGGTCTCCTGTGTCCTCGACGACCGACCAAAGGTCAGCCTCGACCGGCTCAGCTCGGCGATCGGGGACGCGGCCGAGATCCTCGTCATCACCGCCAGCGAGGCCTGGAGCCTCCAACGCAGCGTGCCCCGCGGTTTCGAGGCCTACGGCGGAGCCATCCGCGTCGTCCTCCCCGGCGCCACCGAGAACGACCCGTCCGACCGCCACCCCCTGTTCTTCACCTTCGACAACGACAACCCCGCGGACACCGTCTCCCGCATCTCCTCCTGCCTGACGCGCAACGGCTTCACCCGCACCAAGAGCGAGCAGTCACCGAAGCCCGCGGCGACACCGCGCCAGCAGCGCCGCGCCCAGAAGCTCCGCGACGCCCTCCGCACCATCGACCGCCTTGAGGAGGACAACACGGCTCTTGCCGCGACCGTCCACGACCTCCGAGCCGCGAACACCGACCTGGCCGAGCAGCTGGCCCAGGCCAATGCAGACATGGACGAACTCGTCGACGAGCTCGACGAGGCCACCTGCCCCCCACCCGATCGTGTACAGCGACCCCGAGGAGCAGCTGCGCCACGAAATCTGGCTGACCTGGCTCACCAGCACCCCCGAGACAGACCGAGCCGCCCAGCCGCTGTGCGACTACGCCCTCGGCCCCGACTTCCTCGACTCCATGAACCTCCAACTCGTCTCCCGCGGCCGCATCCTCGATGTCGCCGTCGACGTCCTCACCCGCCGCGTCCACCAGATCCCCGCCCGCCGCAGCCACCCACTACGCACAGCCGACGCCGGCAACGCACCCCAACGCACCCGCCCAGACGGCGCCGCCGCCTGGCGCTGCGACCTCAAGACCGGCAAAGCCGGCGGCCCACGCCTCGCCTGGTGGCAGCACCCCAACGGCCGCATCGAGCTCGGCAAGGCCAGCCACCACGACGACTACACCCTCCGGTAGCACCGGAGAGCTCGATCGGGGGCGCGTCACCGGGGCATCTGCGGTAGTTCTCAGCGGTACCCACGCTGGAGTCGGTAGCGTCGCCTCCGTGCCACTTACCCCCGCCCGCGCCGACCTGATGGAACGCCTCGTCAACAAGGCCGGCGGCGTGCGGTCCGAGGCAACCATCCAAAGCGACGTCCGGATCCTGTTGCTGGACAGCGAACTCGACCTCGACGACGTCCACCTGGAGACGCAGGTCGGCGCCAAGCACCGGCGCATCGACGTCGAAGTCGGCTGCACCGTCATCGAAGTCAAGAAGACCCTGGCGTCGGCGGCCGCGATCGCCGCCGGCACCAAGCAACTGGCTGACTACGTGATCTCGCGACAAGAGGCCATGGGACAGCGGTACGTCGGGATCCTCACCGACGGTGCCCTGTGGCTCGCGTTCCACGAAGTCGACGGCGCACTCTCCGAAGCCACCCGACACAAAGCCACCACCGGCGAGGCTGGCGCCCGCGAGCTGCTGACCTGGCTCGAGGGCGTACTCGCAACAAAGAGGGCGGTCCGGCCGACCCCCGACGAGATCCACGACCGGCTCGGCGCCGACTCCTCATCTCACGACCTCGACTTCGCAACCCTCAAGGCGCTCTACGACGAGCACAAGAACGAGCCGACCGTCACCCTCAAGCGGGAGCTGTGGGCCAGCCTCCTGCGCTCAGCACTCGGGACGCAGTTCACCGACGACGACGCTCTGTTCCTCGAGCACACGCTGCTGGTCAACTCGGCCGAGATCATCGCCCACCTGGTTCTCGGGCTCGACGCCACGCAGCTCTCTCCGGCCACGCTGCTCAGCGGCGACCAGTTCGCCGCCGCAGGGCTGTACGGCGTCGTCGACCGCGACTTCTTCGACTGGGTCCTGGAGGTACCCGGCGGCGAGGGTTTCGTCTCCGCGCTCGCACGCCGACTCTCCCGCTTCGACTGGTCCGCCGTGGAGCACGACGTGCTCAAGATCCTGTACGAGTCGGTCATCAAACCGGAGGTCCGCAAGAGCCTCGGCGAGTACTACACCCCAGACTGGCTGGCGAACCGTGTCGTGCAGGAGGTCGTCACCGACCCCCTCAACCAACGGGTCCTCGACCCGTCGTGCGGGTCGGGAACCTTCGTCTTCTATGCCGTCCGGCGGTTCCTACAGGCCGCCGAACAGAACGGCGTCCCGCTCTCGGAGGCGATGTCTCTCGTTTCCTCCCGAGTCATCGGCATCGACCTACACCCAGTCGCCGTCGCCCTCGCCCGAGTCACCTACCTGCTCGCACTCGGCCGCGACAAACTGACGTCTGCGGAACGCGGAACTCTCTCGGTGCCCGTCTACCTCGGCGACTCCCTGGGATGGAACCAGGCCGAGGACATCCTGTCGGTAGACATGCTCGTCATCCCCACCGAGGTGGGCGACCAGATCTTCAGCGAGCCGCTCCGGTTCCCCGAGGAGCTCCTCCAAGACGCCGCCCGATTCGACAACCTCGTAACCGCGCTCGTGGATGAGTCGGAACGTGCAGCAGGCAAGCCCACCCGCGCCCTCAGCGCCGGAACCGTCCGTCGACTCGGCATCGACGAGGCCCACCTCCCGGTGCTGAACGAAAACTTCGTACGCCTCAAGCAGCTCCACGAAGACAACCGCGACCACATCTGGTCCTACTACGTCCGCAACGTCTCCAGACCAGCCTGGCTAACTCGGGAGGAGAACCGCGTCGACGTCCTCGTCGGGAACCCGCCTTGGCTCTCCTACCGTCACATGACCAAGGAGATGCAACGCGAGTTCAAGTCACTCGCCCGCGCCCGGGAGTTCTGGCACAAGGAGAACACCGCCACCCACCAGGACCTCGCCGGAGTGTTCGTCGCCAGGGCCGTCGAGCGCTATCTCAAGACCGGTGGCCGGCTCGCATTCGTGGTCCCGAACTCAGTCATCGACCGCGACTACTGGTCCGGCTTCCGTGTGGGTCGCTTCGATGGTGCCGCGGCCGCATTCGACGTGCCCTGGGACCTGCGCCGCGTCCGACCGCACATGTTCCCTCGCGGATCTGGAGTCATCTACGGGACACGGACGACCAAGTCCCGTCAGATGCCAGCCAGGGCGGTTGTGTGGAAGGGGCGCGTCCCGCGTCGGCAGGCTGCGCTCGACTACGCGCCCGGGCTGACCCAGAGTGTTGAACCGGTCAAGATCGGCAGCGAGGAGGACGAGCTCTCCCCTTACCACCCGCGCTTCGCCCAAGGCGCGATCTTGGTGCCTCGGCTGCTGTTTCGGGTCAAGGAAGTCGCGGCGGGTGCGCTCGGTGTGCCCGCTGGAAAGGTCTCAGTCCAGTCTGACCGCTCCGTGACCGAGAAGAAGCCATGGAAGGAGCTACCGGACGCCACCGGTAGCGTGGAGCGGCAGTTTCTACACCCCACGTACCTCGGAGAGCACGTCCTGCCGTTCCGGACGCTGACGCCCGACACCTTCGTCATACCCATGACCGGCAAAGGTGAGCTTCTGGATGGCGACAACCCGAAGATCGACGGTTTCCCCGGTCTTGCAGCCTGGATGCGAACCGCGGAGGCACTCTGGGACGAGCACGGTGCTGGGAACATGACGCTCGGCGAACAGATCGACTACATGAGCAAGTTGACCCAACAGGTGCCCGCCCCGTCACTTCGGGTCCTCTACGCGACTTCGGGTATGCACATTGCCGCCGCCATGGTCACCGATCAGCGAGCGATCATCGACTCAAGCGTGTACTGGGCCGCCGTCGCCAGCGAAACCGAGGGGCACTACTTGACTGCTGTACTCAACGCACCGATCGTCACGACCCTCGTCCGACCGCTCATGTCGTACGGCAAGGACGAGAGGCACATCCACAAGCACGTATGGAAGCTCCCGATCCCTGCGTTCGACCGCGATAACCCGTTGCACCTGTCGATCAGCAACCTGGGCCGTGAGCTCGCCGAAGCCGTCGCCACCCAGGACGTCAGTGACTACTTCGTGACTGCTCGGCGCGAGGTTCGTGCCACCCTCGAGGAACGCACTGAACTCAACACGCTGGTGGCGGAACTGCTCGGTGAGCCGCTTCCGGAGGCAACCGGCGACCTGCCCTTGCCGAGTCTGCTGCGACTCACCAGTGGCGCTCTCGGGATCGACGAGACGGACGTCGAGATCGACCTCGACCTCGAGTTCGACGAGGACCAGCGCGTCTATGTCTGGGGCTACCTCGTCACAGAGAACGAAGAGTCTCGGTATGTGCCGGTGGGAACCGCCGACTCCGACCCCACTCCTGACGCCCTCGCACGCGACCTACTGCTCCAGGTATCCGAGGTCATCGACGCGGCCCGGGCAGCCGACAGATCCGTGCGGATCTACCACTACGGCTCCGTCGAAGCGGCGCACCTTGCGCGGCTCCTAGGCAGCGACGCTGAGCCGCTGCTCGAGGCCGCCACGGACCTCCTGGCTGTCCTGCGCGCGCACTTCTTCTCCGGCGTCGGCTACGGGCTCAAGAGCGTGGCCGGGTTCGCTGGCTTCGAATGGCGCAGCGCCGGCATGACCGGCGCCGACACCTACGAACTCGTCGGCAAGGCCCGGGAGGGCGACGAAGCCGCGTGGCAGACGCTCCTGGAGTACAACGAGGACGACACCCGTGCCACCCTCGCCCTGCGCCGCTGGCTCCGATCTGGCGGCGGTCAGCCGAACTCCGGGGGCTGACCGTCACTGGCCACAAGCCGCAGGTGATCGCGGCTCGGCCAACTGAGGTCGACGACCGGGCCGCGGTCCGTCGCCAGCTTGGACCCAGGGCAGGAAGGGTCTAGGCAGGGGCCGAAGAACAGGTCCGCCTCGAGGTGCAGGTCATCCATGGAGAGTGGTTCCTTCCTCCGGGTCAGCGACGCGCGGTGGGGTGTGTCAGCACCAGCGCATCGCCCTGGCCAGTACCGGTGGTCTGCTCGTCGTGCTCTCGCGCGGTCTGCTTCCGCTGCTGGCGCTCGTCCGCGGCCACGCTGATGCGGTGCACCCGCTCCAGTGAGTCGGCACCGTCTTGCCACTGCGCGTAGTGGACCATCGACCCAGC
>JBDHZT010000177.1:0-6534 GCA_039811985.1 Nocardioidaceae bacterium | reverse complement strand
ACCTCGGTGGCGTGGGTGACCAGCTTGCCGTCCTCGGTGTACTTCGTCAGGGCGTGCTGGGCCTTGTCGATGTAGGCATTGATCTGCGTGTCGCTGGCGTTGAGCGGCCCTTCCCGCAGCCAGTTCTTGATCTGGTCGAGACCCTTGACGACCTGGTTCGCCAGGTCGGTGGCACCGTTGGCGACCTGCTGACCGGCGAAGGTGAGCAGCAACGCGACCGAACCGATCCCCAAGATCACCACGACCAGCGCCGACAGGGACCGGCGCACCCCGATCTTCTCCAGCCAACGCACCAGCGGCGAGGAGAGCGCGGTGATGAGAAGTGCGATCACCAGGGGCAGCGTGATGACCGCGAAGTGGCCCAGGGTCCAGACGACGAGCAGACCCGCGGCCACGATGACCAGGAAGCGCCACGCCCAGGCTGCGGCGAGGTCGAGGCCCCACGGCACCTGCGCCCGGCTGAAGTTCGAGGGCCCGGTCACGATGACCGGTTGGGTCGACTCCTGCCGCCGCTCGGCACGCAGTTGTGCCCACTGCTGTGCCCAGTGCTGGGTCAGCCGGGGACCACCGCCCGGCTCCGCTCCCTCGAGATGAGCGCTCTCGGGCGAAGCGCTCTGAGCCTCGGTGCCCCCAGGCTGGGTGCCTTCAGGTTGGGCGCCCTCAGGCTGCGCACTCTCAGGCTGGGGCGCGGACTCGGAAGGCACGTCCTCGTCGCTCACGCGCGCAACGTTACCGAGCCGACACCACCGCAAGCGTCGCGGCGAGCCGGTAGGCCGCCTCCGGATGCGCCGTCGCAAGCAGCCCGGCAGCCGCCAGCACGTAGTCCGAGTCGACGACCACCGCCGCACGCCGTGGTAGCTGCCAGCCCCCTTCGACCTCCTCCCCGAGGCTGCCGTCGAGCACTCGACCGGCCACGCCCGGACGGCCGTTGCGGAGGACGCCGCCGGAGCCGACCAGGAGGTCGATCTCACGCAGGTCCTTGCCGGTCCGCTCGACGACCCGGCCCTCGGGGCTGACCACTACCCTGCTCCGGCCGGCGTGCCGACGCAGTGCGAGCCCGACCGCGGCGCGGGCGATCGCTTCGTCGATGTCGGTCTCCTCCTCGGAGTCGGGGAGGTACGCCGGATCGCGGTGTCGCCGGGCTGCCGCTTCGTCGAGGGCGTCCAGCCCCGCGGCGCGGACCGTGTCCAGGGCGGACCAGCGCATGCCCAGGTCACCCTCCACGGTCCGGGTCACCGGCGTGGTGGCCACCACCTCGCGGCCGAGGCCGTCGGGTGAGGCAGTGTCTTCGGGATCGAGCTCGACCACCGAGTGCACATCGGTGGTCGCACCACCAACGTCGACGACGACCACGTCGCCGGCACCGGGACGCGCAGCGTCCAGGCCGTTGGCCAGCAGCTCGACACCGGTCAGCACGATGTCCGGAGTGGCTCCGCGCACCATCGCGGTGAAGTCGGCGCGACTGCTCAGGTGCTTGCCGCCGATGACGTGGACCAGGAACATCTTACGGATCGCGGCCCGGGCACCCTCGGGGTGCAGCACGCCGATCCGCGGCACGACGTTGTCGGTGACCACCGACGGCAGGCCCGCCTCGTCGAGGATCGCCCGCACCTCCTCCCGGGCGTCGGCGTTGCCGGCGACGACCACCGGCCCCCGCCACTCCCCCGCGGCAAGATCGCGGGCGCACGCCAGCAGCGCTTCGCTGTTGCCGCCGTCGGTGCCGCCGGTGAGCAGGACCACGTCGGGCGCAACCTCGGTCAGGCTGGCCAGGTCGTCGCCGCGGCTGGCGGCGAAGACCCCGACCACCCGGCCGCCGCTGGAGAGCGCCACCCGTCGGCCCGCCTCGGCGGTGACCAGCTCCTCGTTGCCGACAACGGCAATCCGGAGTCCGCCGCCGGCGCTCGAACAGGCGAGCACCTCGGCATCCGCGGCCCGCGGATCCTGGCTGGTCAGCTCGGCCAAGCACGTGTCGTACCCGTCGAGCACGTCGGTGTCGATCGTGGTGCGATGCGAGGCCTGGGCGACGATCCTGCCCTCTGCCAGGTCGACCAACGCGGTTTTGGTGAAGGTGGAGCCGAAGTCTGCGCAGATGACGACATCCGCCCCGCTGTCCGAGTCGCTGCTCACCCGAGCGCTCGGTCCAGGTCGGCGACCAGGTCGTCCGCGGACTCGATGCCGACCGACAGCCGGACCAGGTCGCCTGGCACCTCGAGCTCGGTGCCGGCCACCGACGCGTGGGTCATCCGGCCGGGGTGCTCGATCAGACTCTCCACGCCACCGAGCGACTCCCCCAGAGTGAAGACCTCCGCGCGGCCACACACGTCGACCGCCGCCTGCTCCCCCGCCTTGACCCGGAAGCTGACGATGCCGCCGAACCGCCGCATCTGCTGCGCCGCGACCTGGTGGCCCGGATGTCCGGACAGTCCGGGGTAGAAGACTTCGCCCACCTTGGCGTGCCCGACGAGGAAGTCGACCACGCGGTCGGCGTTGTCACAGTGCCGGTCCATCCGCACCGCGAGGGTCTTGAGCCCGCGCAGCACGAGCCAGGAGTCGAACGGGCTGGCGACCCCTCCGATGGAGTTCTGGTGGAAGGCGATCCGCTCGGCCAGCTCCAGGTCGCGCACGACCAAGGCACCGCCGATGACGTCGGAGTGTCCGCCGCAGTACTTCGTCGTCGAGTGCACGACCACGTCGGCCCCGAGGGTCAGCGGCTGTTGGAGGTACGGCGACGCGAAGGTGTTGTCGACCACCAGCAGCGCCCCCGCGTCATGGGCGACCCGGGCGAGCGCGGCGATGTCGGCGATGTTGAGCAGCGGGTTGGTCGGCGTCTCGATCCAGACCAGCTTGGTCCGGCCGGGCTGGATGGTGGCCGCCACGGCCGCGTTGTCGAACACCGGCGCGGCGGTGTGCTCCAGCCCCCACGCCTTCTCGACCTTGTCGAACAGCCGGAACGTGCCGCCGTACGCATCTCCGGGCAGCACCACATGGTCACCCGGACGACACACCGCCCGGACCAGGGTGTCCTCGGCCGCCAGACCGGAGGCGAAGGCGAAGCCCGCCTCGCCCTCCTCCAGAGCCGCGAGGTTGCCTTCGAGCGCCGTGCGGGTCGGGTTGGCGGAGCGGCTGTACTCATATCCACCGCGCAGCCCGCCCACACCGTCCTGCTTGAACGTGGAGGTCGCGAAGATCGGCGGGATCACCGCCCCGGTGATCGGGTCGGGCTCGTAGCCGGCATGGATGGCACGGGTCTCGAAGCCGGCCTTGTGCCGGTGCTGCTGCTCGCTCACCGAGCCGACGATAGTCGGCCGGCTGCTGGTGGACCCAGTTGTAGTGAGCCCAGTTGTGGTGAGCGGTGTCGGTCCCCCGTGGCAGGCTGGGTCTCATGGCCATTGCAACGTTCCCCGGGTTCGCCATCGACTGCCCAGACACTCTCGCGCTCGCGGAGTTCTACGCCACCCTGCTGGACTGGCAGGTCACCGGCGACGAGGAGTGGGCCGACATCCGGCCCGCGGACGGCAGCAACTGCATCTCCTTCCAGCGCGTGGACGACTACCGCGCGCCCACCTGGCCCAGCCAGGACATTCCCCAGCAGGTGCACCTCGACGTGATCGTCGACGACCTCGACGCCGGCGAGACCGCCGTGCTCCCACTGGGCGCAACCCGCACGGAGCACCAGCCGGGCGACACCTTCCGGGTCTTCTTGGACCCGGCCGGGCACCCCTTCTGCCTCTGCGTGGAGTAGCACCGCCCGATAACCACTCGGGTCCGCTGGTCGCGTCCCGCACAATGGAGTCATGACCGAGCTGCCCCGCAAGGCGATCACGCGCACGGCGCGGCTGGCCGCCTTGCCGATGGGGTACGCCGGCCGCACCGCGCTCGGCCTCGGCAAGCGGCTGGGCGGGAAACCGGCTGACGCCGTGCTCACCGAGGTCCAGCAGCGCACCGCCGAGCAGCTCTTCCGCACGCTCGGCGAGCTCAAGGGCGGGGCGATGAAGTTCGGCCAGGCGCTCTCGGTGCTGGAGGCGGCGCTGCCCGACGAGCTCGCGGCGCCCTACCGCGAGCACCTCACCGCGCTCCAGGACTCCGCTCCCCCGATGCCGACGCAGACGGTGCGCGACGAGATCGAGAAGGACCTCGGCGCAGACTGGCGCGAACGACTGGTCTGGCTCAACGGCGGCCCGACCGCGGCCGCCTCGATCGGGCAGGTGCACCGGGGTCGTTGGGCGGACGGCCGCGAGGTCGCGGTGAAGGTGCAGTATCCCGGTGCAGGCGAAGCGCTGCTCGGTGACCTGCGCCAGCTCGCCCGGCTCGCCCGCGGCGTGGCGCCGGTCTTCCCCGGCATCGACATCAAGCCGCTGGTGGAGGAGATCCAGGCCCGCGCGGAGGAGGAGCTGGACTACCACCTCGAGGCCGAGGCACAGCACACCTTCGCCGAGGCGTTCCGCGGCGACCCGCAGTTCTTCGTGCCCGATGTCGTCGAGGGTGGCACGACCGTGCTGGTCACCGAGTGGCTGGAGAGCCCCGGCTCCCTGGCAACGGTGATCGCTGACGGGACCCAGGACGAGCGCGACCACTACGGAGAGCTGCTGGTGCGGTTCCTCTTCTCCGGACCGCAACGGACCGGGATGCTGCACGCCGATCCACACCCCGGCAACTTCCGCATCATGCCCCACGAGGACGGCTCGCCCGGCCGCCTCGGGGTGCTCGACTTCGGCGCGGTCGCGAGACTCCCCGAGCACGGCCTCCCGCCGGCAATGGGTCGGCTGCTGAAGATCGCGTCGGCCGAGGATCACGAGGAGCTGGCTGAAGGGCTGCGTCGCGAGGGATTCATCAAGGACAACATCCGGGTCGACCCGCAGCTGGTGCTCGACTACCTCGCGCCGTTCGTGGAGCCGACCCGGGTCGAGCGGTTCCGGTTCACCCGCGAGTGGATGCGCGGACAGTTCGAACGGCTCAACGACCCGCGACAGCCGACGTACACGGTCGCCACCAAGCTGAACCTGCCGCCGTCGTACCTGCTCATCCACCGCACCTGGCTCGGCGGCATCGGCCTACTCAGCCAGCTCGGCGCCGAGGCCCCCTTCCGCAGCATCCTGGAGGAGCTGCTGCCCGGCTTCTCCGACTGAGCTGTCCCGTCGGCACTTGGGAACGATCCCGCGGTGCAGACTGTTGGACCAGATGTCGCCCCGTCCTGGGGCGGCTCTGCAGAGGAGGTCCCGTGTTCATCGTCCGCACCAAGGCGACCCTGCCCACTCCCGATCAGGCACTGCCCGGCCGCGAGACGCCGTGGGTGGTGCTGTCCGAGCGGCACCGCGTGCTCGATGCACCGCTGGTCACCGACGAGGTGCCCGACGGCCTCGAGGTCGCGCTCTTCGGGCTGGGCTGCTTCTGGGGCGCCGAGGAGATCTTCTGGCAGCGGCCCGGAGTCTGGTCGACCTCCGTCGGGTACGCCGGTGGCTTGACGCCGAACCCGTCCTACGAGGAGGTCTGCTCCGGCCGCACCGGCCACACCGAGGCCGTCCGCGTGGTCTACGACCCCACCGTCGTCTCCTATGCCGACCTGGTGAAGATCTTCTTCGAGGTCCACGACCCCACTCAGGGCATGCGGCAGGGCAACGACGTCGGCACGCAGTATCGCTCCGCGATCTACTACACGACCCCCGAGCAGGAAGAGGTCGCCCGGGACCTGACCACCCGCTACCAGGCCGTCCTGGTCGAGCGGGGCCTGGGCGAGATCACCACCGAGATCGCCCCCGCGCCGTCGTACTACTACGCCGAGGACTACCACCAGCAGTATCTGGCTAAGAACCCGAACGGCTACCGCTGTCACGCGAACACAGGCGTGAAGTTCCCGGACTGATGCGCCCGTGACCAGGGCGGTCGAGTGCCGTCGATGGCATTGCCCAACACACGCCAGCGTGTGAAGGTGGCACCGTGTTGAGACTCGGAGCAGTAGTGCTGAAGGTGTCCGACATCGATCGGGCTGGTGCGTTCTGGTCAGCGGCCCTCGGCTACGAGAGACAACTGCAGAACCCCGCGTTCCTGGCTCCCGCGGGCGCGGCACCCGGCACTCGCCTCCACCTTGACGACGAAGACCGGACGCACCTCGACCTGTGGGCCGACGACGAGGCCGATCAGCAGGCCCAAGTCGAGCGTCTGATCTCGCTCGGCGCTCGGAGAGTCGACTGGGAGTACCCCGCCGACGCCGACTTCGTCGTGCTCGCCGATCCCGACGGGAATCTCTTCTGCGTGATCGCCTAGTCGCGAGACACCGTTGCAGATGGCCGCGTCGTTCGCCTCAGCCGAACGACGGTGTTCCGTCAGCACCGACAGCCTCCTAGCGTCCAACTCCTGACAACGCAGAGACACCATCAGCGTATCCAGGAGGAGCGAGATGACCGAGGCCCAGGACGCGGCAACACTGCAGGAGCTGCTCGATTCTCAGCCCAACTTCGTGGACTTCCTCTTCGCGAACCGCAAGGGGTCGGTCGTGCGCGACGCCGTACAACGCCAACCTTCGCAGTTCGTGCAGCC
>JBDHZT010000176.1:0-6742 GCA_039811985.1 Nocardioidaceae bacterium | reverse complement strand
GTTCAGGGACGGCTATCGGTCGAGGTCGGCGACGAAGTGCTGGTAGTCCGGTGTCGACCAGGTTCCGCCCCACTTCCAGCCGATCGCTGCGAACGCCTCGACGATGATGTCGCCCGACCGGATGACGCCGAGCGGCACCGGAGTTCCGGCCGCTCTGGGGAGCCGCGCGAAGGGTCGGCCCACCGCCGGGCGGACCGAGCCGTCGTGCAGGTCCGGGTTCTCGACCGGGTTGATGTCGATCGCGGCGCCGAACGCGTGCGCGGACCAGCGGTCGCTCCCGGCGACGCGACGACAGTTGAACCCCGAGGTGTTGTCGGCCGCCATCGACCGCTGGTCACTCCCGCCGTAGGCAGCGGTAGTCCGCATCCGCCGGATCGGCCATCGGGCGTCGTACAGACGGGCGAACACTCCCACCACCTCGCGCGCGTGCTCTGCGGCGACGACGAGCTCGCCCCGGTGCGCCGCCCCGTCGAAGCCGACATAGGGCAGTCGCAGCAACCGAAGGTCAGACCATCGCACGGGGCATCGGCGCCCGTGGATCGAGCGCATCATGGCTCGACGGATCGGGGAGATCCGATGGATGGAGGCGTGGTAGGGCGGCAGCACCTCGCGTTCCTCCGCCGACGCGCTGCTGCCGGGCCGGGCCGCCAGGTCGGCGCAGGTGCGCAGCGCTCGCCAGCGGGTGACTGCGTCGACCCGGGAGCGGCCATTGACGGGAACCGGCGGACCGATCACGGGGATCCGGGCAGGGATCCAACGATCGGAGACCGGGTGTCCGTCCACGATCCGCACGCGGAGGACACCGGTGGCGGGCTCGCGGTTGTGGTACCAGAGGAAGTTGCCGAGGCCATAGTCGACGTAGGTGCTCCCGAGCCAGCCCGCACCTTGCTGAACGTGGGCGTGAGTGCCCACCACGACATCCGCCCCGGCTGCGGCAAGATCGGCGGCGAGGTTCTGTTGCGACGCGCCCGGGCACATGTGGCCGGCCGTGCCCCAGTGCAGGTACACCACCACGACCTCGGCGCGCGCCGTCTCGTCCCGCACCGCCGCGAGCAGGGCCCGCGTATGTGAACCGCGGGCGGCGGCGATCCCCGGGGAGCTCCGCGCGGCCGCCCAGACCGACCTGCGGCCCTCCAGGGTGGAGGCGTCGGCGGCGAGAAAGGCGATCCGGGTGTGGTCGACCGTGACCCGGTAGGGCTCGAACGCCGCCGCCCGGTCCCGTCCGATCCCGATCACCGGGAGCGGGCCGCGCTCGACAGCCCGCAAAGTGTCCGCCAATCCCACCGGCCCGTAGTCGGCACCGTGGTTGTTCGCCATCGTGACGACATCGACTCCCGCCCCGGCGAGCACGTCGAGGGCGCGAGCCGGAGCGCGGAATCAGTAGCGGTCGGCCGGGCGCTCCAGCTCTTTCGGGTCCGGCGAACCACGCTCGGTGATCGCGCTCTCGAGGTTGAGCATCGTCACGTCGGCGTCGCCCAGCACGTCGGCCATCGGACCGAATGCGTTCCGGGGGCGCTCGAGGAGTGGGGTCAAGTTGAGCTGGAAGTGAGTGTCACCAGCGAACGCCAGCGTGACGACACGGACGCCGTGCTCCGCCAGTGGCGCAGCAGGATCCCCCGGCACCTTCACGGATGGCTGGTGCGAGGTGGTCCCTGCGCCGGCGCGGTCGCCGGTGCAGCCACCGGACCCGAGGATGACGCATAGCCCGGCCAAGACCGCGACGGTGGCGCGAGGGTCCATGGAGGCTCCTGGGTGCGGGTCGCTGTTTCCCCTTACCCAACCGAGACTCTAAGCACCCCTTCGGTTCCGTCAACGAGCGAGTCAGAAGTTCCGCCTGAGGGCGGGTCTCTCAGGCGCAGTCGCGGCAGATCAGGTTCTTCGCGTCAGCGAGCTGGCTGCGGTGGTGGACCAGGAAGCAGCTCATGCAGGTGAACTCGTCGTCTTGACGAGGCTTGACCTCGACGGCGAGCTCTTCGTGCGAGAGGTCGGCACCGGGGAGCTCGAACGACTCTGCGGCCTCCGCCTCGTCCTCGTCGACCTTGCCCGAGTTCTTCTCATGACGGCGCGCCTTGAGCTCTTCGATGCTCTCCTCGGACGCCTCGTCGTCGGTCTTGCGGGGTGCGTCGTAGTCGGTCGCCATGTGTTGTCTATCGCTTCCTTCAGGCCAGCCGGGCCCGTCGTCATGAAAATCGCCGTGGAGGGGTGTCCGGCGCCAGATTGTGCACCATCGCGGCCCCCGATGCACACCGAGTCCGGCACCGTGTCGCTGAACGGACGACCGGGTCAGAGTATTCCCCCGGTCAAGCCCGCGATCGTGGGGGCCGTGCTACCACCGGGGCGGGTCGGCCCAGGAACCTGTCAGCTGGTCGGATCGGCGATGAAGCCCAGCTCCGTGACCGTGGCGAAGAACTCCTCGAAACCGTGCTCGGGAGCACACACCATCAGTGTCATGCCGCCCCCGGCACCGGTGGTGAGCAGCGTCCGCGCGCCCGCCTCCCGGGCGACCAGGCCGGCGGCTGCGTGGTCCCATGGATTGAGACCCTCCTCGACGTAGGCGTCGGCCGACCCTTCGGCGACGTGGCAGATGTCCAGGGCGGCCGACCCGATCCGGCGTATATCTCGCACGATGGGCAGCAGCCGCGCGATCGCCTGGGCCTGGATCGTGCGCACCTCGGGGCGATAGCTGAAGCCGGTGATCACCAGGCGCTGCGCGAGAGGGGTCGGGTCACGGACACCGATCGGCTCCCCGTCGCGGAAGGCACCACCACCCAAGGTGGCGTAGAAGTGGACCCCGCTCGGCACGTCCCAGACAACGCCGGCCACCGCTTCCCCGTCCACTTCGGCCGCGATCGAGACGGCGTAGCGGGGCAGTCCGTAGAGAAAGTTGACGGTGCCGTCGATCGGGTCGACGACCCACCGCACTCCACTCGTGCCGGTGTCGTTGCCGCCCTCCTCGCCGAGGAAGCCGTCGTCGGGCCGTGCCTCGAGCAGTCGTGACTGGATCAGCTCCTCGCTGGCCCGGTCCACCCTGGTGACCACGTCGGTGGCGCTGGTCTTGGTGTCGGCGACCGACACCGCCGACCGACGCTCGACGGTGATCAGCTCCGCGGCCTCTGCGGCGACGCGGAGCGCGATCTCGAGCAGCTCGGCGGGCGTCGGGGCCGATGTCGTCGGGCCGCCCATCAGTCGAGTCCGCCCAACGCGGGCCGGTTGCTGCGCGGGTTGGCGCAACAGCCGGCGGGACAGAGGTCGTGCGGTGCGGGCAGGTCCCCGACCGCCGCCCGGGTCGGCACCTCCCCACGCTCGGCCGCGGCCCGCTCGAGCAGCAGGTCGCGGACCAGCGCCACGAACCGCGGATCCCGGCCCGGTGTGGCTGCTCGGGCCGCTGGCAGACCGAGCCTGGCGGCGGTGGCCATCGCCTCGGTGTCGAGATCGTAGATCACCTCCATATGGTCGGAGACGAACCCGACCGGCACCAGCACCACACCAGTGACGTCGTCAGCGGCCAGCTCCCCCAGGTGGTCGTTGACGTCTGGCTCCAACCACGGGACCTGAGGTGGACCCGACCGCGAGCAGAACGCCAGCGACCTCTCGACCTGACGCCCCACGGCCCGAGAGACCCGCCTGGAGATCTCTCGCGCGACGCTCTCGTGCTGCCGGACGTAGGCGTCACCATCGGGCCCGCTGCTCGCGCTGAGCACATCCGGCAGTGAATGGGTCACGAACACCAAGCGGGCCTCCGACCGGGCCTCCTCGGGGAGCTCAGCCCAGGCCGCCAGCGTCGCGTCGACAGTCGGCTCGACGAAGCCTGGGTGGTTGAAGTAGCCACGCAGTCGGTCCAGGCGCGGGCCGTCGGCGACCTCGTCGGCGGCAGCCGCGAGGTCCTCGCGATACTGCCGGCAGGAGGAGTACGACGAGTAGGCCGACGTGACGAAGCAGGCTGCCCGCTGCACGCCGTCCTTGGCCATCTCCCGCACCGAGTCGGCGAGGAACGGGTGCCAGTTGCGGTTGCCCCAGTAGACCGGGAGATCGATTCCGGCGGCGGCCAGATCGGCCCGGATGGCGTCGAGGAGGTCACGGTTCAAGTCGTTGATGGGTGACCGGCCGCCGAACCGGAAGTAGTGCTCGCCGACCTCCTCGAGGCGCTCGCGCGGGATGCCTCTCCCCCGGGTGACGTTCTCCAGGAACGGCACCACGTCCTCCGGTCCCTCCGGGCCGCCGAAGGAGACCAGCAGCAGGGCGTCATAGGGGCGTACATCGGCGGACGGGGTGGACGGGCCGGACATGGTCTCATCGTAGGAGGTGCCGATTCGCTGGTGCCGGGTGGCGGTGCCTACGCTGACTTCTCGTGCTCGACTCATATCGGCAGGTCCTGAGGCGACCCGGGGCGCTGGCGTTCAGCGCCTTCGGTCTGGTCGCCCGGCTGCCGATCTCCATGGTCGGGCTGGGCATCGTGTTGCTGGTCTCGGCGACGACGGGCTCCTATGCGATCGCCGGGTCGGTCAGCGCGGTGTTCTTGGTCACCAACGCGGTGTTCTCCGTCTTCCAGGGTCGTCTCCTGGACCGATTGGGACAGAGCCGCGTGCTCGTCCCCCTGGTGCTGGTCTTCGCCGGCGGCATGTTGGTGATGGCGTGGTCCGCCTATGAGGAGTGGCCTCGTCTGGTCACCTATATCGCCGCCGGTGTGGCAGGAGCCACCGAGCCGACGATCGGCGGTTGTGTGCGGGCGCGCTGGTCCCATGTGCTCGACGTGCCGGCCGAGGTGCACACCGCCTACGCCTTGGAGTCGGTGCTGGACGAGGTCGTCTTCGTCACCGGCCCGATCCTGGTCACCGTCCTCGCCACCGCGTGGCATCCGTTGGCCGGGTTGGGTACGGCGGTTGTTGCAGCGCTGGTCGGCACCCTGCTGCTCGCCGGCCAGCGCCGGACCGAGCCACCGGCCCATGTATCCCGATCGGGGCTCCGCGCCACCGATCCGATGCCCTGGCGGGCGATGGCCGCGATCGCCATGGTCTGCCTGATGCTCGGCGCCCTGTTCGGGGCGTCCGAGGTCGTCACCGTCGCGTTCGCCGAGGAGCACGGCATCAAGCGATGGTCCGGCTTCTTGCTGGCCCTGTGGTCCGCCGGCAGTCTCATCGCCGGCATCGCGACGGGCGTGGTCCGCTGGCGGCTGGGCCCGGGCGACCGGTTGCGCATCGGGGCGATGGCGATGGCCGTCGCGATGGCGCCCCTCGCCTTCATCCACTCGATCCCGGTGCTCGCGGTGGTGCTGTTCATCGGTGGCTTCAGCATCGCGCCCACCCTGATCGCGACGAACTCGCTCACCCAACAGACGGTGCCGCGCAGCCGGCTGACCGAGGGGATGGCCATCGTGCACACGGGGATCGCCGGCGGGGTGGCGCCGGGGGCGGCCGTGGCCGGTGTCCTCATCGACAGCTATGGCGCCTCGACGGCATACCTCCTCCCGCTGGCCGCCGGGGTGCTGGCCGCCCTGGCCGCCCAGGTCGCCTCCCGCGACTCCGATCGCTGAGGAACCACCCGCGATCGGCTCACCGGCGCGCCGTCGCGGTGCACCGGGGCGGCCTCGCCGCTGGCGTAGGCTCGGGCCACCGGAGACACAGTCAGGAAGCAGACCGCGACGATGGCGCACCTCACGCTGGTAGGGCTGAGTGCGGACAAGACACGTCTGCTTCTCGTCGACCCCGCGGGCACCGAGCACACCCTCGATGTCGACACCGCACTCCGCGCCGCCCTCCGCGGTGACCGCTCCCGCCTCGGCCAGTTGGAGATCGACATGGAAAGCGCCCTCCGTCCTCGCGACATCCAGGCCCGCATCAGGGCAGGCGAGACGCCCGAGGTGGTCGCCCAGGCCGCACAGACGACGGTCGAGAAGATCATGCCGTTTGCCGCGCCCGTGCTCGCCGAGCGCGCCCACGTGGCCGAGCGTGCCCAACGGGCCTCGGTGCGCCGCAAGTCCAGCGAGGCCGGGGCCCGCACCCTCGGGGAGGCCACCGAGACCGCTCTCCGCGAGCACAATGTCACCGCCGACACGGTCGGCTGGGACTCCTGGAAGCGGGCCGACGGGCGCTGGACGCTCACCGCTGCCTACGCCTGCGCGGCCCGCACCGGCACGGCCACCTTCGCCTTCGACAGCCCCGGCAACTTCGTAGTCGCCGAGGACGACGACGCCCGCTGGCTGGTCGGCGAGCTGCCGGACGCTCCCACCCAGGACCTCACCGACGACCTCTCGGCCGTGAGGCGGCGTCGGCTGGCGGCCGTCGCCGACGACCAGCTGCCACTCGGCGACGACGCGATCGAATTGGTCACCGAAGCACCGGCCGATCAAGTCGAGCCGGGGGCGCCGACGATGACCGATCGGATGCCGCCTGACCCGGGACTGGGCACCGAGCAGCCCGCCGAGGCCTTCTTGGACCAGGTCTTCGCGCATCAGAACCCCGACTCCGCGTCGGCGCACGCCTCTTCGGTCCAACACGCGGAGCCCGACTTCGATGACGAGGGGGCTCAGGTCGACGGCGCGGCAGCGGTCGAACCCGAGACCGCCGAAGCGGACCTTGCCGAGACCGCCGAGGGGCCGCACCGTCGCCAGGTGCGCAAGACCCGTGGCCGCGCGTCCGTGCCGAGCTGGGACGAGATCATGTTCGGCGGCGGGAAGAGCGACTAGTCGTGGCACCACGGCGGAACCGCGCGTTGGCGGGTTGCTGGTTGCTGGTGGTGCTGGCCG
>JBDHZT010000175.1:0-6759 GCA_039811985.1 Nocardioidaceae bacterium | reverse complement strand
GGGCTTCTGGCGATCCGCAGGCGACGGACGAGAACGGGGCCCGGATCGCCCGCTGCCAGCGCTACGCACTCAAGCTGTACGACCATCCGATCCCGGCCGATGAGGTGAAGCCGTTCCCCGGTTGGGCAACACCGGCCGAGAAGGCCTTCTATCGCGCCTGCGTAGAGGGGCGCTGACGGGGTGACGCGCCGCTACGTCGCGTCGACGTCGTACGGCGGCAGCTCGCCGGGGGCGAGGCTGCGCTGGCGGCGGGACGGGCGAGGATCGTCGTCCTCGTCCTCCATCGCCTCCATGATCTGCTTGCGCACGATGTTGCGAGGGTCGAGGTCACGCAGCTCGAGGTCGGCGTAGTCGGGGCCGAGCTGGTCGCGCAGCTCGTCGCGGGCCTGGTTGGCGAAGCCACGGAGCTGCCGGACGAAACGGCCGGCCTGCTTCGCGAGCCGGGGCAGCTTGTCCGGTCCACCGACCAGGATGGCGACGAAGATGATCACCGCCAACTCGGGCAGGCCCACGCCGAACATGCGTCAGAACCTAGTCGATGGTGCCATGGGCGAGCTGCGGGGGCACCGCTGCCTACCCACCCATCTGGCTGGTGGGGGTGAGGCCGAGCTGCATGCCCGCGAGCCCCCGGCCGCGGCCGTCGAGGGTCTCCGCGATCGACACCAGGGCTGTCGCGGATGCTGACGCAGGGTCGGCCACCACGATCGGGGTGCCGGCGTCACCACCCTCACGCAGGCCGATATCGAGAGGGATCTCGCCGAGCAGCGGGACGTCGTAGCCGAACCGGTCGGCCAGCGTCGTGGCGACTCGCTGGCCACCACCGGACCCGAACACCTCGAGCCGATGCTCAGGCCCGCAGTGCGGGCAGGGAAGGTAGCTCATGTTCTCGATGACGCCGACCACGCGCTGGTGCATCATCGAGGCCATCGTGCCGGCCCGCTCGGCGACCTCGGCGGCCGCCTCCTGCGGGGTGGTGACGACGACCACCTCGGCGTTGGGCAGGTGCTGGCCGAGGGAGAGCGCGATGTCGCCGGTGCCTGGCGGTAGGTCGAGCAGCAGCACGTCGAGGTCGCCCCAGTAGACATCGGCGAGCATCTGCACCAGGGCCCGATCCAGCATCGGGCCGCGCCAGGCGACCACCTGGTCGCGACGGGGCTTGAGCATCCCGATGGAGATGACCGAGACGCCGGACTGCGTCGGCACCGGCATGATCATCTCGTCGACCTGGGTGGGCCGCGAGTCCGCGACGCCGAGCATGGCGGGCACCGAGTGACCGTAGATGTCGGCGTCGATCAGGCCGACCGATCGGCCCCGCGCGGCGAGCGCGAGGGCGAGGTTCACCGTGACCGAGGACTTGCCGACGCCACCCTTGCCGCTGGCGACGGCCAGCACGCGGGTCAGCGAGCCGGCCTGGGCGAACGGGATCTCGCGCTGCGCCTGGCCACCGCGCAGGGTCTGCTGCAGCTCACTGCGCTGCTCGCTGCTCATCACGCCGAGATTGAGGTCGACACCGGTGACGCCCGGCACGGCGCCGACCGCGGCCGTCACGTCGCGTCGGATCGTGTCGCGCAAGGGGCAACCGGCCACCGTCAAGAGCACGGTCAGACTGACCTCGCCGTTCTCGGAGACCTCCACCGATTCGACCATGCCCAGGTCGGTGATCGGGCGCTTGATCTCGGGGTCGTGCACGCGCGCGAGCGCAGCGTTGACCTGCTCCAACGAGGGGGTGCTCATGCCCACCAGCCTAATCGGGGGTAGGTCAGGAGCCGTCGGCGGCGTCGTCGGTCTCAGTGGTCGAGGGGGCGGCCGAAGCGGAGGTCGAGGTCACCGGCTGCACCGTCTCGAGGCGCTCCTCGAGATCGCCGAGCAGGCTGCGCAGCTCGGAGCGCAGGAAGTCGCGAGTGGCCATGTCACCGACCGACATCCGCAGCGAGGCCACCTCGCGGGCCAGGAACTCCATATCGGCGTGCGCTCGGGCATTGGCCTGCCGGTCCTGCTCGGCGATCACTCGATCGCGGTCCTCCTGACGGTTCTGCGCGAGCAGGATCAACGGAGCGGCGTACGACGCCTGCAGGCTCAGCATCAGCGTCAAGAAGATGAACGGGTAGTGGTCGAAGCGCAGGTGCTCGGGGACCAGTGTGTTCCACCCGATCCAGACCAGCACGACGACGGTCATCCAGAACAGGAACCGCGCGGTGCCCATGTAGCGGGCGAAGCTCTCGGCGAAGATGCCGACGGCGTCCGACTCCGGGTTGGGCCGGGGCAGCACGAGTCGGCGGGTGTCGCGGGGGGTGTCCAGCCGGTTGCTTCGGCTGGTGCGGGTCTCGGCCATCAGCCCGTCGTCCCCTCACCTGGTCGTGATCTCTCGACGGCGTGGTCGCGCCAGTTGTCCGGCAGCATGTGGTCGAGCAGGTCGTCGACGGTGACCACGCCGAGCAGTCGGCCCTCGTCGTCGACCACGGGGGCGGCAGTCAGGTTGTAGTAGGCCACGTGGGCGGCCACCTCGGAGATGGTGGCGTCGACGTGGATGTAGGTCGTCTCCTTGTCGAGCACCCCGGCTACCAGCTCCGAAGGTGGCTCACGCAGCAGCCGCTGGATGTGGGCCAGGCCGAGCAGCTTGCCAGTCGGCGTCTCCAACGGTGGGCGGCAGACGTAGACCTGGGCCGCCAGCGAGGTCGGCAGCTCCTCGCGGCGCACGTGGGCCAGCGCCTCGGCCACCGTCGCGTCCGGCGGCAGGATCACCGGCTCCGGCGTCATCATGCCGCCGGCGGTCTCCTCGTCGTAGACCATCAGGCGGCGAACGTCCTCGGCGTCCTCCGGCTCCATCAGCGCCAGCAGCCTTGCGGCGGTGTCGGGTGGGAGATCCGCGATCAGGTCGGCGGCGTCGTCGGCCGACATCTCCTCCAAGATGTCCGCGGCACGCTCGGGCTCCAAGAAGCTGAGCACCTCGACCTGGTCCCGCTCGGGCAGCTCTTCGAGCACGTCCGCAAGGCGCTCGTCGTCCAGCTCGGCCACCACGGCCGCGCGGCGCTCCGGCGGCAGGTCGTGCAGCGTGCTGGCGGCGTCCGCGGGACGCATCTCGTTCAGTGCCGCGATCAGCTGGGTGGCGCCCTGGGTGTCCTCGTGGCGGGTCAACCCGTCGACGGCATCCCACTCCACCACGTGCGTCTGCCCGCGCCGCCGCAGCCCGTGCCCGGGCTCTTGGACCGCGACCCGGCTGAGCATCCAGTCCCGCGTGCGACCCTGCTCCATGGCGACGTCGATGACCACGCCGGCCGTGCCGGAGTCCTTGATGGTCACCCGCCGGTCCAGGATCTGACCCATCACCAGCGTCTCGGTCGGTCGCTGCTCGAAGCGCCGCATGTTGATCAGGCCGGTGGTGTAGACCTGACCACTGTCGATGTGGGTGACCCGGGTCATCGGCAAGAAGATCCGCCGCCGCCCGAACACCTCCGCGACCAGGCCGAGCACGCGCGGCTGGCTGCTGTCGGTGCGCAGCATGACCACCGTGTCGCGCACCTTGCCCACTAGGTCGCCCCGCGGGTCGAAGACCGGCAGGCCGACCAGGCGCGCGACGAAGACGCGGGACGGTGCAGTGGTCACCGCGCCACGCTACTGCCCTGGCGACCCCGGACGAACTACCTGGGGCCAGATTCGTCACACATCGTCGCCGGGACGGTTCCTGAGGGCAATACTTGTGCCGCTCCCCGCCTGCTAGAAAGGACACTCCATGGGTCGCTTGTGCCAGACCGACGGACTCACCGAGGACCAGACCGAGATCCTCAAGGCGGTGCGCCAGTTCGTCGAGGACAAGATCATCCCGGTGGCGACCGAGCTCGAGCACGCCGACGAGTACCCCACCGAGATCGTGGAGGGGCTCAAGGAGCTGGGCATCTTCGGGCTGACCATCCCGGAGGAGTACGACGGCCTCGGCGAGTCCCTGCTCACCTATGCCCTCTGCGTGGAGGAGATCGCGCGCGGCTGGATGAGCGTCTCCGGCGTCATCAACACCCACTTCATCGTGGCCTACATGCTCATGCAGCACGGCACCGAGGAGCAGAAGCGTCGGTATCTCCCGCGGATGGCGACCGGAGAGGTCCGGGGCGCCTTCTCGATGTCCGAGCCCGCGCTCGGCTCGGACGTGTCGGCGGTGAAGACCAAGGCCGTCGCGGTCGACGGTGGCTACGAGATCACCGGACAGAAGATGTGGCTGACCAACGGTGGCTCCGCCAACCTGGTCGCGGTGCTCGCCCGCACCGACGAGGGGGTCGAGGAGAGTGCGTCGGTCTACAAGAAGATGTCGACCTTCCTGGTCGAGAAGGAGCCCGGGTTCGGCGAGGTCGCGCCCGGGGTCACCGTGCCCGGGAAGATCGACAAGATGGGCTACAAGGGCATCGACACCACCGAGATGATCTTCGACCGGCACCGGGTCGCCGCCGACCAGCTGCTCGGCGGCTCCATCGGGCAGGGCTTCTACCAGATGATGGACGGTGTCGAGGTGGGCCGCGTCAACGTGGCTGCCCGCGCCTGTGGCATCGCGAATCGCGCGTTCGAGCTCGGCATCGACTATGCCCAGCAGCGGGAGACCTTCGGCAAGCCGATCGCCCAGCACCAGGCGGTGCTGTTCCGGCTCGCCGAGATGGCCACCAAGGTCGAGACCGCCCACGCGATGATGGTGCGCGCCGCCCGGATGAAGGACTCCGGCGAGCGGAACGACGTCGAGGCCGGGATGGCCAAGATGGTCGCCTCGGAGTACTGCAACGAAGTGGTCGAGGCGTCCTTCCGGATCCACGGCGGCTACGGCTACTCCAAGGAGTACGAGATCGAGCGGCTCTACCGCGAGGCCGCGTTCATGCTCATCGGCGAGGGCACCTCCGATATCCAGAAGATGATCATCGGTCGGCGGATGCTCGAGGAGTACAAGCTCCGCTAGGCGTCTTGCCCCGTCGTACCCAGTTGAGAGGAGCACCCGTGCAGTTCGGCCGAAGCTATGAGGAGTTCGAGGTCGGGGCGACCTACCGGCACTGGCCGGGCAAGACGGTCACCGAGGCGGACGACCACCTGTTCTGTCTGCTCACCATGAACCACCACCCGCTGCACCTGGACGCGCACTACGCGGAGGAGACCACCCAGTTCGGCAAGAACGTCGTGGTGGGCAACTACGTCTACTCGGTGCTGCTCGGCATGAGCGTGCCCGACATCTCCGGCAAGGCGATCGCCAACCTGGAGATCGAGTCGCTGCGCCACGTCGCCCCGACCTTCCACGGGGACACCCTCTATGGCGAGACGACCGTGCTGGACAAGTGGGAGTCGACCTCCAAGGACGACCGGGGGGTGGTCTACGTCGAGACCATCGGCTACAACCAGGACGGCAAGGTCGTCTGCATCTTCCGCCGCAAGGTGATGGTGCCCAAGCAGAACTACCTCGACGCCCGCGGCGGCGAGCAGCCCGGCCGCCCCGTTCCCGTGCCCGACAAGAACTGGCCGGGACCGGCATGAGCGAGGAGGTGTGGCTGGTCCGGCACGGCGAGACCGAGTGGAGCAAAGCCGGCCGGCACACCTCGGTCACGGACCTGCCCCTCACCGACGTTGGCGAGCAGACGGCGGCCGAGCTGGGGCGTCGGCTCGCCGGGCACACCTTCGCGCAGGTGTTGACCTCGCCACGGATCCGCGCCCGCCACACCGCCGAGCTGGCCGGCTTCTCCGACGCCGAGGTGGACGACGACCTTGCCGAGTGGGCGTACGGCGACTACGAGGGCCGCACCACCGTCGAGATCCGCGAGAGCGACCCCGACTGGACGGTATGGACCCGTCCGTGTCCCGGCGGTGAGACCGCTGATCGGCTGGCGACCAGGCTGGACCGGGTCGTGGCCAGGGTGCGGGCCGTCGACGGCGACACCCTGATCTTCGGACACGGCCACGCCCTGCGCGCTCTGGCCGCCCGTTGGTTGGGCGAACCGGTCAGCGCCGGAGCCTGGTTCCGCCTCGACACCGCGACCGTGTCAATCCTCGGTTTCGAACGCGAGGCGCCCGTCCTGCTCAGGTGGAACGGCTGATCAGCACCTCCGAGGGTTGACGGTGGCCGGACGGACCGCCAACCTCATGGCATGGCGCTGGTGCCACTCTGCCCGCACTGCCGCGCGTCGTCTGCCCCGCTGGACGACGCCTCGACCTGTGCCGTGCACGGGTCGATGACGCCGTGCTGGCGGACTACCGAGGCGTCGTACGACGACTTCGGCGAGCACTTGCGATCGGCGGGGGCGATGGCGACCTATCTGCCCTGGCCGATGAGTCCCGGCTGGCGGATCAGTGACTTCGCCGTGGTGACCGACGGGTCGGGCTCGCCGCTCGCCGTTGCGGCGGCGTGCTCCGGGGTGAGTGAGCTCGACGGCCCGGTCGACCTGGTTGTGGTGACCGAGGAGCCAGGCACCGGGCTGGGTGCGTGCTACGCGGGCCTGCCGGTGAGCTATCCGGGCGCGGAGGTGGGCGTCGGGGTGCCCGTGACGAAGGTGCGGGTCGAGGGTCACCCGGTGCCGCTGTGGCTGGTTTCACTGGTGGAGTCGGCTCCCGACGTCCCCACCGACCCGGTCGATCGGACGGTGCTGGTCGGGGAGGCGTTCGGTCGCTGGCTCTGGCTGGTTCTCCGTCCCGCCTCTGCCCTGTTGCTGCTACACGACGAGTGGCAGCTCCGCGACCTCTCCCGCCTCGGCCCCGCCCTGGTCGAGGTCGCCTTCGGCGGCCCGGCCCCGGCCTGGTGAG
>JBDHZT010000174.1:0-6772 GCA_039811985.1 Nocardioidaceae bacterium | reverse complement strand
GACCCGGGCGGGCCAGGCGACCACCAGCGACCCGGCCACCAACCGGAACCACCGACTGCCTTCTCCGGTCGCTGCCCTGTCGGTCGTCACCACCGACGACCAGCAACCCGGCTGACAACCGATCCACCGGCTACCTCTCCGGTCGCTGCCCTGTCGGTCGTCACCACCGACGACCAGCAACCCGGCTGACAACCGATCCACCGGCTACCTCTCCGGTCGCTGCCCTGTCGGTCGTAACCGAGGGCAACGAGCAACCCGGCAGCGAGCCGAGGCCAACGGCAGCGCCCACCCGGTGCCTCAAGCCCAGGGATTTGGAGGCCGGACACGAGAGCCGTAGAGTGACGCCTCGAAACCAGAGACCGCCGGTAGCCGGGTCGCACGATCCGGTCGAAGGTTCCGCGAGAGCGGACGGCCAGCGCAGGTGACAGAGCCAGAGGACCAGGCCAGGGCAGCAGCCCAGCGACCGGATCCCTCCCACGCCCTGGGCCCTGCGCCTGGGGCGTTCGTTGTTGTGGAGCTCGGTGCCGGGGGTCTCGCGGAGCCCCGAAGGGAGACCCCATGGCGCGGCCAGACAAGGCAGCAGCCGTCGCGGAGATCGCTGAGTCGTTCAACGATGCCGCCGGTGCTGTGCTGACCGAGTACCGCGGGCTCACCGTCAAGCAGCTGCAGGACCTGCGGCGCGCCCTGGGTGAGAACGCCAACTACGCCGTGGTCAAGAACACGCTGACCAAGCTCGCCGCCAAGGAAGCCGGCGTCGAGGGTGTCGACGACCTGCTGACCGGACCGACCGCGATCGCCTTCATCAAGGGTGACGTCGTCGAGGCGGCCAAGGGTCTGCGTGACTTTGCCAAGGCCAACCCCGCCCTCGTGATCAAGGGCGGCTACCTCGACGGCAAGCCCCTCGACGCTGCGGAGGTCGCCAAGCTGGCCGACCTCGAGTCGCGTGAGGTGCTGCTGGGCAAGCTGGCGGGCGCGATGCTCGCCTCGCTGTCCCAGGCCGTCTACCTGCTCAACGCCCCGCTGTCGCAGGCCGCCCGCGTGGTCGGCGCCCTGCAGGCCAAGGCCGAGAGCGACCCATCGATCCTCGCAGGTGGTGCCGGTACGCCGGCGGCCCCGGTCGCAGATGACCAGGCCGCTGCCGACGGGCCCGCTCCGGAGGCGGAGGCTGCGGCCGACGCCCCTGCCGAGGAAGCTCCCGAGGTTGCCGAGGCCGCCGCCGAGGAGGCTCCTGCAGAGGAGTCGACCGAGGCCGTAGCCGAAGACGCCGCGGAGCCGACCGAGGCCTGAGCCCAGGCCGACGTACCCACCACCTGAGAAACCCCGGTCCGATCGCAGCACCGCGACGGGCCACCGAACGGAAGGAACCGCCATCATGGCGAAGCTCACCACCGACGAGCTGCTCGACGCGTTCAAGGAGATGACCCTCATCGAGCTGAGCGAGTTCGTCAAGCAGTTCGAGGACACCTTCGGCGTCACCGCCGCTGCCCCTGTTGCCGTTGCCGCTGCCGGCGCCCCCGCTGCGGGCGGCGAGGCCGCCGCCGACGGTGGCGCTGCCGAGCAGGACTCCTTCGACGTGATCCTCGACGCCGCCGGCGACAAGAAGATCAACGTCATCAAGGAGGTGCGCGCGCTGACCTCCCTGGGTCTGAAGGAGGCCAAGGACCTGGTCGAGGCGGCACCCAAGGCTGTCTTGGAGGGCGTCGACAAGGACGCCGCGGAGAAGGCCAAGGAGGCCCTCGAGGGCGCCGGCGCCTCGGTCACCCTCAAGTGACCCTCCACTGATGATGGCCAGAGCGGCCCACCCGGGCCGCTGATCCGGCCACACCTGCACACCGCCGAGGGCGGCCACCCGGTTCCGGGTGGCCGCCCTCGACTACTTCCTCGGGTACTACTCTGGCTCGCATGGACCCGAGTCGCATCTATGAGCTGGACCGTCAGCACGTCTTCCACTCCTGGTCTGCCCAGGCGCAGATCAAGCCGATGGTGGTGACCAGAGCCGAGGGGTCGCGGGTCTGGGACGGCGACGGCAAGGACTATCTCGACTTCTCCTCGCAGTTGGTCTACACCAACATCGGACACCAGCACCCCAAGGTGATCGAGGCGATCCAGCGCCAGGCTGCCGCGCTCTGCACGATGGCGCCCGGCACGGCGGTCGAGTCCCGCTCCGAGGCGGCGCGGCTGATCGCCGAGCAGGCGCCCGACGGCTTGGAGAAGGTCTTCTTCACCAACGGCGGTGCCGACGCGGTCGAGCACGCGATCCGGATGGCGCGACTGCACACCGGACGGGCCAAGGTGCTTTCCCGCTACCGCTCCTACCACGGTGGGACCCACCTCGCGGTCAACGTGACCGGCGACCCCCGCCGTTGGGCCAGCGACAACGGCAGTGCCGGGACCGTCCACTTCTTCGGACCGTTCCTCTACCGCAGCGCTTTCAACGCCACCACCGAGGAGGAGGAGCGCGACCGCGCGTTGGCGCACCTCGAGCAGGTGATCGCCCTGGAAGGCCCGGGCAACATCGCCGCGGTCATCCTCGAGAGCATCCCGGGCACGGCCGGCATCATGCCGCCGCCGCCCGGCTATCTCGCGGGTGTCCGCGAGCTGTGCGACAGGCACGGCATCGTCTACATCGCTGACGAGGTGATGGCCGGCTTCGGCCGCAGCGGCCGCTGGTTCGGCTTCGAGCACGGTGACGTGGTCCCCGACCTGATCACCTTCGCCAAGGGAGTCAACTCCGGCTACGTCCCGCTGGGCGGTGTGATCATCAACGACGCCATCGCAGCCACCTTCGACGACCGGGTCTATCCCGGTGGGCTGACCTATTCCGGACATCCGCTGGCATGTGGCGCCGCGGTGGCCACCATCGAGACGATGCGAGAGGAGCAGATCGTCGAGAACGCCGCCCGGCTCGGTGTCGAGATCTTCGGACCCGGGCTGGCCAAGATCGCCGAGGCGCATCCCTCGGTGGGCGAGGTCCGCGGGATGGGCGCCTTCTGGGCGATCGAGCTGGTCAAGGACCCGGCCACCCGGGAGCCGCTCGCGCCGTACGGCGCCAGCTCGGACGCCATGAACGCGGTCATCGCGGCGATGAAGTCCGACGGCCTGCTGCCGTTCGCGAACTACAACCGGATCCATGTGGTGCCGCCGCTGAACATCTCCGACGAGGACGCCCACCGGGGCCTGGAGATCATCGATCGGGCACTGGAGACTGCCGACCCGGCCGTGTCCTGACCACAGTCTCGGCGGCCGTCAGGGAGGGGCGCGCCGCCGAACCGCTTGACCTGAGGCGTTTGACCGCGCATGATTCTCTTCCATCCGGCAGGTCGTCGAGATCTCCCAGTCGAGGTTGGACTGAGATTTCGCTGAGAGGCTTGACTCCGGTGTTGAGTCGTGCCCGCATCCTGGGTTAGACTAGGCGTTCGCGCCCTCTCTCAAATGCCCTTCGGCCTGCCCGGTGGTTGTTCGGTGGTGAGCGGGCGCCTCTCCCAGAGCGACCCTTCGAAGGACACCTCTTGGCCGCGCGCAGCACCTCTGGTCACCCACGCCGCATTTCTTTCGCAAAGATCCACGAACCACTCGAGGTTCCCCAGCTCCTTTCTCTCCAGACCGACAGTTTCGACTGGCTGGTCGGCAACGAGAAGTGGCAGCAGTCGGTCGAGAGCCGACTCGCCGCCGGCGAGGATGTCTCCCGCAAGTCCGGACTCCAGGAGATCTTCGAGGAGATCTCCCCGATCGAGGACTTCTCCGAGACGATGTCGCTCTCGTTCGAGAACCCCGTCTTCTACGACCCCAAGTACTCCGTCGAGGAGTGCAAGGAGAAGGACTTCACCTACTCCGCCCCGCTCTACGTCTCCGCCGAGTTCACCAACAACGAGACCGGTGAGATCAAGGGCCAGACGGTCTTCATGGGCGACTTCCCCCTGATGACCCCGAAGGGCACCTTCATCATCAACGGCACCGAGCGCGTGGTGGTCTCCCAGCTGGTCCGCTCTCCCGGCGTCTACTTCGAGCGCACCGCCGACAAGACCTCCGACAAGGACATCTTCACCACCAAGCTGATCCCCAGCCGTGGCGCCTGGCTGGAGTTCGAGATCGACAAGCGCGACATGGTCGGCGTGCGTCTGGACCGCAAGCGCAAGCAGAACGTCACGGTCCTGCTCAAGGCCCTCGGCTGGACACACGAGCAGATCCGCGAGGAGTTCGGCCAGTACGAATCCATGATGCTCACCTTGGAGAAGGACCACACCCAAGGTGAGGACGACGCTCTGCTCGACATCTACCGCAAGCTGCGGCCCGGCGAGCCCCCGACGCGGGAGGCTGCGCAGACGCTGCTCAACAACTACTACTTCAACCCCAAGCGCTACGACCTGGCCAAGGTCGGTCGCTACAAGATCAACAAGAAGCTGGGCCTGAACGAGGCGTTCGACCAGCAGACGTTGACCATCAACGACATCGTGGCGGCGATCCGGTTCATCGTCGCGCTGCACGACGGTCAGACCGAGTTGGAGACCCCGCAGGGCGCCGTCGAGCTGGTCGCCGACGACATCGACCACTTCGGCAACCGTCGCCTGCGCACGGTGGGCGAGCTGATCCAGAACCAGCTGCGCACCGGCCTGGCCCGGATGGAGCGGGTGGTGCGCGAGCGGATGACCACCCAGGACGTCGAGGCCATCACGCCGCAGTCGCTGATCAACATCCGACCGGTCGTGGCGGCGCTGAAGGAGTTCTTCGGCACCTCGCAGCTGAGCCAGTTCATGGACCAGACCAATCCGATCGCCGGGCTGACCCACAAGCGGCGTCTTTCCGCGCTCGGCCCCGGTGGACTGTCTCGTGACCGGGCCGGCATGGAGGTCCGCGACGTGCACCCCAGCCACTACGGCCGGATGTGCCCGATCGAAACTCCTGAGGGTCCCAACATCGGCCTGATCGGGTCGCTGGCCTCCTACGGGCGAATCAACCCGTTCGGCTTCGTCGAGACGCCCTACCGCAAGGTCGAGAAGGGCAAGGTCACCAGCCGGATCGACTACCTCACCGCCGACGACGAGGACCGCTACGTCATCGCCCAGGCCAACGCGGCGATCGACAGCTCGGGCCGGTTCGTCGAGGAGCGCGTCCTGGTCCGCCAGCGGGCCGGAGAGGTCTCCGAGGTGTTGGCGAACGAGGTCGACTACGTCGACGTCTCGCCACGCCAGATGGTCTCGGTGGCCACGGCGCTGATCCCGTTCCTCGAGCACGACGACGCCAACCGGGCCCTGATGGGCGCGAACATGCAGCGTCAGGCGGTGCCGCTGATCTCCAGCGACGCCCCGTTGGTCGGCACCGGCATCGAGTATCGCGCCGCGGTCGACGCAGGTGACGTCGTCACTGCCGAGAAGGCCGGTGTGATCCGCGAGGTGTCCGCCGACCTGGTCGAGACGACCAACGACGACGGCACCTACTCGACGTACAAGCTGCAGAAGTTCCGCCGCTCCAACCAGGGCACCTGCATCAACCAGCGCCCGCTGGTCGCTGAGGGTGACCGGGTCGAGGTGGGCTCGCCGATCGCCGACGGGCCGTGCACCGACGACGCCGAGATGGCGCTGGGCACCAACTTGTTGGTGGCGTTCATGCCGTGGCAGGGGCACAACTACGAGGACGCCATCATCCTCAGCCAGCGCCTGGTGCAAGAGGACATCCTTACCTCGATCCACATCGAGGAGCACGAGGTCGACGCTCGCGACACCAAGCTCGGTCCGGAGGAGATCACCCGCGACATCCCGAACGTCGGCGACGACCTGCTCGCCGACCTCGACGAGCGCGGCATCATCCGGGTCGGCGCCGAGGTGACCAACGGCGACATCCTGGTCGGCAAGGTGACCCCCAAGGGTGAGACCGAGCTGACCCCGGAGGAGCGGCTGCTGCGCGCGATCTTCGGTGAGAAGGCCCGCGAGGTCCGCGACACCTCGATGAAGGTGCCGCACGGCGAGTCCGGCACGGTCATCGGCGTCCGCGAGTTCAACCGCGAGGACGGCGACGAGCTGCCCCCGGGCGTCAACCAGCTGGTGCGCGTCTACGTCGCCCAGAAGCGGAAGATCTCGGTCGGTGACAAGCTGGCCGGCCGCCACGGCAACAAGGGCGTGATCGCCAAGATCCTGCCGATCGAGGACATGCCGTTCATGGAGGACGGCACCCCGGTCGACGTGATCCTCAACCCGCTGGGCGTGCCGCGACGCATGAACATCGGCCAGATCCTCGAGCTGCACCTCGGCTGGCTGGCCAAGCAGGGCTGGGACCTCAACCTCCACGGCGAGAAGGGGTCGACGGACTGGAAGAAGCGACTGATCGAGATCGGTGCTGACAAGGCCGACCCCGACACCCTGGTCGCGACGCCGGTCTTCGACGGCGCCAAGGAGGACGAGATCACCGGCCTGCTCGGCGCGACGCTGCCCAACCGGGACGGCGTCCGGGTCGTGGGAGAGAACGGCAAGGCCGACCTCTTCGACGGTCGCTCCGGCGAGCCGTTCCCGGACCCGGTGTCGGTGGGCTACATGTACATCCTCAAGCTCCACCACCTCGTCGACGACAAGATCCACGCGCGCTCGACCGGGCCCTACTCGATGATCACCCAGCAGCCGCTGGGCGGTAAGGCCCAGTTCGGCGGTCAGCGGTTCGGCGAGATGGAGGTCTGGGCGATGGAGGCGTACGGCGCCGCCTACGCCCTGCAGGAGCTGCTCACCATCAAGTCCGACGACGTCCCCGGCCGGGTCAAGGTCTACGAGGCGATCGTCAAGGGCGA
>JBDHZT010000173.1:0-6797 GCA_039811985.1 Nocardioidaceae bacterium | reverse complement strand
GACACCGTCCCGATCCCCGGCCTGGAGCTGGCCGAAGAGCCCCGCGAGGCCCGGCCCGGCCCGACCGTCGAGGAGCTGCTCGAAGGTCTCAACGAGCCGCAGCGCGCCGCGGTGACCCACGAAGGCGCCCCCCTGCTGGTGGTGGCCGGCGCCGGCTCGGGCAAGACTCGGGTGCTGACCCGTCGGATCGCCTGGCTGGTCGCCCAGCGGAAGGCTCATCCGGGGTCGATCCTGGCGATCACGTTCACCAACAAGGCCGCCGCGGAGATGAAGGAGCGGGTCGAGGCACTGGTCGGTCGGCGGGCGCGGATCATGTGGGTCTCGACCTTCCACTCGGCGTGCGTGCGGATCCTGCGCAAGGAGATCAGCCGGATCGGCTTCAAGTCGAGCTTCTCGATCTATGACGCCGCCGACTCCAAGCGCCTGATGACGCTGGTCCTCAAGGACCTCGACGTCGATCCCCGTCGCTATCAGCCCGGCGCGGTGCTGCACTGGGTCTCTGACAAGAAGAACGAGCTGCTCGACGTGGAGGAGGCGACCAAGGACGCGCGCAACTCGTTCGAGGAGACCTGCGCCGCGGCGTACTCCCTCTATCAGCGTCGGCTGCGCGAGGCCAACGCCCTCGACTTCGACGACCTGATCATGACGACCGTGCACCTTTTCGCCACCTATCCCGAGGTGCGGGAGACCTATCGGCGGCGGTTCCGGCACGTGCTGGTCGATGAGTACCAAGACACCAACCACGCGCAGTACGCCCTTATCCACCAGCTCTGTGCCGACAACCCCGAGGACGGGCTCCTCGAGACGCCGGAGCTGGAGGAGAGCCGGGTGCCTGCCGCTGAGTTGATGGTGGTGGGCGACGCGGACCAGTCGATCTATGCCTTCCGGGGTGCCAACATCCGCAACATCCTCGACTTCGAGCAGGACTTCCCCAACGCCACCTCGATCCTGCTCGAGCAGAACTACCGCTCCACCCAGACCATCCTCAATGCCGCCAACGCGGTCATCGCCAACAACGACGGGCGCAAGCCCAAGCGACTCTGGTCGGACGCGGGCGACGGAGCCCCGATCGTGGGGTATGTCGCCGACGACGAGCGCGACGAGGCCAGGTTCGTCGCCGAGGAGATCGACCAGCTCACCGATGATGGGAAGGCCCGACCAGGTGAGGTCGCGGTGTTCTACCGCACCAACGCGCAGTCGCGTGTGTTCGAGGAGATCTTCATCCGGCTCGGCATGCCCTACCGCGTGGTGGGTGGCGTCCGCTTCTACGAGCGGCGCGAGGTCCGCGACGCGCTGGCCTATCTGCGGATGCTGGCCAACCCGGCCGACGAGATCTCACTGCGCCGGATCCTGAACACCCCCAAGCGTGGCATCGGCGACCGGGCCGAGGCCTGCATCTCGGCCTTCGCCGAGCGGGACGGGCTGACCTTCTGGGAGGCGCTGCGTCGTGCCGACGAGGCGCCCGGCGTCGCCACTCGGTCGCTGAAGAACATCCAGGCCTTCGTGGAGGTGATCGAGGAGCTGCAGCAGCTGGTCGAGGCGGGCGAGCGGGCCGACGTGGTCTTGGAGACGACGCTGGATCGGTCCGGCTATCTCGCGGCGCTCGAGGCCTCCGAGGACCCACAGGACGCCACCCGGATCGAGAACCTCGGCGAGCTCGTCGCGGTGGCGCGTGAGTTCAGCGAGGATCCGGTCGCCGGACCGTCCGCTGATCCGGCCGACGTCGATGCCGGGCTGGTCACGCCCGGCCTGTCGGACTTCCTCGAGCGGGTCGCGTTGGTCGCCGACAGCGACCAGATCCCTGACGCCCCCGACGACGAGGACGCCGGCGTGGTCACCTTGATGACGCTGCACACCGCCAAGGGCCTGGAGTTTCCGGTCGTCTTCCTCACCGGCCTGGAGGACGGGGTCTTCCCCCACTCGCGAGCCCTCGGCGACAAACCCGAGTTGGAGGAGGAGCGGCGGCTCGCCTATGTCGGGGTCACCCGGGCCCAGCAGCGGCTCTACGTCTCCCGCGCCCTGATCCGCTCGGCCTGGGGCGCTCCGATGCACAATCCGGCCTCCCGGTTCCTCTCCGAGCTGCCGATCGACCTGGTCGAGTGGCGCCGGGAGGAAGCTGCCCAGACCCAGTGGGGGAGGCCGCAGTGGGGCCGGCCGGAGCTCGCCAGCGCTGCCGGATTGGGCTCCGCGGGGCCGGGCTCGGCGGGGTTGGGCCAGCCGACCGCTGCGGGACGGCGCAACTTCAGCTCCGCCGCATTGCGGCTCGATGCGGCCGCCAAGGCGAAGCCGGCCCGAGCGATCCCGTCCTTGAACCCCGGCGACCGGGTCCTCCACCCCTCGATGGGGATGGGCACCGTCGTCTCGTTGGAGGGCACCGGCGAGAAGACCGTCGCCTCGATCGACTTCGGCTCCGAAGGAGTGCGCCGTCTGCTGCTGCGCTATGCGCCGGTCGAGAAGCTCTGAGCTTGTTTGCTTACGGCGTGACGCCGTGCTGCACGAACGCCGGGAACGGGTCGACGGCGTCGCCACCACCCGGGTGGACCTCGACGTGCAGGTGGGCGCCGAAGGCGTTGCCGGTCTCGCCGATGTAGCCGATCAGCTCACCCGGGGTCACCGTGTCGCCCGCGCTCACCGCAAACTCCGACTGGTGGCAGTACCAGATCTCGGTGCCGTCGTCGAGGGTGACCACGGTCTTGTTGCCGTAGGCGCCGTCGTAACCGGCCGAGGAGACCACTCCGCCAGCAACGGCGTGGATCTCGGTGCCGTAGGGGGCCGCGAAGTCGAGACCGGTGTGGTAGCCGGAGGAGTAGTAGCTGCGCGCCATCCCGAAGGTGTTGGTGATGTGGTAGTGGTCCACCGGGAGGACCCACTGGTTGAGCGCGATCTTGTCCGACTGCTTCTCGGCCTGCTCGCGCAGCGTCTCGAGCTGCTTGTCCCGCTCCTTGGCCTGCTGCTCGGTCTCCTGCTCCAGCGGGCTGGTCGCGGCGTCGCCCTGCGTGTCGTCGCGCTCGCTGTCGCGGCTGACCGTCGCGGTGCGACCCTTGAGCAGGCTGGTGGTCGACTGGCCTGCCACCCCGGTGAGCGCGGAGGCCTGCACGGTGCGGCCGGCGGTCTCCCCGGAGGCGGCGCTGATCAGGTCACCACTCGCGCCCGACGTGAGTGCCCCACCGACGGCGACCGCCATCACAGCAACGCCAGCGAGGACCGGGCCGGACGGGAGCGCTCGGAAGAGCGGCCCGCGAGAGCCGGTGTGCCTGGCTGCGCGCCGCTTGCCGGGAGCTGCCACCGCGGGCGTCGTCGTACGTCGAGAAGTGGTGTTCGGGGTGGGCGTGTCCGGAGTCGAGCTGACGGAGACGTCGACCGCAGGGGCCGACCGGGCCATCCGCTTGCCGGGCACGGAACGCTGGATCTCCGAGCGCTGGGTCTCCGACGTGGAGGTGGCTCGGGACTTCGTGGTGGCGATCCGCTT
The DNA here is from genome assembly GCA_039811985.1 of Nocardioidaceae bacterium. GTDB lineage: Bacteria > Actinomycetota > Actinomycetes > Propionibacteriales > Nocardioidaceae > Nocardioides. The sequence continues at coordinate 3,328 of JBDHZT010000173.1, read as the reverse complement.
GCCGGCGCTCGAGCGCGCTGCAGGGACCCCCATGGTGTTCCGGCCGAGGCCGCTGCGTGCGGCTCGGTGGCTACCCATATAGAGGTCCTCACTGACGGGGGATCGTGACAACGGTCCCTGACTGTAACGGATTGATCACGAACAGAAAAACCGGGGTCTGTTCGATTGTGAATGACGGCGGTTCCAGACGGATCGGAATCGCGAAACCCGCGCCTAGCCAAGCGCATCTCCGGCGTGAACCTGTGGTGGAGGTCACCTGCTGGACCAGACCAGTCGCCTCGTGCGGACGGGTTCGGGTGCTGGGCGGATTGACCACTAGGCTCAGGCGGGTGTGGGAGCGAATCACGCGACGTCTGGCGCGCAGTCATCTTCGTGAGCGCGACGAGACGATCGCGCGTCTCCGCAGCGAGCGCGACCGAGCACGGCACCGGGTGTCGGTCTTCGAGCGTGACACGCGGGTGGAGTACCTCTTCGTGCTCACCTACGGCCGCTCCGGATCGACCCTCGTGCAGGGCATCTTGAACAGCATCCCCGGCTACCTGATCCGCGGAGAGAACCGCCAGATCCTGCGCCACGTGTGGGCCTACGACAAGACCGGCGTCGCTGAGCGCCGGGTGCAGCGCCGCAAGCAACGCGAGCGTGGGGCCGAGGAGGGCTCGTCCGGATCGCGGTCCCCGTTGTTCGGGATGGACAACTATGCCCACGGCGCGGCGCTCCGCCACGCGCGCAAGCTCGCGGTGGCGACCATCCTGCGGCCGGAGCCGGACACCCGGGTCACCGGCTTCAAGGAGATCTTGTGGGGTGAGCCCGACACTCCCGACTTCGTCCGCTGGCTCCAAGACGTCTTCCCGGGTGCGAAGTTCGTCATCAACACCCGTGACCTGGAGTCTGTCTCACACAGCGCCTGGTGGTCCAAGGATCCCGACGCGCTCGCCGAGCTCCAGGAGCGCGAGGCGATGCTGATGACGCTGCGCGACCAGCTCGGGGACGCGGCGTACCACATCAAGTACGACGAGTTCACCGCCAACCCCGAGGTCCTCCAAGGACTCTTCGAGTGGCTCGGCGAGCCGTTCGACCTGGAGACGGTCCGGTCGGTGCTCGACGTACGCCACTCGTTCCGGCCGCGCAACGTCCGCTCGGGTGAGACGGACGAAGAGGAGGCCGTGGAACCGGTGGCCGATCCGCCGTAGTCGTCCGCCGAGAGCGGGAATAGGCTGCCTGAAGTCTCTCGACGTCGATCTATGTAAGGACGGGGCTGGATCGTGGACCTGATGGAGTACCAAGCGAAGGAGCTCTTCGCCAAGCACAACGTGCCGGTGACGCTCGGCGTGGTCATCACCGATCCGGCGGAGGCCGCCGCCGCGGCGGAGAGTCTCGGTGGCCGGGTGGTCGTCAAGGCGCAGGTCAAGACCGGCGGTCGGGGCAAGGCCGGCGGAGTGAAGCTCGCCACGGATCCGCAGGATGCCGTGGTCAAGGCGGGCGAGATCCTCGGCATGGACATCAAGGGCCACACCGTGCACCGCGTGCTGATCGCGCCGGCCGCCGACATCGCCGACGAGTACTACTTCTCCTTCTTGGTCGACCGCGCCGAACGCGACTACCTCTGCATCGCCTCGGTCGAAGGTGGCGTCGAGATCGAGATCACCGCCGTCGAGAAGCCGGAGGCGGTGGCCAAGGTCTCCATCGACCCGCTCGTGGGTGTCGACGACGCCAAGGCCGCCGAGATCGTGGCCGCCACCCGGTTCCCGGCCGAGGTGGCCGACCAGGCGCAAGAGGTCATCAAGCGGCTGTGGGAGGTCTTCATCGCCGAGGACGCGACCCTGGTCGAGGTGAACCCACTCGTCAAGCTCGGTGACGGCAGCCTCGAGGCGCTGGACGGCAAGGTCACCCTCGACGACAACGCCGACTTCCGCCAGCCCGACCACGCGGCCTTCGAGCTCCGCGACGAGGTCGACCCGCTCGAGCTGGCCGCCAAGGAGAAGGGCCTCAACTACGTCAAGCTGGACGGCGAGGTCGGGATCATCGGCAACGGAGCCGGCCTGGTGATGTCCACCCTCGACGTGGTGGCCTACGCCGGCGAGGCCCATGGTGGCGTCAAGCCGGCCAACTTCCTCGACATCGGTGGCGGCGCATCCGCGCAGGTGATGGCCGATGGCCTGCACATCATCCTGGGTGACCCGCAGGTCAAGGCGGTCTTCGTCAACGTCTTCGGCGGCATCACCGCCTGCGACGCCGTCGCCGACGGCATCGTGCACGCGCTGGCCATGCTCGGGGACGAGGCGGACAAGCCGCTGGTGGTCCGACTCGACGGCAACAACGTGGAAGAGGGCCACCGCATCCTGGTCGAGGCCAACCATCCGCTGGTCACCATCGTCGACACCATGGATGGCGCGGCCGAGAAGGCCGCCGAGCTGGCGAACGCCTGAGAGGGGCACACGGACACATCATGGCCATCTTCCTGACAGACAAGAGCAAGGTCGTCGTCCAGGGCATGACCGGGTCGGAGGGCATGAAGCACACCACCCGCATGCTCGCCTCCGGCACCGACATCGTCGGCGGGGTCAACCCGCGCAAGGCCGGCGAGACCGTCACCATCGAGGGCACCGACCTGCCGGTGTTCGGCACCGTCGCCGACGCCATCGCGCAGACCGGCGCCGACGTGTCGGTGGTCTTCGTGCCCCCGGCGTTCACCAAGGCCGCGGTGGAGGAGGCCGTCGACGCCGGCATGCCGCTGGTGGTCGTCATCACCGAGGGTGTTCCGGTCAATGACACCGCCGAGTTTCGTGCGTACGCCGCGGCGAAGGGCACCCGCATCATCGGCCCGAACTGCCCCGGCCTGATCAGCCCCGGCAAGTCCAACGCGGGCATCATCCCGGCCACCATCACCGGAGCCGGCCGGATCGGACTGGTGTCGAAGTCCGGCACGCTGACCTATCAGATGATGTACGAGCTCTCCGACCTCGGCTTCTCCTCGTGTGTCGGCATCGGCGGTGATCCGATCATCGGGACCACCCACATCGACTGCCTCGCGGCGTTCCAAGACGACCCGGAGACCGATGCGATCGTGATGATCGGTGAGATCGGCGGCGACGCCGAGGAGCGGGCGGCGGCGTACATCAAGGACAACGTCACCAAGCCCGTCGTCGGCTACGTCGCCGGCTTCACCGCGCCCGAGGGCAAGACGATGGGCCACGCCGGCGCGATCGTCTCCGGCTCCTCCGGCACTGCCCAGGCCAAGAAGGAGGCCCTCGAGGCGGTCGGGGTCAAGGTGGGCAAGACCCCCTCGGAGACCGCCCACCTGATGCGCGAGATCATCGCCGCCGGGTAG
>JBDHZT010000172.1:0-6824 GCA_039811985.1 Nocardioidaceae bacterium | reverse complement strand
ATCTTCTCTAGAGATGGGTGTAGACGTCGTCTAGGCCCACGCCACTGGCCAGCATCAGCACCTGGGCGTGGTAGAGCAGCTGGCTGATCTCCTCGGCGGCCCGCTCGGGCCCCTCATGCTCGGCGGCCATCCAGGACTCGGCGGCCTCCTCGACCAGCTTCTTGCCGATCGCATGGACCCCGGCGTCCAGCTGCTGCACGGTCCCGGAGTCTGCCGGTCGGGTGCGGGCCTTCTCGCTCAGCTCGGCCCACAACTCCTCGAACGTCTTCACAGGCCCCCACTCTAAGGGTTCACCGCCCCCGCACCGGCAGCCGTCCCGTCGCTGATCTGGCGAAGCGTCCGGGCGGTGACCAGGGCGGCAGCCATCGCCTCGTAGCCCTTGTCTTCGTGGGAGTGGTCGAGGCCGGCCCGGTCGAGGGCCTGCTCCTCGTTGTCGCAGGTGAGCACACCGAAGCCGATCGCCGTGCCGGTGTCGAGTGCGACCCTGGTCAGGCCGTCGGTGGCGGCCGAGCAGACGTAGTCGAAGTGCGGAGTGCCGCCCCGAATCACGACGCCGAGCGCGACCACCGCGTCGTACCCCTGTGCAGCCATGGCGCCGGCAACGACCGGAAGCTCGAAGGTGCCGGGCACCCGCACCACGGCGGGCCCTTCGACGCGATAGTCGCGCCCCGCGCGCAGGGCACCGTCGACGAGCCCGGTCATGACCTCTTGGTGCCAGCTGGCGGCGACCACGGCGACTCGCAGGTCGTGGCAGTCGATGGGACGCTGCTCCGGGGCCCCGGCACCGGTCATGACTGCTGTCCTCTCGTCGCAGGCAGGTCGGGCAGCTGATGGCCCATCCGGTCCCGCTTGGTCTGCAGGTAGCTCAGGTTGTGGTCGTTCGGTCGCGGCGTCAGCGGCACTCGCTCGGCAACGGTGACCCCGAAGTCGGCGAGGCTGGTGGTCTTGTCCGGGTTGTTCGTGAGCAGCCGCACCGAGCTCACGCCTAGGTCGCGCAGGATCTGGGTGGCGGTGCCGTAGTGACGCGCATCTGCAGGCAGGCCGAGATCGAGGTTGGCGTCGACGGTGTCGCGCCCCGCATCCTGCAGTGCGTAGGCCTGCAGCTTGGCGACCAACCCGATCCCGCGGCCCTCGTGGCCCCGGAGATAGACGACGACGCCGCGACCCTCCTCCACGACCCTGGCCAGGGCCTCCTCGAGCTGCGGCCCGCAGTCGCAGCGGAAGCTCTCGAAGACATCGCCCGTCAGGCACTCCGAGTGCACTCGGGTCAGCACCGGCTCGGGGCCGGACAGGTCGCCGTAGACCAGCGCGATGTGCTCGCTCTGGTCGACCGTCACGCGATAGCCGTACGCCGTGAAGTCGCCGAACCGGGTCGGCAGCCGGGTCTCCGCGACCCGGGTCGCGTGCAGCTCGGTGCGCCTGCGGTAGCGGACCAGATCCTCGATCGAGATCATCGCCAGGTCATGCTCGTCGGCGAAGTCGCGCAGCTGCTGCCCGCGCTTCATGGTGCCGTCGTCATTGACGACCTCGACCAGCACTCCAGCCGGGGTGAGCCCCGCCAGCCGAGCCAGGTCGACCGCCGCCTCGGTGTGACCACGCCGGACCAGCACGCCGCCGTCGCGGTAGCGCAGCGGGAAGACGTGGCCGGGTCGGGTGATCTCCCACGGCTCGGTCGCCGAGTCAGCGAGCACGCGCACGGTGTGCGCGCGGTCGGCCGCGGAGATGCCCGTCGTGACACCGTCGCGGGCATCGACCGAGATGGTGTACGCCGTCCGCATCCGGTCCTCGTTGTGCGGGGTCATCAGCGGGATGTCCAGCCGGTCGAGCAGTGCCGGCGTCATCGGTGCGCAGATGACGCCACTGGAGTAGCGGATGGTGAAGGCCATCAGCTCCGGCGTCGCCTTGGCGGCGGCGAAGATGATGTCGCCCTCGTTCTCCCGGTCCTCGTCGTCGACCACGACCACCGCTCGGCCCGCGGCGATGTCCGCGATCGCGCGCTCAACGCTGTCCAGTCGCACGCTACCGCTGCCGGAAGGTGCTGTGTCGTAGTCAGTCATGCCATCGCCTCCTTGGCGTGGTCGGCGGCGGTCAGGCGTGCGCTGGCCCGCCACCAGGTCACGAAGCCGACCACGACGAATGCGGCGTAGACGAGGTACATCGTCGCCGTCGGGTAGTAGCCGGCGTGGATCAGGGTGGTCACTCCGACGATGTCCACGAGCACCCAGATCAGCCAGAACTCCACCCAGCCGCGCGCCATCCCGTAGGTGGCGAGCATCGAGCCAGCCAAGATCCAGGCCTCTGTCACCGGGCCCCAGGAGCCGATCCACTGCAGCAAGGCGTACGCCGCCGCGTAGCCGACGATGCCGAGGAGCACCAGCATCAACCGCTCTCGCGGCGTGGCCCAACGCGGCGTGATGGCGCGCCCGTCCGCCGACCCACCAGCGGCACGGAGCCTCGTCCAGCGCACCCAGCCGTAGAGTGCCACGGCGATGAAGAACAACTGCCGACCGGCCTGACCCCACAGCGGCTCGGTGGTCACGCCGCTGAGCTCGCCGGACACGAAGACGGTGAACAGCAGCAGGTTGCCAACCAGGCCGACCGGCCACGCCCACACGACACGACGCATCCCGAGCACCGCGCTGGCCAGGCCGAACAGGTTGCCCACGACCTCGCGCACCGACAGCGTGCCGCCGCCGACGTGGAGCTGACCGTTGAGCAGCCATTCGATGAGAGTCATGCGGGGTCCTCCTGCTCAGCCTGCTCGGGACCGGCGGCTCCGAGCAGCCGCTCGACGTACTTGGCGAGGACGTCCACCTCGAGATTGACCCGGTCGCCCACGGCGCGGCGGCCAAGGGTCGTCCTGGCCAACGTCTCGGGGATCAGCGAGACGGTGAATGCCTCGGGCGACACGTCAACGACGGTGAGGGAGACACCATCGACCGCGATCGACCCCTTGGGCACGAGATAGCGGGACAGCTCGGTCGGGAGTCGGATCTCGACGACTTCCCAGTGCTCGCTGGGCGTGCGTGACGCCACCGTGCCAACCCCGTCCACGTGGCCCTGCACGATGTGGCCGCCGAGCCGCTTGTCGACGGTCACCGCCCGCTCCAGGTTGACCAAGTCGCCCTGGTGGAGCCCGCCGAGGCTGGTCTTGACCAGAGTCTCTGCCATCAGGTCGGCCTCGAACGCCTCGGGCACGTGGGCGTTGCAGGACAGCTGGGCGACCGTCAGGCAGCACCCGTTGACCGAGATGGAGTCGCCCAGCTGAGCGTCCTGGAGAACGGTCTCGTCGGAGATCGTCAACCGAACGGCGTCGCCGAGATCCTCGATCTTCTCGACCGTGCCTTGCGCCTCCACGATTCCGGTGAACATGGTCAGCGCTCCTTTCCAGGTTCCGCGGGAGTGGGTTCCGAGCGGGATGGGCTGAGCACCAGCCGGGCGTTGGCTTCCGCACCGGCGCCGACGGCGACGACCTCGCGCAACTCGAGACGGAGCGCGTCAGCGATGGTGCCGATGCCCAGATCGCCCACGGCTGGCTGCCCGGCTCCGAGCAGGGCTGGAGCGACGTACGCGACGATCTCGTCGACGAGGCCGGCTCGGAGGAACGCGGCGGCGAGCGTGGGGCCGCCCTCGAGGAACACGTGCTGGCGGTCACGTGCCCACAGGTCGGCCAAGGCCGCCTGGGGATCGCGGGTGCGCAACAGCACGGTGTCTGCCGTGTCGTCGAGGACCCGGCGACCAGGGGGCACCGCGCGGAGCCCCATCACGGCACGCAGTGGCTGCCCCGGCAGCACGTCGTCGTACTCGTCACGCACGGTCAGCTGCGGGTCGTCCACCGCGACGGTCCCGCTGCCGACCAGGATCACGTCACAGAGCGCCCGCATCCTGTGCGCGTCGAGCCGAGCAGCGTGCGAGCTCACCCAGCGGCTGGTGCCGTCGGCCGCTGCGCTGCGGCCGTCGAGGGTGGCAGCGAACTTCCACGTCACGAACGGGCGGCCGTGCTGGACCGCGAAGCTCCAGACTCGGTTCAGGGCGGTCGCTTCCTCGGCAAGCAAGCCGCCCTCGACTTCGACCCCGCTGGCTCGCAGCCGGTCAGCACCACCGGCCGCTGCTGGATTCGCGTCGGCCTGGGCGAACACGACCCGACGCACTCCCGCGGACAACAGTGCCTGCGAGCAGGGGCCGGTGCGTCCGGTGTGGTCACACGGCTCGAGCGTCACCACCGCGGTGGCGCCGCGTGCGGCCGACCCGGCCGCGGCCAACGCGGCCACCTCGGCGTGCGGAGTGCCCGCCCCGCGGTGTCGTCCTTCGGCGATGACGCGGCCGTCGGCGTCGATCAGCACGCAGCCGACCCGCGGATTCGGTCCCAGCGGCACGTCCGGGTCGGCAGCCACCTCGAGCGCGCGCACCATTGCCCGCCGCTCCGCGTCGCTGGCTGCCATGGATGCCTCCGGTCGGGCCTCGCGGGCCCCGGGGCTGTTGCGCGGGGCCGGACGCCGTGCGCACGGCGCGCGGGCTGACCTGCGCTGCTCCTCCCATCCGGACTTTGACCGTCGGTCCAGGAGTTCCACCTGGTCAGCCGACCACTGGCAGTGGCCGGGTCGCGGACTTTCACCGCCGGTGCGGATTTCCACCGCCCCCAGAGCACGCGAGTTCGTGAACTCGTCCGGACCAGTGTGCCACACCGGGTCCGGAGCGCCTGTCGAGCGCTGACGCTGTGGACTTGGCACTTTTCATAGCATATCTATATAGTCTCCCTATGGACTCCGCCTTAGGCTCGCAGCTGCTCAGCGCGATCGCCCGCCTCAACCGGTGGGCCAACCGCACCGCCGGGGTCACCGAGTCCGTCGCAGCGGCGCGGCTGCTGGCCGTCATCGAAGAACTGGGCGAAACCCGGATCGGCGACCTCGCCAAAGCCGACAACTGCAGCCAGCCCACGGTCACCACACAGGTGGCCCGGCTGCACGACGCCGGTTGGGTCGCCAAGCAGCCCGATCCCGACGACGCCCGCGCGGTCCGGGTCTCCCTCACCGCCAACGGACGGGCCCATCTCGCCGCCACTCGCGCCGCCCGCGCCGAGGCCGTCCGGCCACGACTCGAGCAGCTCGACCAACGGCAGTTGGACACCCTTGCCGACGCGATCGAGATCCTCGAACAACTCGCCACCCCCGAACCGAGTGGCGACGCCAGCACCACCCACGACTACGCAGAAGGACGTCAGGCATGAGCATGTGGAAGCAACCCAGGTCGGTGTGGGCGGTGGCCTTCGCCTGTGTGATCGCCTTCATGGGCATCGGCCTGGTCGACCCCATCCTCAAGCCGATCGCCGATCAGCTCGATGCCTCGCCCTCACAGGTCTCGCTGCTCTTCACCAGCTACATGGCCGTGATGGGCGTGGCGATGCTGCTCACCGGCTGGGTCTCCAGCCGGATCGGCAGCAAATCGACACTGCTGCTCGGGCTGGCGATCATCATCGTCGGCTCGGCGCTCGCGGGGCTGCAGGACAGCGTGGCCGGCATCGTCGGATTCCGCGCCGTCTGGGGCCTCGGCAACGCGCTGTTCATTGCCACCGCCCTGGCCGCCATCGTCTCCTCCGCGCGCGGCTCGGTCGCGCAGGCGATCATCCTCTACGAGGCGGCCCTCGGGGTGGGCATCGCGGCCGGCCCGCTCATCGGTGGCGAGCTGGGCACCATCTCCTGGCGGGCACCTTTCCTCGGCGTCGCCGCCCTGATGGCGATCGCGCTGGTCGCGACCGCGCTGATGCTGCCTGCCAGCCCTCGTCCCGACCGGCCCACCTCGCTGAGCGCCCCGATCCGAGCGCTGCGACACCGGCCGCTGCTGCTGATGGCACTGACCGCGCTCCTCTACAACTTCGGCTTCTTCACGCTGCTGGCCTTCACGCCCTTCCCCCTCGACCTCAGCGCTCGCGCCATCGGGCTGATCTTCTTCGGCTGGGGCCTCCTGCTCGCGGTGAGCTCGGTCTGGGTCGCTCCACGACTGCAGGCCAAGATCGGGACCATTCCCTCCGTGTTGCTGGCCCTGACCGCGTTCGCGTTGATCCTGCTCAGCATGGCTGTCTTCACCGACAGCAAGCCAGTGCTAGCCGGCGGCGTGGTGCTGGCCGGCTTCTTCCTGGGCATCAACAACACGTTGGTGACCGAGTCGGTGATGAAGGCCGCTCCGGTGGAGCGCAGCACCGCCTCGGCCGCCTACAGTTTCGTCCGGTTCGGTGGCGGTGCCGTGGCTCCTTGGCTGGCCGGCTTCCTCGGTGAGCGAGTGGGAGTGCACGTGCCGTTCTACGTTGGCGGCGTCGCCGTCCTGCTTGCCGTCGCGCTGCTCGCCTCTGGCCGGAGTCTGCTCAGCCATATCGACGACCCGGAGACCGACCCCGAAGTCACGTTGGCCGAAGCCGTCACCGTCGGCGACAGCTGAGCCTGTTCTATGCGAGTACGACGGTGAACTCCGCTCTTGGACCTGCTTGCTCGCCGGGTTGCTGGCCGCCTTGGGTTGCGACCGACACGGCAGCTACCGGAGAGGCAGCAGGTGGCTGGGGTTGCTGGCCGAGTCGCTGGTGTTCTCGGGCTCTGCTCGCCCGGGCGTCCGCTGGTTCCGTCTACTGCGGTGTTCTTGCGTCTCCTGCGCCCCTATGGGTGCTGAGTGCCCGGTCTACCCGTCCTGATTCCCGGGGGTCACACGGGTTGCTGCTTTCACAAGGTATGTGGTGATGCCTGCACTTACCATGCGTCATTCACCGAGGTAAGCGGAGCGATCCCTACATACCTTGTGAAAACGGTGACAGGAGTGACCACCAGCGACCAGCAACC
>JBDHZT010000171.1:0-7061 GCA_039811985.1 Nocardioidaceae bacterium | reverse complement strand
GGGGGGGGTCGGGTCCCCGGGGTCACCGTGGTCACCCCAGTGACCACCAAGGCCCTCGGCCTGAAGTTTCGGAACAATCGCCGTGCCGTTTCGGAACAAGCGGTGCACTCCAGCCCGGTGGCGCCGTCGGAGCCCCATCGATTGGGCGCAAACTGCAAGGATCCGAGTGGATTTCGTGCAGTTCCGGAACAATCGATGGCTCTCCAGACGCGTCGGAGCCAAAATCACGCCGATTGGACCGAAACGGCATTGCCGATTGGGCCCAAACGACATCCCAGCCACCCCGAAGAGCAGGCGGGATGCAGTATCGGCACCATCGACGACCCCACCAGGCCCCGGAGAGCGACCGTGAGCCGGGAAGCAGCCGAAGCGGAAGGACCACCTCTCCCGGTAGCTGCCCTGTCGGTCAGCACCACAGGAGACTGGGAGCCGGAAGCCAGCCGGAACGGAAGGATCGCCTCCCCGGCGCCCGAGATCCACCGCTCAGCTGCTCAGCACACGTGGACTCACCAAGACCCGCTCGCCGGTGGGCTTGCCGCCGAACAGGAGGTCGAGGTGGCCCTTCTCGGCGGTGCCACCCGGCCCCGTCTTGATCACGCCGCCGCCGATCTTGACCCACCTGGGGGTGTCCAGGCATCGCCGAGGCACGGTGATGGTCATCCGGTTCCGGGGCAGGGATCGGTGGGCCGTGGCGCGTGGGCAGGCCACGTCGCGGTTGTGCTTCATGACCGTGACGAACGTGGGGTTCAAGAACGCCGCCACCCAGTAGTGACCCTGAGGGGTCACGATCTTCAGGGTCGCCAGGTCGGTGCGTCGGGTCATCTTCCGCGCCGCGATCTTCACAACGACCCGCTTGGCAGCGTGCCGGATGGTGACGCGGGTGAGGTCAGGGTTGGCCGCGTGCGGAGCGATGCGCTCCTTCTTGCCGTTGAACCGCCAGACGTCATGACGCTGGTCTCGGTGATGGAGCACCTCGGCGTGCGCCGGGGCAGAGAGGGTGGCAAGGAGGACTGCGGTCATCACGGCGCACGTGGCGACTGCTGCAACTCGGGCGAGGACGGACATGCGTAGGGCTCCTTTGTGCGAGAGGGTTGGGGGCCCTCTGAGCCTGGGCTCCACGACCGCCTCGCGGCAGAGTCGGCATACTCAATCCACCGCCGTCTGGCACCCATCTGCCACGCCCCCTGTGGTCAGCGCGATCACAGGGGAGCGGGGCAGAGGGGCTGCCAGGTCAGCGGTCGACGACGTAGATCGTCTTCGTGGCCCGCAACCGGTGGCCAGCCATGTCGGCGACGATCCGAGCGGTGACCGCCTCGCGGCCCTCCTTGGTCCCGTCGCGCAGGGTCGGGATGGCCAACGTGGTCGAGGTCCGGCCCGGCTTGATGTAGGCGTAGACCCCGAGCTTGGCCCGGTGCAGCGGAGTCGAGGCAGACACCCGCCGCGGCACACCGTGCGCCCGGAGCCAGTCACGCGGCACGTCGCCGACGGCGAGGCGCGGACCGTGGACGCCGCCAGCGACCGGCCTCAGCCAGACAAAGATACCGTAGGAGACCGGATTGGCCAGCGTGACCTGCCACATCGCCGACGTGCCCTCCTTGACCCGTCGGTGCACCGGGGACATGGTGACCTTCGGAGTGGGATCGTCGTCGAGGATCACCAGCCTGCCGAGGTACTGGTCGGTCATCACCCCTGACCTGGGGAAGGCCGCCAGCAGGGTCAACTGACGCTTCGGTCCGTCGAGCTTGTCACCGAAGTAGTCGACGACCAGCGACCCGGAGGTCTGCCCCGGCGCGAGATCCATGGTCAGCGTGGCCAGGTCCTCACCATCGGTCAGCTGGCCCACCGCCACCGTCGCGGGACGGGTCAGCGTGCCACTGACGGTGAACGGCACCTTCGCGGTGGACGCTTGACGATTGCCTTCGGCGACCTTGACCTTGCCCAGGCTCACCACTGGCAACCGCCTGTTGGGCACTCCCGCGAGCTGGTCGGGAGCGGCGGCCATGTCGAGCACCCACACGTGTCCGCGGTTGCTCTCGGCGACCAGGTCGACCTGGGTGATCTCGCTGAGGTCGATGCCCGCAGCGGTCGAGGGGTCGACGATGACCGTCTGCCCCCACCGCTTGCCGAGCCAGTCGCTGGACGGCAACGCAGCAAGCGCACTGCCACCCTCGGGCACCACGTCGGCCTGGTGACCGTCGGCGTCGGTCAGGCGCACCGTGAACGCGACGTCACCCACGAGTGGGTCGACGATCGTGCGCAGCTCGAGCCGCTGGCCGCCGGACAGATCCAGCGGATCGTCGAAGACCAGCCCGCCGGTCTGGCCCGGCGCAGACCACTCCACCTCGAGGTTCTTCCGCTTGGCCAAGAAGTCGCCCTCGCCCGACCAGTGCGGCACGTTGCCGTCCAGGTCGCCGACGCGGCCGCACAAGCCGTGCCGAGGCCGGGACCACGTCACGGCACCCAAACAGAGCTGGGTGTCGGCGCCGTCAGCGAGGGACAGTCCGCTGTCGACACCCGGCCTCCGCTCCACCCGGCCGCCACCGATGGCGTGGCTGAACACCTCGGCGTCCCCGGTCGAGGTGACGTTGACGGCGGAGCCGTCGTACATCGGGAGGAACTCCTCCTCGTCACGGGTGAACAGGTGCACCGCTCCGGAGACGTACGCCGTGCCGACCGCCTGCTGCTCAATCGGCGTGAGCCGATCCGGGTTGGCCTCGCCGCAGAGTCCGGACCCGGTGTCCCCCCAGTCGTCCCACGCGGGCGCCTCGGCGAGGCCGGGCGTCCATTCGGTGTTGAAGAAGTTGTGGTTGGCGCCCATCACCAGCACCGAGCTCTTCAGCGAGGTGTCGTCGTTGGTCAGGTCGCGCGCGGTGTCGGTGAAGAGCTGGCCCTGCAGGTCGTAGACGTCACCATCGCAGTAGGGCAGCATCGTCACGGTCGGCACATAGGCCGCCGTCTGACCGGCGAAGTCGGTCGGCGCGAGCAGCACCTGGCCAGCAATGGTGTACGGCGCACTCAGCGGGATCTCCAGCGACGCCCGGTCCACGCCCTCGCCGCCACGGCTGTGGCCGACCAGGACGACCTCGGACATGTCGAGCTGATGGTCGGTGGCCTGGTCGGCCCAGTAGTCGAGGTGACGCTCGACGATCTGTGCTCGAGCGTCGGCCCCGCCGTCATCCAGCGCGAAGTCCTGGGCGTTGATGCCGTTGACCCGCACCGAGACGGTGAAGTAACCCTGGGAGGCGAGCACCTGCTGGATGTAGTCGTAGCCGAGGTGGCTCGGGATCTCCTTGAACGGAGGCATGCACGGCCACTTCCAACCGTCACGGCCGTTCTTGGGGTTGTAGCAGTAGGAGTGCCGCCCGTGCAGGAACAGCACCACCGGCCGAGGTCCGGTCGTCGCTCCGTCGACGGGCTCCACGACATGGCCGACCATCTCGATCGGTTCGGGCATCCCCGGCAGCTTGACCGGGTCGAGCTCGTAGTCGCTGGTCTGCACGTTGAACGCTCCCGGCGTGGCCGGGTCGTCGGGCAGTGTGGTCGTCGCCCGCTCGACCGAGGAGCCCTTCGTGCCCGAGGTCTTGGCGGCACCGGAGCGCGCGGCGACGTCATCGCCGCTGATGTTGAGCCGGTCCCCCGACAGCACCACGTCGAAGGCCGTCGGATCGGGGCGACGGCTGGCTTGCACATCGACATAGACCGTGCGGCCGTCGCGCTCGACCAGCGCGACGCCCAGAGAGGTGTCCCCCTTGCGGATCTGCGGACGGTCGGCACCCAACGGCAGTCGCTCGGGCGCGCGCCAGGCGACCCGATAGGTCTGCGGACCGATCTGGGTAACGGTCCACTTCCCCACTGCGCGCTTCGTGGCCACCGTCGCGGTGGGTGCAGCACCGGCCGGCATCGCCGCGGCGATCAGCAGCGGACTCGCGAGCAGGACGGACAGAACGGCCGCGGTGAGGCGACGGCGCATCGACATGTAACTCCCCCGTAGTCAGACCTTGCGACTAGAGACGCTCGGCACAGGCAATTGGTTGCCTGCCCAGGACCCTAGTCCCCACCACGGACAGGTCGCCAGGGCACGATCGAGACCGAGGGACCTGGTCAGTCAGTCAGTCGCCGAGCTGCACCAAGACCTGTCCTCCGGCCACGGCGTCGCCCGGCGCGACCAGCACGGCCGAGACGGTGCCAGCCGTGGGGGCGGTGATCTCGGTCTCCATCTTCATCGCCTCGAGGACGACCAGCACGTCGCCTGCCTCGATCTGTTGACCCTCCTCGACCAGCACCCTGGCCACCGACCCCGAGAGCGGGGCCTTGACGCCGTCCCCGCCGCCGGTGACCGGCGCCGCGGCCGCCGCCGACGAGGCATGTTGGGGGACGAACCCGCCGCCCATGAAGACGGTGCCCAGCGTCGGGCGGGTCTCCTCCTCCACCTCGACTTCGACGTCGTATGCGACACCGTTGACCGTCACCTTGAGCTGCATGACCTCATCCACTCCGTAGCCATTGCCGTTGCGATTGCCGTTGTCATCACCGGTCACCGGACTCCGTGGATGATCTGGTGGCCCTGGACCGCGGCCCGACCCTGCTGGGTCCAGGCGGCGCTGCTCCGATAACGCACCTGCTTGAGCCGCGCCCGCTTGCCGAGGAACGCCGCGACGGCCGCCGAGATCGCGATGACAACCTCTTCGGAGACCTCCGGCGTCGGCATCGCCGCTCGGACGGCCGCTAACTCGGCCTCCAGGGACTCGACCCTGGCGGCGAGGGTGCGCACGGTGTCGAGCAGCTCGGCCGTGGTCGGTTCGCCGCTCACGTCGGACCCAGCCCGTGCTTCTTGGCGGGCCTGATGTCCCGCTTGGCGCTGAGGATCTCCAGCGCCCGCGCGACCTGCTCGCGGGTGCGGGACGGCTCGATGATGTCGTCCACGAGGCCTCGGGAGGCGGCGACGTACGGCGTGGAGAAGGTGTCGCGATACTCCTCGATCACCTCGGCCCGCTTCGCGTCCGGATCCTCGGCAGCCGCGATGTCGCGCCGGAAGACGATCTCGGCCGCACCCTCGGCACCCATCACGGCGATCTCGGCCGTCGGCCAGGCGAACACCCGGTCGGCCCCGAGATCCTTCGAGCACATCGCCAGATAGGCACCGCCGTAGGCCTTGCGCAGCACCACGGTCACCTTCGGGACGGTGGCCGCGGAGTAGGCGTAGAGCATCTTGGCGCCGTGCCGGATGATCCCGTTGTGCTCCTGGGCAACACCGGGCAGGAAGCCCGGCACGTCGACCAGGGTCAGCAGCGGGATGTTGAAGGCGTTGCAGAAGCGGATGAACCGAGAGCCCTTGTCGGAGGCGTCGATGTCGAGCACGCCCGACAGCACGGCCGGTTGGTTGGCGACCACACCGACGGTGCGGCCGTTGATCCGGCCGAAGCCGACCACGATGTTCTGCGCATAGCCCGCCTGGCTCTCCAAGAAGTCGCCGTGGTCAACGATGCGAAGGATGACGTCGCGGACGTCGTACCCCAACTTGGCTTTGACCGGCACGATGTCGGCCAGCTCGGGGTCGGGCTCGATCACCGGGTCCGCGTCGACGATCGGCGGGTCTTCGGTGTTGTTCTGCGGCAGGAAGCTGAGCAGCTTCTGCGCGACCAGGATGGCCTGCTCGTCGTCGTCGACCACGAAGTGGTTGACGCCCGACAGCGCCATGTGGGCGTCGGCGCCGCCCAGCTCCTCCGCGGTGACCTGCTCGCCGGTCACCTGGGTGATGACGTTCGGCCCGGTGATGAACATGTGGGCCTTGCGGGTCTGGATGATGAAGTCGGTCAGCGCGGGTGAGTACGCCGCCCCGCCGGCGCATGGTCCCGCGATGATCGAGATCTGTGGCACCACGCCGGACAGCAGCACGTTGCTGTAGAAGACCCGGCCGTAGCCGGCCAGCGACCCGATACCCTCTTGGACCCGGGCGCCGCCGGAGTCGTTGATGAAGATGAACGGGGTGCCCGTCATCAGGCTCGCCTTCATCATGGCGGCGACCTTGTCGGAGTGCACTTCCCCCGCGGAGCCCCCGGCGACGGTGAAGTCCTGCGAGGCGACGTGGACGGGCCGGCCGAAGACCGCGCCGGCGCCGGTCACCACCCCGTCGGCGGGGAGCTCCACGTCGCCCAGGCCGAAGTAGGTCGACTGGTGCCGGGCGAACATCCCGGTCTCCTGGAAGGTCCCGGGGTCCAACAGCGCGGCGATCCGCTCGCGAGCGGTCAACTTGCCTTGGGCGCGCTGCTTGTCGAGGCGCGCCTCGCCACCGCCGAGCTCGACCTCGTGCCGTCGGTCGACCAGCTCTTCGGTCCGCTTCTCCATGCTCTTGCTCTTGCCGGGTGCCATCTTCTCGCTCACACTCGCTCGACCGTGACGTGGTGGTCCTTGCCGTCCATGGAGACGGAGTACTTGATCGGTCCCTTGACGGGCCCGCTGCCCGCTGCCTGGTTCTGCTGCTCGACGGCCACCTCGGCCGGGTCGCGGCCCACGTTGACCGGTCCGTCCGGGCGCGACTTGAAGAAGTTCGGCGCGACACCGGGGAACATGGCGTAGGTCAGCACGTCCTCGTCGCTGCCGTCGGCGCCCTCGAGGGCATCGGCCTCCTCGCGGAGCTTGTCCCATTCCGGCTCGAGCAGGTCCGCGGGTCGCACCTCGATGGGCTCCTTCTTGGTCTGCACCCGCGCCGCCTCGACGATCTCTGGGTCGCGCTCACCCAGGGTGGCGCCGTAGTAGCCCAGCATCAGGTCGGCGAACTCGGCCGTGAGCACCTTGTAGGGCCCCATCAGCACGTTGAAGACCGCCTGGGTGCCGACGATCTGCGAGGACGGTGTCACCAGCGGCGGGTAGCCCGCGACCGCGCGCACCCGGGGCACCTCCTCCAAGACCTCCTTGAGCTTGTCGCCGGCGCCCTGCTGACGCAGCTGGCTCTCCATGTTGGAGATCATCCCGCCGGGGATCTGGCTCTTGAAGATCTCGGTCTCGACGCCGGTGATGGCCGACATGAACTGCGTGTAGCGCGGCCGCACCTTCGCGAAGTG
>JBDHZT010000170.1:0-7147 GCA_039811985.1 Nocardioidaceae bacterium | reverse complement strand
GAGAAGGTCGCCACCGACGGTGTCGTCGAGGACGGCACGTCGGCCGTCGACGCCTCCATGCTCACCGGAGAACCAGTCCCGGTCGAGGTGGGCCCTGGCGATGTCGTCGTGGGCGCGACCGTGAACGCCGGCGGCCGGCTGGTGGTCCGGGCCACCCGCGTCGGAGCCGACACCCAGCTGGCCCAGATGGCACGGCTGGTCGAGGATGCCCAGAACGGGAAGGCTCAGGTCCAGCGCCTCGCAGACCGGGTGTCGGCGGTCTTCGTTCCCATCGTGATCGCCCTCTCACTGGCCACACTCGCCGGTTGGCTGCTGACCGGCCACAGCGTCACCGCGGCGTTTACCGCCGCAGTGGCGGTCCTGATCATCGCCTGCCCCTGCGCCCTCGGGCTGGCCACACCCACCGCACTGCTCGTCGGCACCGGCCGCGGCGCCCAGCTCGGCGTGCTCATCAAGGGCCCCGAGGTGCTCGAGTCCACCCGGATCGTCGACACCATCGTCCTGGACAAGACCGGCACTGTGACCACCGGGCGCATGGAGCTGATCGCCGCCGAGCCCACCGAAGGTGTCGACACCGACGACCTGCTCCGGCTGGTCGGCGCTCTCGAGAACGCCTCGGAACACCCGATCGGTCAAGCTATCGCCACCGGCGCCAGCCAACGCCTCGACGCGCAGCTGCCTGACGTCGAGGGATTCACCTCGACCCAAGGCCTCGGCATCGCCGGGGTGGTCGACGGCCACACGGTCGTGGCGGGTCGGCCCGGCTGGCTCGCCCAGGAGTGGAGCCAGCCCCTCGCCCCGCGCCTGGCACAGGTGGTCGATGCGGCCGAGCAGGAAGGCCGGACCGTGATCGCCGCCGGCTGGGACGGCGCAACCCGCGGCGTGCTGGTCGTCTCCGACGCCATCAAGCCCACCAGTGCCCAGGCCGTGGCCGAGCTCAAGGAGCTCGGACTCAGGCCGGTGCTGCTCACCGGAGACAACGAACGCGCCGCCCGCGCGGTCGCCGCCGAGGTGGGCATCGACAAGGTCATCGCCGAGGTCCTTCCGGCCGACAAGGTCGCCGTCGTCGAACGTCTCCAGCGTGAGGGCCGGACGGTGGCGATGGTCGGGGACGGCGTCAACGACGCCGCCGCACTGGCGACCTCCGACTTGGGCATCGCTATGGGCACCGGCACCGACGTGGCCATCGAGGCGTCCGACCTCACCTTAGTTCGCGGCGACCTGCGCGCGGCCGTCGACGCGATCCGGTTGTCCCGCCGCACCTTGCGGACGATCAAGGGCAACCTGTTCTGGGCCTTCGCCTACAACGTCGCGGCGCTGCCTCTGGCCGCGCTCGGCTTGCTCAACCCGCTGATCGCCGGTGCCGCGATGGCGTTCTCCTCGGTGTTCGTGGTGTCCAACAGCCTGCGGCTGCGTCGGTTCCAGGCCGTCTCCACGCAATCGACCGAGGCGCCACACCTCGAGCACGACTCGACCAGGACCAACCCTTCCAAGGTGGAGGCAGGACGATGACCACCCACCAGCACCCCGCCGGCCGCCACGACGCGGACGCGCACCGTGACGGCGCCGCCACCGCTGTCCTCGAGGTTTCCGGCGTTCAATGGGCGACCAGCAAGAACGTCGCGGAGGCGGTGCTGTCACGCCAGCTTGGCGTGCTCTCCGTCGACGCCAACCCGGTCGCCCAGACCGCCACCGTCACCTACGACCCGAACCGCACCAGCATCAGCGAGCTGCGGGACTGGGTCCGGGAGTGCGGCTTCCACTGCGCCGGGCAGTCTGTCCCCAGTCACGTGTGCGACCCGATGCTCGAACCAGGTCATGACCACCACGCTGGCCACGCTCAGCAGGCCGCGCATGGCGAGCATGGCGAGCACGACCCGCATGACAGCCACGACAAACACGCCGGCCCCGCCGGCCCGGCATCGCCCGTCTCGTCACCGCACGACGCGATGGGCCACGGCGGACACGGCTCGATGTCGATGGCCGACATGGTCCGCGACATGCGCAACCGGTTCCTGGTCGCCGTGCTGCTCGCCGTACCCGTCTCTCTGTACTCGCCGATGGGGCGCGACATGCTCGGCTTCGACGCGGCCGCCCCGTTCGGGATGCGCGATGACATTTTCGCCCTGATCCTGTCGCTGCCGGTCATCTTCTACTCCGCCTGGATCTTCTTCGACGGCGCCTGGCGAGCACTCCGAGCCAGGACCCTAGACATGATGGTGCTGGTGGCCGTAGCGGTCGGCGCCGGCTGGCTCTACTCCCTCGGAATCACCCTCACCGGTGGCGGCGAGGTCTTCTACGAGGCCGCGGTCATGCTCACCGCATTCGTGCTGCTCGGCCACTGGTTCGAGATGCGAGCACGAGGCGGCGCCAACGACGCCATCCGCACCTTGCTGGACCTGGCCCCTCCGATGGCGACCGTGCTCCGCGAGGGCGAACCCGTCGAGGTCCCCACCTCTGAGGTCCAGGTCGACGACCTGCTCCTCATACGGCCCGGGGCGAAGATCGCCACCGACGGCACCGTCGAAGAGGGCGAGTCGGAGGTCGACGAGTCCATGGTCACCGGCGAGAGCCTCCCGGTGCACAAGGCACCCGGCGACCAGGTCATCGGCGCTACTGTCAACGCCAGCGGCACTCTTCGAGTGCGCGCCACGAAGGTGGGTGCCGACACCGCACTGGCCCAGATCGTCGCACTGGTGCAGCAGGCCCAGAACTCCAAGGCTCCCGGACAACGGCTCGCCGACAAGGCCGCGTTCTGGCTGGTCCTGGTCGCCCTCGTCGGAGGAGTCGGGACCTTCCTGGTCTGGCTGGCGGCCGGCGCGAGCGTGCAGACCGCGCTGCTGTTCGCCATCACGGTCGTCGTCATCACCTGCCCCGACGCCCTCGGCCTGGCCACCCCGACGGCGATCATGGTGGGGTCCGGTCTCGGGGCGAAGCGCGGGATCCTGTTCAAGAACGCGACCGCGATCGAGTCCTCCGCGCGCATCGACACCGTCGTGTTCGACAAGACCGGCACTCTCACCAAGGGCGAACCCGAGGTCACCGACGTAGTGGTCGGCGACTTCGATCACGACCGGGTGCTGGCCCTCGCCGGTGCCCTCGAGCGCGAGTCCGAGCACCCGCTCGCCCACGCCGTCGTGCGGTACGTCGACGCCACCGATGTCCCGCGCCTGCGTGCCACCGGGTTCCGCAACGTCACCGGCATCGGCGCCCTCGCCGAGGTCGACGGCCACCAGGTGGCTATCGGCAACCGACGCCTCATGGAGTCGGGGGGCATCACCATCGGTTATCTCGGCGCGCGGCGCGACGAGATCGCCTCCGGAGGCCGCACGGCGGTTTTCGTCGCCGTCGACGGTCGAGCCGCCGCCGTGCTCGGCATTGCCGACGCGGTCCGCGAGACCTCGGCTGCCGCGATCGCGGCGCTCCACCAGGCGGGCATCAGGGTGGCCATGCTGACCGGCGACAACCGCGCCACTGCCGAGCGGATCGCCGAGGAACTGGAAATCGACGACGTCATCGCCGAGGTGCTGCCCGAGGACAAGGCGCACCAGGTTCAGCAGCTGCAGGCGCAGGGCCGCACCGTGGCAATGGTGGGCGACGGCGTCAACGACTCGCCCTCGCTCGTGCAGGCAGACGTCGGGATCGCAGTCGGCGCGGGCACTGACGTCGCGATCGAAGCCGCGGACGTCGTCCTCATGCGGTCCGACCCGCTGGACGTGCCGGTGGCGCTGACGATCGGCCGGGGCACGCTGCGCAAGATGCGCCAGAACCTCGGCTGGGCGGTGGGCTACAACGCGATCGCGCTCCCCATCGCGGCAGGCGTGTTCGAGCCCGCCTTCGGCTTGGTGCTGAGGCCGGAGGTCGCGGCTTTGTCGATGTCGGGGTCCAGCTTCTTGGTGGCGGTCAACGCGCTGTTGCTGAAGCGCCTTCGGCTGCCGGTTCAGCCGGCCGCCTCGTCGGATTCAACGGCTTCGATGGGAGCTGTGGAGCACGCGGGGGATGAGTAGGGGTGTCATCGCCAAGGTCCTTGGGTTGGGATTCAGCATCTGCTCGGGGCCGTGAGGGCCAGGCTCCTCTATGGACCCCCGCACGTCTCCGGTCCGACCAGAAGGTGGATCAGTGCCCGACGAGGTCCACGCGGGCGGGCCACGGGTTTGGTTTGCAGCCCTCCAGGCCCTTGGTCTGTTGCAGCATCACTGGCGCGATCTCGCCAGGTCCGGGACAGCCGACGTGGGGATAGCCCAAGGCGTGGCCCGTCTCGTGGTTGATGACGTAGCGTCGATATGCCACAAGGTCACCGGCGTAGCCGTCTGCACCGAACTGCCACCGCCAGGCGTTGAGGACGACGTCGTCACCGTTGCGGCAGGACAGCCGTCCGTCGGTGTCGAGTGGTGCACAGAGTTGATCGGCCGTCTCCGGGGTGGCCAGGACGATGCGGAGGTCGGCATGGCCTTCGACGCGGACGAGCGTGTGTCGCGTCGCCCAGCCGCGCTGATCAGACAGGGTGGCTTCGACCAGCCGCGCCACATCCACGGTGCTGAAGGGCAGGCCCTGCTCGACCTCGACCCGGTAGGTCACCCCGTCCTGCGGCCCGAGCAGTGATGCGGCGGCGACTTCGAAGGTGCCGGGGCCGCGTTCCGGAATTTGAGTGGCGGGGGAGGGGGGCCCACTCGGATCTGGGTCACGATCTCGACCGACCGCGACCTCACCGTCTGGTCGCTCGCCCTTGAGAGTCGGGTCAGGGTGCGGCGCGAACGGTGGCGGGGACGCAACTGCAGTGCGGCGGCCCGCCTCCCCGGTGTTCGTTGCGCCGGGGATGAGGAACGCGGCGGGCACGGCGGCGGTCGTTGCCAGCACCGCCAGGCCGGTGAGCCCTCTCGTGGCACGCCGCGGCGCGCGATGGGAACCCGCGCGTCGATGCGTGGCTCTGCGGTTACTCATCGTCCCTGGACGATCACAGGACGCGGGTCCATGTGTCGCCGTCATCGGTGGACCGGTAGACGGCCGTTTCGGTCGCGGCGAACCAGCCCTGGGCGCTGATGGTGAATGCGGCCGGTTGGCCCTCGATTGAGCCGACCTCGCGCCAGGTTCGGCCGGTGTCGGTGCTGACCCGGACGACGCCGTCGGGGTCGATGCCGGCCAGGTTCCCGTCCGGAGTGGTGTCGAGGTACATCGTGCTCGGACCGCCGAGTTCTCGGGTCTCCCCGGAGATGGCGTCGATGCTGTGGAGTTGGCCGTTGCCGTCGGTCGCGATCAGCGCGACGCTCCCATCGACCGCCGCGACGCTGATCAGCGGACCTTGGAACACCTCGTCGAAGTTCTTCCGGTCCACGGTTCGCAGCAGGCGGCCGGAGGTCGCGTCGTATGCGTAGAGGGCGTCGCCGGCGGGTTCGAGGATGTGAAAGTCCGCCTCGCCTTGGAGAGCCAGGGGCGTCCAGCTCTCTCCGGCATCGGTCGACTCGATCAGTCCCAGGTGTGCGGGCAGGTCCTCGCGCAGGTCCGGGTGCCCGCTCCCGAGGAAGTGGCCAGGACCCACGACCGTGAACGCCATCGTGTCCTGGTAGCGGTCGGCAACCCGGCTGGGCTCTCTATCGCTCTTGACGCGGAAGAGCCCAAAGTGGGTGGCGACGTAGAGGCTGTCGTCGGCCGGGTCGACGCCGAGACCATGGATGTGGCCGAGGCCGGGGTCCTCACTGGGCGGTGCAGTCGTGGAGGTGTCTTGGGAGCAGGCTCCGGTGAGGAGAGCGGCGCCGACGAGGACGGCAGCTAGGGGAAGGTTGGATCGTTTCAAGGCGGTGGCTCCGAGGTGTCTGGTGGTGCCGGGCAGCGGAGTAACTCCGTCCTGCCCGGCACCGGGATCGAGATCAGGGCTTCAGCAGGTTCTGCATCGTCTGGATCTCCTCCGCCTGCGTCGTCTCGATCTCCTTGGCCATGTCGACGGCCTCGGGGAACTCGCCCTCGGACTGCTCGGTCTTGGCCATCTCGATCGCACCCTCGTGGTGCTCGATCATCATGGCGAGGAACATCTGGTCGAACTCCGCTCCGGCGGCCGTCTCGAGGTCGGCCATCTCGTCTTCCGTCATCATTCCGCCCATGTCGTCGGACGACATGTCGCCGTGATCCATGCCCGACATTCCGTCGTCCGGGACGTCCTCGCCCCAAGATTCCAGCCAGCCGGTCATGGTCTCGATCTCGGGGCCTTGGGCTGCCTCGATGTCGGTGGCGAGGTCCTTGACCTCCTGGCTTTCAGCGCGTGATTCGGCGAGGTCGGCCATCTCGATGGCCTGCTGGTGGTGGGGGATCATCTCCTGGGCGAAAGTGACGTCGGCCTCGTTGTGCCCGCCAGCGGTGCCAGTGTCGTCCTCGTTGCCGCAGGCGGCGAGGGTGAACAGCGAGGCTGTCACGACGGCAGTGATCAGCGACTTGCGCATGAGTGTTTCTCCATCTGTGTGATCAGTGTCTGGGAAGGCGAAAGCCCCGAGTCGCCCGGGTCGGACGCTCGTGGCGGACGCCTGTTAGCAGCGGATCACACAGAGCATGCGGAGGCTCGGCGGGTCACGGTCTCGCCCGATGAACCGCGGAGGCTGCCACGCTGGCAGCAAGGTACGGGGGATGCGGACGCCCCGACTTGCGAGCAGCAGAGCGATCCCCAGCAGCAGGAGGCCGGCCAGCACGGCTAGGCAGAGGCCAAGAAGCCCCGCACCGTTCTCGCCGACGGGCTCCTCGGAGCTCATTCCCGCTGGATGACCCGCGACGATCGGTTCGGAGGTATCCGGCTCACTGGCCGCTGGCCCGGAGTGGTCATGACTGATGGGGCCGCTTGCGGCGATCATGATATTCGCGCTCGGGGATGTTGCTCCCATGGTGTGAGCGCCGGTGTGAGATCCCCAACCGTGCATCGATAGAAGGCCGAACAGCGCGACGGCCACAGCGGCCAGCGCGTAGCGCGCACCGCGTGTCCCGGCCGGTGCTCGGAGGTCCCGCATGCCGCCGATCTTAGTTGGGCATGAACAGGCAGGAATCATGGCTCATTCTCCGGGCCCGACTGCGATTCGAGCCACGCCGCGCTTATGTCCCGAAAACGCCAGCGCAAGCCGTCTGATCCGAGCAGACATCGTCAAGAAGTTCTGGAGTCGACACGCTGGGT
>JBDHZT010000169.1:0-7231 GCA_039811985.1 Nocardioidaceae bacterium | reverse complement strand
GTGAGGTCCACGAGGGTGCCGCCACGATGGACTGGATGGAGCAGGAGCAGGAGCGCGGCATCACGATCACGTCGGCCGCGACGACCTGCTGGTGGAAGGACCACCAGATCAACATCATCGACACCCCGGGGCACGTCGACTTCACCGTCGAGGTGGAGCGTTCGCTGCGGGTGCTCGACGGCGCGGTCGCTGTCTTCGACGGTGTGGCCGGCGTGGAGCCGCAGTCGATGACGGTGTGGCGGCAGGCCAACAAGTACAACGTCCCGCGGATGTGCTTCGTCAACAAGCTCGACCGCACCGGCGCTGACTTCTTCCGCTGCGTCGACATGATCGTCGAGCGCCTCAACTCCACCCCGTTGGTGCTCCAGCTCCCGATCGGCGCCGAGCACGACTTCATCGGTGTCGTCGACCTGGTGGGCATGCGTGCCCTGGTCTGGCGCGGCGAGACCAAGATGGGCGAGGACTACGTCGTCGAGGAGATCCCCGCGGAGATGGCCGACCAGGCCGCGGAGTGGCGCGAGAAGCTGCTCGAGACGCTGGCCGAGGCCGACGACGACATCATGGAGAAGTACCTCGAGGGCGAGGACATCTCCGTCGACGAGCTGCAGGCGGCGATCCGCCGGGCCACGCTGGCCGACAAGCTCAACCCGGTGCTCTGCGGCACCGCGTTCAAGAACAAGGGCGTGCAGCCCCTGCTCGACGCGGTGGTCAGCTACCTGCCGTCGCCGCTGGACATCACCGCCATCGAGGGCCACAAGCCCGGCGACGAGGACACCGTGATCGAGCGGTTCCCGAAGGACAGCGATCCGTTCTGCGGCCTGGCCTACAAGATCGCCTCCGACCCGCACCTGGGCAAGTTGATCTATCTCCGGGTCTACTCCGGCAAGCTCGACGCCGGCTCGACGGTGCTGAACTCCGTCACCGGACGCAAGGAGCGGATCGGCAAGGTCTACCAGATGCACGCCAACAAGCGTGAGGAGATCAGCTCGGTCGGCGCCGGCCAGATTGTCGCGGTGATGGGACTGAAGGACACCAAGACCGGTCACACCCTGTGCGACGCACAGCACCCGGTCGTGCTGGAGTCCATGACGTTCCCGGCACCGGTCATCGAGGTGGCCATCGAGCCGAAGACCAAGGGCGACCAGGAGAAGCTCGGCACCGCGATCCAGCGGCTGTCCGACGAGGACCCGACCTTCACCGTCAAGACCGACGAGGACACCGGCCAGACCATCATCGCCGGCATGGGTGAGCTGCACCTGGAGATCCTCGTTGACCGGATGCGGCGGGAGTTCCGCGTCGAGGCGACCGTGGGCAAGCCCCAGGTGGCCTACCGCGAGACGATCCGCCAGAAGGTCGAGAACCACTCCTACACGCACAAGAAGCAGACCGGTGGTTCGGGTCAGTTCGCGAAGGTGATCATCTCCATCGAACCGAGCATCGACCCCGAGACCGGTCTGGGCGCGGGCTACGAGTTCGCCAACAACGTGACCGGTGGCCGCGTGCCCCGCGAGTACATCCCCTCGGTCGACCAGGGCGCCCAGGACGCCATGGAGTTCGGCGTCCTCGCCGGCTACCCCATGGTGGACGTCAAGGTCTCACTGGAGGATGGCGCCTACCACGACGTCGACTCCTCCGAGTTGGCGTTCAAGATCGCGGGCAACCAGGCCTTCAAGGAGGCCGCTCGCAAGGCACGCCCGGTCCTGCTGGAGCCGATGTTCGCCGTCGAGGTGACCACTCCCGAGAACTTCCTCGGTGATGTCATCGGCGACATCAACTCGCGGCGTGGCCAGGTGCAGAGCATGGAAGATCGGCACGGTGACCGGGTTGTCAACGCCCTGGTGCCGCTGTCGGAGATGTTCGGGTACGTTGGCGACCTGAGGTCCAAGACCTCCGGACAGGCGTCGTACTCGATGGAGTTCGACTCGTACGCCGAGGTTCCCCAGAGCATCGCCGACGAGATCATCAAGAAGGTCCGCGGCGAGTAACAACCGAGGGGCGACCCCCTCGGGGCCCAACCCGGGCGCCTGTTAGCGGTCAACACAACCACACACGAGTCAAGAGACACACCAATCCCAGGAGGAGCCCACAGTGGCTAAGGCGAAGTTCGAGCGGACCAAGCCGCACGTCAACATCGGCACGATCGGTCACATCGACCACGGCAAGACGACGCTGACCGCGGCCATCACGAAGGTGCTGCACGACAAGTTCCCGGAGCTGAACCCGTTCACGCCGTTCGACGAGATCGACAAGGCTCCCGAGGAGCGGCAGCGCGGTATCACCATCTCCATCGCGCACGTCGAGTACCAGACCGAGGCGCGCCACTACGCGCACGTGGACTGCCCGGGTCACGCGGACTACATCAAGAACATGATCACCGGCGCGGCCCAGATGGACGGCGCGATCCTCGTGGTCGCCGCCACCGACGGCCCGATGCCGCAGACTCGTGAGCACGTCCTGCTCGCCCGCCAGGTCGGCGTGCCCGCCCTGGTCGTCGCGCTCAACAAGTGCGACATGGTCGACGACGAGGAGCTCATCGAGCTCGTCGAGATGGAGGTGCGCGAGCTCCTCACCGAGTACGAATTCCCCGGCGACGACATCCCGGTGGTTCGCGTGGCGGCCTTCCCGGCCCTCAACGGCGACGCCAAGTGGGGCGAGAGCGTGCTGGAGCTGATGGACGCTGTCGACAGCTACATCCCGACCCCGGAGCGGGAGACCGACAAGCCGTTCCTGATGCCGGTCGAGGACGTCTTCACCATCACCGGTCGTGGCACCGTCATCACCGGTCGTATCGAGCGCGGCATCATCAAGGTCGGCGAGGAGGTCGAGATCCTCGGCATCCGCGAGGGCTCGCAGAAGTCCACCGTCACCGGCGTGGAGATGTTCCGCAAGCTGCTCGACGAAGGCCAGGCCGGCGAGAACGTCGGGCTGCTGCTGCGCGGCACCAAGCGTGAGGACGTCGAGCGCGGCATGGTCGTCGCCAAGCCGGGCACCACGACCCCGCACACCAACTTCGACGCTTCGGTCTACATCCTGAGCAAGGAGGAGGGTGGCCGGCACACGCCGTTCTTCAACAACTACCGCCCGCAGTTCTACTTCCGGACCACGGACGTGACCGGCGTCGTGACGCTGCCCGAGGGCACCGAGATGGTGATGCCGGGTGACAACACCGAGATGTCGGTGGAGCTCATCCAGCCGATCGCCATGGACGAGGGCCTGCGGTTCGCCATCCGTGAGGGTGGTCGCACCGTCGGCGCCGGCCGGGTCACCAAGATCACGAAGTGACAACAGACAGGTCGAGCAAGTTCGACCACTGATCGAACGCAGCGGCCCCGGACCCGAGTGGTCCGGGGCCGCTGCGTCGTTTCGGCGATGTGCGCTGGAATACTGACGTCCATGAGCCAGTACCCGGCCCCGCCACCCCCCTACGGCCCGCAACCCAGCCATCCACAGGCCACCACCGTGTTGGTGTTCGGCATCCTCGGGCTGGTGCTCTGCCAGATTCTGGGGCCGGTGGCGTGGGTGATGGGCAACCGCGTGGTGAGTGAGATCGACGCGTCTGGCGGCGCCATGGGTGGCCGCGACAGTGCCAACGCCGGTCGGATCTGCGGGATCATCGCCACTGTGCTGCTGGCGGTGTCCCTGCTGGGCCTCTTCCTGTTCGCAGCGTTGGCGCTGCTCAGCCTCAATAGTTGATGTCTGCGCGACCCGCGCGACCGCATCTCCGGTTCACCGACGACGGTCGCCGGATGCGCGAGGTGCTGTCCTACTCGCGTCGAGGCAGCCGTTTCACCCCGAGCCAACAAGCCGCGTGGGACGAGCATCACCAGGTCTGGGTGATCCCGGACGAGGTCGTCGACCAGGCCGGCTTCTCGCTCCATCGGTGGTTCGGGAGGTCGGCGCCGCTGATCGTGGAGATCGGCTCCGGCGTCGGCGAGGCGACCACTGCGCTGGCCGCGAGCCGACCGGCGTACGACGTGTTGGCTCTCGAGGTGTGGCGCCCCGGCATGGCGAGCACCCTGGAGCGGCTCGCCGCAGCGGGGGTCGACAACGTGCGCCTGTGTGGTGTCGACGCCGTCTGGTTCCTCGAGCACCTCGTCCCAGCTGACGGGCTAGCGCAGCTGTGGACGTTCTTCCCCGACCCGTGGCCCAAGACTCGACACCACAAGCGGCGCCTGATCACCCCCCGCTTCGCCGCCCTGGCCGCCTCTCGGCTGGTCGTCGACGCCGAGTGGCGGCTGGCCACCGACTGGGCCGACTATGCCGAGCAGATGGTCGCGGTGCTCGATGCCGAGCCACTCCTCGAGGGCGGCCCGGTCGAGCGGTGGGTCGAGCGGCCGATCACCAAGTTCGAACGCAAGGGCCTCGTCGCCGGGCGGACGATCACCGACCTCTGCTATCGGCGTGTCTAGCGTCCCGAGTGGTGCGGTGGGTCGGTGGTGCTGGCCGACATGGCGGCTACGCCGGGACGGCGGCTCTTCGGTCTCGGCTGGCTTCCCGGCTCGCTGGTCTGCTGTGGCTACCGATAGGGCAGCTACCGGGGAGGTGGTCTTCTCCGTTTCGGCTGGCTTCCCGGCTCGCTGGTCTGCTGTGGTCACCACCGACAGGGCGGCTACCGGGGGAGGTGGTCCTTCCGTTTCGGCTGCTTCCCGGCTCGCGGTCGCTCTCCGCGGGGCATGCTGGGGTCGTCGTTTGTGCTGATACTGCATCCCGGCTGCTCTCCGGGGTGGCGGGGATGTGGTTTGGGCCCAATCGGCGATGTCGTTTCGGGCCAATCGGCGTGATCTCGGCTCCGATGCGTCTGGAGGGTTGTCGATTGTTCCGAAACTGCAGGAAATCCACTCAGATCCTTGCAGTTTGCGCCCAATCGGTGGGGTCACGACGGCCCCGGGGCGCCTGGGGGCATCGTTTGTTCCGAAACGGCACGACGATTGTGCTGAAACGGCAGAACCACTCGTCTGGTGCGGGTTTGCGGGTGCTGAGGGCCTGGTAGACCAGGCGCTCAGTACTCACAGGGGAGCAGCAGACACCACACACCTGCGGGAGACAGGTCACCGGAACCGACAAGGGAGCTGGTGGGCCTCACCCGGCGGGGGCCGGTCGGCTACGCGCGGCCACGCATCCACCTGCTCCCAGGTGAAGCCACACCGACGCGCTCCCAGGTGAAGCCACGTCCACCAGATCACAGCCCTGACGACAATCGGCCCCCGGGCAACGTCATACTCTCCGGTCGCCCCGGCGACCAACACCGATGACGTCAGCCAGCGGGAGCCGGCGCCCCCGGCGCCGAAGCCCAGGACCAAGCGGCTCGACGGGCTCGACGAGCCAGCGACGATCAGCCGAGGAGCGCCTCGACGGCCTCGCCGAAGACCTGGGTGTGCAGGTCGACGTCGGCGTCGGTGTGGTGGGGGGAGAAGAGCGCCATGTTGTGGAAGGGCGTAAGCAGGATCCCCCGGTTGATCGCCCACAGATGCATGAAGGCGTCCAGCTCCTCGTCGGAGGCGTCGGCGGCATCGGCACCGTTGCGAGGGGGTGGGCAGAACCAGTACTCCGCGCGGCAACCCAGGCGCTGGACGTGCCAGGGCAGCTGGTGCTTCTCGATCACTCCGGCGACGCCCTCGGCGAACCGCTCGGCGAGCGGGATGGCCACCGCGAAGTCCTCCTCGCGCAGCGCGGAGGAGAGGGTCGCCCGGACGGCCGCGATCGCGAGTGCGTTGCCGGTCAGCGTGCCGCCGACGCCCGCGGTGTCGATCTCCGGGCGGTGCAGCGGCTCGGCGAGCCGCTCGGCGATCTCGGCGGAGAAGCCGTACGCCGCGACCGGGACACCACCGCCGATGGGCTTGCCCACGACCAGCATGTCCGGATCCAGTCCCCAGGTCGCGGTGGCCCCGCCGGGGCCGGCGCACAGCGTGTGGGTCTCGTCGATGATCCACAAGACGCCGTGCCGCCGGGTGATCTCGCGGACGGCGTCGAGGTAGCCCTCCTCGGGCAGCACGATGCCGATGTTGGTCAGGGCGGGCTCCATCAGCAGTGCCGCGATGTCGCCTTCCGCCAGCCGGCGGTCCAACGCGTGCAGGTCGTTGAAGGGCACCACCGCCGTGGTCAGCGCGACGTCGACCTGGGGGCCCATCGAGCCGGGGCGGGCGATGGTCTGGCCGTCCTCGCCCAGGATCGCGAAGGTCTCGTCGACCGTGCCGTGGTAGCACCAGTCCATCACCGCGACCTTGGGCCGCCCGGTGAGGTAGCGGGCGAAGCGGAGCACGAACCGGTTGGCATCGGTGGCGGTCATCGCCATCTGCCAGCTCGGCAAGCCGAAGCGGCGGGCCAGCTCGCCGGCGACCCACACCGCGTCACTGGAGGGCAGCATCGTGGTGATCCCAGTGGTGGCCCGCTCCGTGATCGCCGCCGCCACCTGCGGGAGCGCGTGCCCGGTCATGGCGCCGGTGTCGCCGAGGCAGAGGTCGACGTACTCCAGCCCGTCGACATCGGTGAACCGCGCCCCCGAGGCGGTGTCGAAGAAGATCGGAAAGGCCCCGGGCCAGCGTGTCATCCACGGCATCGGGACGCCCGCCATCAGATGCTCGCGAGCCTCGGCCGCCAAGGTGGCCGAACGTGGATGGCTCTCGACGAAGCGGGACTCTTCGGCCTGGTGCAGCTCGGCGAGGCGGTTGCGATCGATCATGACAGTGAACCTAGCCGTTCGCCGCCGAATACGGCAGTCCATCGGTCACCCGGCGACGCAATCGCTTGCTGGACCGCCCGATTTGGCGCGCCCGTCGATCTCTGACAAGATATTCAGGTTGCTCCGGCGGGTTGCCGGGGCGCGACCAACCTTGACTCTTGAATCGTGTCTCCACGGTCGGTGCCGCCGACCAGGGTGATCGGTGCGCGAGCCTGGCTGGCCGCGCCGCACCAGGAGACCCGATCAGCCCGACCTCCGTCGGGCGCCACCAACAAACCGAGCCAGCCCCGATCGTCTGGGTCTGTGCCGTGCCGAAAGGCGCGACACGCCCGACCGCGGGGGTCGGCGCGGCCGGCGGGTGGAGCACGACGGGAGGCCCCAAACCCGGGGCGACCTGAGACACCGAACGCACGCAGTGCCTATCCGGGATGCCCCGGATCCGACCAGATGAGGACGAGAGAGACAGATGGCGGGACAGAAGATCCGCATCAGGCTCAAGGCCTATGACCACGAGGTGATCGACACCTCGGCGCGCAAGATCGTGGACACGGT
>JBDHZT010000168.1:0-7396 GCA_039811985.1 Nocardioidaceae bacterium | reverse complement strand
TGCAACCACACGGCTGTGGGAGAGTAGGACGCCGCCGAACAAACACCCGTAGAGGGCCACCCCGGTGGCCCTCTACACCATTTACCACCCAAACAAGACAGCATGAACAAGACCGTTGACCGACCCGTTCGCACCCGATCGATCCACGCCGGATCAAGGTCGGCGTTTGTAGGATCGTGGGGTCGGAGTCCAGCTGAGGAGGGCACGTGGCGGAGCAGGGCCGTGGGAAGCGCCCGTCGAGCGGCGGACGGAAGTCGGGTCCGCCCCGCAGCGGCGGCTCTGGCCGCGCTCAGGACCGAGGTAGGCAGGACAACAAGCAGGACAGCAAGGGCCGCCCCGGAAGCCGCCAGGGAGGCGGGAAGGGCCGGCCTCAAGACGCGCGTCGCTCCGACGATCGCCGTGGCGGCCAAGCCCCACGACGTGAGCCGATCCGCAAGGAGGTCCGCGACGTCTCTGCGGCGACCTACGATGGCCCGCCGATCCCCGATGACATCACCGGGGGAGAGTTGGACCGGCAGGTCGCCGCACAACTCAAGGGTCTGCCCGAGAAGCTTGCCGCGCGGGTTGCTCGGCACCTGGTGGCCGCTGGTCGGCTGATCGACGAGGATCCGGAGACTGCCTATCAGCACACTCTGGCCGCGCGAGCCCGAGCCGCTCGGCTGGCGGTGGTCCGCGAGGCGGCGGGAGAGGCGGCGTACGCCGCGGGCCACTATGCGGAGGCGCTCACCGAGCTACGCGCGGCCAAGCGGATCAATGGCGCGACCGCCTATCTGCCGATCATGGCGGACTGTCTGCGCGCGGTAGGCAAGCCGCAGGAGGCGCTCCGACTGTCTCGGAGCCCCTCGGTGGCCAACTTCCACCCGGCTGCGAAGGCGGAGATGACGCTGGTCGCCGCTGGTGCGCGCAGGGACATGGGAGACCTGGACGCCGCGCTGCGCACCTTGGAGGCCGCATCGTTGATGTCGCGTAGTCGAGAGCCCTGGGTAGCTCGGCTGCGCTACGCCTATGCCGACACGTTGCTCGCGGCCGGACGAGAGCAGGATGCGCTGACCTGGTTCCACCGGACCCACGCGATCGACAGCGATGAGATCACCGACGCCGCACAGCGGGCCGAGGAGCTCGAGCGCTGACCTCGATCAGCGGAGCGGCTCCTCGTCCGCGTCGTGCAGGTTGTGGCCGTCGAACTGGTGCCCATCGGCCGGGTGAGCCAGGCTGGACTGCAGCTCGAGCTCGTGGTCGACGTGGTCGTGCGCCTCCTCGAGCTCCTCGGCTGTGGGTGGCTGCACGTTGTCGGCGTAGTTGAGCGCGGAGAGCTGGGCGCGCAGGTTCTGCAGACGCGTCCCGCGGGCTGCTACGCCGTTCTCGTCGGCATCGGACTCGATGCTGTAGACCTCGTCTGGCTCACGACCAGCGACCAACCGGTAGGCGTGCTCCTCGGAGACAGGCAGGTGCCGCTCGGAGTAGCCGCCTTCTGGCGAACGCATGATCACACCAGACTCGTAGCCGTGCAGCAGCATCTCCTTGTCGTGACGCTGCAGCGAGATGCACCAGCGCCTGGTGATCAAGAAAGCGACCAGCGGCCCGACGAAGATGAGCACCCGGTTGATGTAGGTGATCTGGTTGATGCTCAGATGGAAGGTCGTGGCGATGATGTCGTTGCCGCCGGCCTCCCACAAGATGCCGTAGAACGTCATCAGGGCAACCATCGTCGCGGTGCGGGTCGGCGCATTGCGTGGCCGCTCGAGCAGATGATGGTCGCGCTTGTCGCCGGTGATCCAAGCTTCGATGAAGGGCAACAGGAGCAGGATGGTGAACATCACGCCGGGCAGCACGATGATCGGCAAGAAGACGTTCCACGAGATCGTGTGGTGCCAGATGTGGGTTTCCCAGCCGGGCATGATGCGCAGGGCACCGTCAGGCCAGCCCATGTACCAGTCCGGTTGAGAGCCAGCGGTGACCTTGGACGGATCGTAGGGTCCGAACTTCCAGACCGGGTTGATGGTGAGGAGACCTCCCATCAGCGCGGTCATGCCGAACACCACGAAGAAGAACCCGCCCGCCTTGGCCATGTAGACCGGCAGCATGGGGTAGCCGACCACGTTCTCCTGCGTCCGGCCAGGACCAGGCCACTGGGTGTGCTTGTGGTAGACGAGCAGCAGCATGTGGGCGGCCACCAGCGCAAGCAGGATGCCGGGGATCAACAAGATATGGATGGCATACAGGCGCGGGATGATCGACTCGCCCGGGAACTCGCCACCGAACAGCAGGAAGGACATGTAGGTGCCGATGACGGGCATCGACTTCATGAAGCCGTCGGCGGCTCGGATGCCGGTGCCGGAGAGCAGGTCGTCGGGCAGGGAGTAGCCGGTGAAACCCTCGAGAGTGCCCAGCAGCAGGAGCAGAGAGCCGATGACCCAGTTGAGCTCGCGGGGCTTGCGGAAGGCGCCGGTGAAGAACACCCGCAGCATGTGCACCATCATCGCGGCGACGAAGAGCATGGCTGCCCAGTGGTGCATCTGCCGCAGCAGCAGCCCACCGCGCACGTCGAAGGAGATGTGCAGGCTGGAGGCGTACGCCTCGGACATGTGGATGCCGCGCAGCTGGCTGTAGGAGCCTTCGTAGAGGACTTCGCTCATGCTCGGCCGGAACCAGAAGGTCAGCAGCGTGCCGGTGATGAGGAGTACGACGAAGCTCCACAGCGCGATCTCGCCGAGCATGAAGGACCAGTGGTCGGGGAACACCTTGCGGAGGTTCTTCCGCATCACGCCCGCGAGGCCGAGGCGGTCGTCTGCCCAGCCAGCGGCCGCTCCGACCTTGCTCGGGCCCTTGGCGGTGGCCGGCTCGTCGCGGTTGCTGTCCGCGACCTTGCTGGTGTCGATGCTCACTGCGAGTCACGCTCCCAAAAGCTCGGTCCGACCGGTTCGGTGAAATCGCGCTGGGCCACCAGGTAGCCCTCCGCGTCCTCCATCAGGGGCAACTGTGGCAGCGCCCGGGCGGCGGGGCCGAAGACGACCTTGCCGGCGTCGGCCAGGTCGAAGGTGGACTGGTGGCACGGGCACAGCAGGTGGTGGGTGGTGCGCTCGTTCAGCGAGATCGGGCAGCCGACGTGGGTGCAGATCTTGGAGTAGCACACGATGCCGTCCACCGCCCAGTCGTCGCGGCCCGGCCCGGGCTTGTTGTCGGCGGGGTCCATCCGGAGCAGGATCACTGAGGCCTTGGCCTTCTCGACCTGCAGCTGGGCTCCCTCGACGAGCGGCTCGCCGTCCTCGTCGGTCTCGAAGAAGGCGGCCGGCTGAGCGTTCACCAGGTCGCCGACCTCGAGGTCGGCGACCTTGATCGGAGTGCCGACCACGTCGCGGACCACGCGCATGCCCTTGTCCCAGATGGTGTGCTTGAGCACGCTGATGTCCAGCGGACCGAGGTCGCGCAAGAGCAGGATGGGGGAGAGCCCGGCGAGCCCGATCGCCCCGAGCAGGGTGTTGCGGATCAGCGGCCGCCGGGCGATCCCGGACTCCTCCAGGCCGAGCTGGAGGATCTGCACGGTGGCCTCACGGTCCTCTTCGCTGGAGGCGGCCGGGTGGCGGAGCTCCACGATCTCGTGATCGGCCATCAGCTTCCGGGCCCAGTGGATGATGCCGATGCCGATGAAGAGGAAGGCGCCACCCATGCACAACCCGAGGGCCATGTTGGACGTGCGGAAGTGCAGGAAGGTGGACGGGTCGTCGCCGACGGCGAAGACGAAGTAGGAGACGAAGAAGAGCACCGCGCAGACCATCGAGAGGCCGAACCAGGCGGCGACCTGGCGCTCGGCGCGCCTCGCCATCTTCTCGTCGACGTCGGTGGGCCGCCACTGGTGCTCGGGGAGCCCCGGATTGGGGATCGGCTCCTCGGCGTCGAGGACGGGCAGGTTGGACTCGTCGTGGCTCACGCTTCCTCCACCTTCTTCTTGCTCGTGCGGGTGGTGTGGGCGGCGATCCAGGTCGCGATGCCGACCAGGACAGCGATGCCGAGCCAGGTGAACAGGCCCTCGGCGACGGGGCCGACCGCACCCAGTCCGAAGCCGCCGGCCTCCGGCTCCTCACGGATCGACTCAATGTAGGCGATCACGGCCCGCTTGTCGTCGGAGGAAATGTTGCCGTTGGAGAACTTGTCCATCGGGCCAGGGCCGGTGAGCAGCGCCTCGTAGATGTGCTTCGGGCTGGTGTCGTGTATCGATGGTGCATAGCCACCGCGTGGCATGGCACCGCCGGCACCGTCGAAGTTGTGGCATGCGGTGCAGTTGGCGAGGAATATCTGCCCGCCCAGCACGACGGCCTTCTCGCGCTCCTCGTCCGACATCCCGGCGGTGGAGTAGTCCTCCTCGTTGGGGATCGCCGGCCCGGGGCCGAGGGTGGCCACGAAGGCGGCGATCGCCTCGCGCTCCTCGTCGGTGAAGACCGTCTGCTTTGCCGGGCCCTGCTGGCCGGGCTGGGTCAGCGGCATCCGGCCGGTGCCGATCTGGAAGTCGACCGCAGCGGCGCCGACGCCGACCAGGGACGGCCCCATCTGGTCCTCGCCGTCGCCGTCGGTGAGTTTGATGCCCTCGCCGTTGAGACCGTGGCAGGTCGAGCAGTTGACCGTGAAGAGCTCCCGGCCCTGGGCGACCTGGGCATCCGTGCTCGTCGTCTCCTCGGCTTGCGCCGGCGCGAAGGCGGCGTACAGGCCGCCCATCGCCAGCAGGCCGAGGGCCATCACGAGTAGGCCCGCCAGTCGGCTCCGGCGATGCCGGGAAAGCCGTCCGACGGATCGATTCAAGAAGCGCACCGTTTGGTCCTCTGCTTGTCGTGACTACTTGATGAGGTAGATCGCCGAGAACAAGATGATCCAGACGACGTCGACGAAGTGCCAGTAGTAGGACACCACGATCGCGCTCACCGCTTGCTCATGGGTGAACCGGCGGGCCAGGAAGGTGCGGCCCAGCACGAACAGGAAGGCGATCAGTCCGCCCGTCACGTGGAGGCCGTGGAAGCCGGTCGCGAGGAAGAACAGGGTGGAGTAGGCGTTGTCGGGAAGGGTGAAGCCCTCGTGGACCAGGTTGGCGTACTCGAATGACTGGCCGGCGATGAAGATCGCACCCATCAAGTAGGTGAGCACGAACCACTCGCGCAGCCCCCACTTGCCGACCTGGAGGAGCGAGCCGGAGCGCCCCACCTGACCACGCTCTGCGGCGAAGACCCCCATCTGACAGGTCACCGAGGAGGCGACCAGGATGATGGTGTTGACCGCGGAGAAGGGCACGTCCAACTTGGCGCTCTGCTCGGCCCACAACTCGGGACTGACCGCGCGGACGGTGAAGTACGCCGCGAACAGGGCCGCGAAGAACATCAACTCGCTCGCCAGCCAGATGATCGTCCCGACGCTCACCATGCTGGGTCGGTCGTGGTGCCCGTGCAGGCGGGAAGCAGGTATCGCAGAAGCAGTCGCCACGAAGTCATTATGTCGGTAGTTCAGCCGACCGCCACCCCGACCCCCGGGTTAAACAGACAGATTGTCACGAGAACGTGCGCAGGGCCGGTGGGAGCGGCCTGAGACCTGCGGGCGCTTCGAGGCTCCGGAGCGGTAGCATCGCCCCCGTGAGCGACCCGACCTCTGCCAAGACCCAGCCGCTGAAGGTGCTCGTCTACAGCGACGACGTCACCACTCGCCAGCAGGTCATCTTGGCGCTGGGGCGCCGCCCCCACCCCGATCTGCCCGAGGTGGAGTACGTCGAGGTGGCCACCGAGCCGGTGGTGATCCAGAACATGGACGCCGGTGGGATCGCGTTGGCGATCTTGGACGGTGAAGCGGTGCCGGCCGGAGGGATGGGCATCGCCAAGCAGTTGAAGGACGAGATCTACCACTGCCCGCCGCTGCTGGTGCTGATCGGACGCCCGCAGGACGCGTGGCTGGCGACCTGGTCGCGTGCCGACGCCGCCGTACCCCACCCACTGGACCCGGTCCAGCTGGCCGAGACCGTGATCTCGCTGCTGCGGTCGCGGGTGCCAGCCAGCGCCTGAGCTGCATCCGAGTCTTCTCGATCCTGCCCTGTCGATCCTGGGAGCATCCGATGACCCACTCCTGGCCCGAAGTGCTGTCCGGGCTGATCGCTGGCCACGACCTGACGGCCGAGCAGACCGCTTGGGCGATGGGCGAGGTGCTGGCCGGTGAAGCGACACCGTCCCAGATCGCCGGCTTCGCGGTCGCGCTGCGCGGCAAGGGGGAGACCGTCGAGGAGGTCGACGGGCTCGTCCGCGCGATGCTCGCCGAGGCGACGCCGATTGCCGTCCCCGGTCGGCTGCTCGACGTGGTGGGCACCGGCGGGGATCGCTCGATGTCGGTGAACATCTCGACGATGGCCGCAATCGTGGCCGCCGCGGCCGGCGCCCGGGTGGTCAAGCACGGCAACCGGTCCGCGTCGTCCCAGTCCGGCAGCGCCGACGTGCTGGAGGCGTTGGGCATCCGGCTCGACCTGCCCGCTGCCCGGGTGGCGGAGGTCGTCGAGGAGATCGGCATCAGCTTCTGCTTCGCGGCGGCCTTTCACCCCGCCCTGCGGCACGCGGCCGTGCCGCGCCGAGAGCTGGGTGTGGGCACCACGTTCAACTTCCTCGGTCCGCTGGCCAACCCGGTGCAGCCCGCTGCCCAGGCGATCGGCTGCGCGGACACGCGGATGGCTCCGGTGATGGCGGGCGTCTTCGCGCGCCGCGGCGTCGATGCCTGGGTGTTCCGCGGGGACGACGGGCTCGACGAGCTGACCACGACGACCACTTCGACGGTGTGGCTGGTCCACGACGCCGAGGTGACCACGGCCAGCATCGACCCAGCCGACCACGGGCTCGCCCGGAGCACCGTCGACGATCTGCGTGGGGGCGACGCCGAACACAACGCCGACGTCGTACGCCGTGTGGTGGGCGGCGCACGCGGCCCGATCCGCGACGCCGTCGTGCTCAACGCCGGCGCCGCCCTGGCTGTCTACGACGCGGCACCCGGGACACCCGACGAACGGCTGGGCGCCGGGATCGCCCGGGCCCAGCAGGCCATCGACGACGGAGTCGCCGCCGCGCTGCTCGACCGCTGGATCGCTGTCACCAGCAGTTGAGAGTGGCCCAGATCGGCGGAACCACGGCCCCACCTGTTCAGCTACTTGACGCCGATCAGGAGCCAGGACTTCGCGGCGAGGTGGTTGCCGGAGTCGTCCGCGATGCCTCCGGTGAGGCTGACGGTGTATCTCGTGCCCACCTTCAGCTTCTTCTTCGGCTTCAGGGTCGCCTTGGTGCCGTCCGCGCTGAGCGTGACCTTGGCCTTGAGCGCCTTGGTCTTGCCGTAGGGGAGGATCTTGAAGGTCTTCTTGGTGACACCGGTGACCTTCTCGGAGAAGGTG
>JBDHZT010000167.1:0-7471 GCA_039811985.1 Nocardioidaceae bacterium | reverse complement strand
CAGCAGGCCCGCGCCCACCATGGAAAACTCCTCCTCAACGTGACGTAGCGATCGCTACATCTACAATGTAGCACATGCTACGTTGCCTCGATGAGTCGTCGCGACGAGCTGCTGGACGCGGTCACCGACCACGTGCTCGAGCACGGAATCATCGGGCTCACCCTGCGTCCGGTGGCTGCGGCGATCGGCACCAGTGATCGGATGCTGATCTACCACTTCGGCACCCGCGAGGGGCTGGTCTCGGCCGTCGTCGAGCGGGCCAGTGACCGCGGGACGGTCGAGCTGCGCCGACTCCCGGCCGCGCGCGGTGTGCGCGCCGCCGTTCGAGCCCTCTGGGCGGCGTACCAGATCGACCCACTGCGTGGCTGCCTGTCGGTCTACCTCCAGGCGGCCGCCACCGGTGTGATCGGCCAGGAGCCCTTCGTCACCGACGTGCGCGCCAGCAACGATCGGTGGTGCCGTGGACTGCGTGACTTCCTGGTGCGCAGCAGCACCCCGGTCGACCGGGTGGACCGGATCGTCACGCTGGTGGACTCAGCCCTGGTCGGCTTCCTGCTGGACCTGATCACCGACCGTCCCGAGGAGCTCAGCCGGGGGGTCGACGACCTCGCGGTCGCTGCTGCTCTGATCGCCGAGCGCTGAGCGTCATCGACCACGGAGACGGGTCCGCGGGATCTCGACGATCCAGCGTCGGGATGGATGCTCGGTGACGCTCCAGAAGGAGTCCGTCGACGGCCAGAAGGCGATGTCCTCGGGTCCCATCGGGAGCGCGAGCAGGTGCCGACGCAGTCGCCCGGGGCGGCCCACGGCGAGGGAGCCCGGCAGGAGGGGGCCGTTGGAGACGGTGACATACCAGGTCCCGTCCACGACCGAGGCGCCCTGCATCCGAGGAACACCCCGGTCGAGCTCGGTGGGCTGCGATCGGCCGTCCTCGCCGGTCTCCAGCAGCCAGCTGCCCACATTGACCGGGAAGCGGGCCAGCCGATGAGTCTCGTCCCGGCGGGGGGCGTACTCCCCGGCGACCAGCGCCGGCGGCGTCGAACCACGGTCCAAGGACAGGAACGAGTAGCGCAGCTTGGCATGTCCGTCGTCGGTCACCGCGCGGTAGGAGAAGCGAACCGGGAGCACGTAGCGATAGCCGTACGACGCCACCTGGTCGCCACGCACACCCAGCGCGCGGAGCTCGCCTCCGCCGAGGTCGTCGGGGATCCGCATCAAGTCGTCGAGCCGAAAGGTGATGAACCCACGAGAGGTGGCCGCGACCTGCAAGTAGGGACCCAGCCAGACCACGCCACCGGCATGCACCTTCAGCGGTGCCAGCTCCAGACGACCGTCGCGCAGCGTCGGCACCACGAGCAGGACATGCCGGTAACGGTTGTCGGCCAGATCCCAGAAGGTGATCCGGGCACCCTGATGGATGCCGCCCACCTGCTTGGCATACCAGGTGACGGCTAGCACCCGTCGGCCGGCGATCTCCTCGGTGTCCGAGGCGTCGGCGGAGGTGGAGATCCCCTGCGGCCACCAGTCCCGGGTGCGCCGGTCGGCGGGGTCCCAGGTGAAGGCGCGTCCGACCCGGCGCCCGAGCCAGCCGTGCGACCGGCGGCCCTGCCGGTTCAGATCGCCGAGCACCGCGTCGATGCCGACCGGCCCACCGAGCAGCTGACCGAGTGCCGCGATCTCTTCGAGGTTCTCGTCGGTCCGGACCAGGTGCACCCCGGGCTCCCTGTGCTGCGCCACGCGGCAACAGTAGTAGCGCCTTGGATGCAGGTGACGGGCGTCCGCCTGGCCACCGGCGCACCCGTAGGCTCTGCCAATGTGACTGACTTGCCCGCGCAGCGGATGCTGCTGGTCCATGCCCACCCCGACGACGAGTCGATCGGTCAGGGCGCCACCATGGCGAAGTACGCCGCCGAGGGCCGGGGGGTCACCCTGGTCACCTGCACGGCAGGCGAGATGGGCGAGGTCTTGGTCCCGGATCTGGAGCACCTCGCCTTCGAGCGTGAGGGCGGCCTCGGCGAGCATCGCCGAGAGGAGATCGCGGAGGCGATGG
This sequence comes from Nocardioidaceae bacterium, assembly GCA_039811985.1. Taxonomy (GTDB): domain Bacteria; phylum Actinomycetota; class Actinomycetes; order Propionibacteriales; family Nocardioidaceae; genus Nocardioides. Next base: position 5,421 of record JBDHZT010000167.1, on the reverse strand, counting down.
CAGCTCTCGGGGTCACCGACCACCGCTGGCTAGGCGGCTTCGGCCACTACCACGACTCGGGAATGGCCTGGCACGAGGACGGCCATGCGGTGGCCGGCGAGTTCGTCCCGGAGAACGGCTTCTGGCACGCCGATCTCACCGAGGCCGCCACCTACCTGGTCGAGATCATCCGCGAGGTGCGTCCCCAGGTGCTGGTGACCTACGACGAGTTCGGCGGCTACGGTCACCCCGACCACATCCAGGCCCATCGGGTGGCGATGTACGGCGCCCTGCTGGCCGCGGTGCCGTCGTACCGTCGCGATCTCGGCGAGGCCTGGGACATCCCCAAGATCTACTGGGGGACGATGTCGGAGAGCCGGATGCGACAGGGCCTGCGGGCGCTACGGGACGCGGGGGACACGACGACCTTCGAAGGGATGGACCCCGACGGGCCACTGCCTCGCATCGTCTCCAAGGACGAGGACCTCGACGCCTGTGTGGACGGTGGGGAGCACGTCGAGCAGAAGATGGCTGCCCTGCGCGCCCACGCCACCCAGATCACGGTCGACGGGCCGTTCTTCGCGCTCAGCAACAACCTGGGCAACTCCGTGTGGGGGCTGGAGTTCTTCCGCCTCGCCAAGGGTCACCGCGGCCCGGTCGGACCCGACGGCCTCGAGACCGATCTGTTCGCCGGTCTCTGACGGCCGTCGTCGCGTCGATGCGCCTCCTGGCCCGCCTCCTCTTGGGGGCTGGCGCGCTGCTCCTCGGCGGCCTGACCGGGGTGGCCTCGGTCGTCGTCCACCAGCGCTGGTGGGGGCTCGCGCTCGTGTTCGTCGCAGTGGTCGCCGCGACTGCGGCGCTGCCTCGTGGTGGTGGCAGGCTCGGGTTCGCCGGCGCCTGGAGTGCGGTCGTCGTGCGGGCCAGCGTGCCGCGGCCGGAGGGTGACTACCTGGTGCCGGGCGACGTGCAGGGCTACGCCCTGCTGTTGGTGGTGCCGGTCGTGCTGCTGATGGCCATGCTGACCGTCCGCGCCAGCCGGCCCACTCCGCCGGCACCTAGTGGCCTCTAGGATGACCCGGTGGCCGACTGGGAGGACCCCGCCGACGCGCCGAGAGGCAGGCCCGACCGCAAGGGCGGCCGGGTCGTGGTGCTGCTGGTGCTGGGACTGCTCGTCCTCTTCGGCGGTGCCTACGCCGCCGCCCACTACGCCGCGGGAGACAAGGTGCCCCGCGGCACGACCGTGGCCGGAGTCGAGATCGGGGGACTGGCGCCCGATGACGCCGTTGCGGCGCTCCAGGACGGTCTCACCGACTTGGTGGGTCGACCGATCACTGCCCAGGTCGGCGACCAGGAGGCACAGGTCGACCCGGCGAAGGCCGGCCTGACCGTCGACTACGACGCCTCGGTCGCTGCCGCGGGCGGCGGAGCGAGCTGGTCGCCCTCCCGACTGTGGCACTACTACACCGACGGCGCCGACCTGGACGCCGTCGTCGAGGTCGACGACGGCGCCATGGACAAGGCGCTCGACCAGGTGACCGAGCAGCTCGGCACACCTCCACGAGACGCCGGCGTCGTCTTCCGGGGCACCCGAATCCGGACGACCTCCGCCGTCGAGGGTGAGGCGATCGACCCGGAGACCGGTCGTGAGGCGCTGGTGCAGGCGTTCCTCGCTGACGACCCGGTCGCCGAGATGCCGCTGGTCAAGACCGACCCGGAGGTCTCCGACGACGATGCGCAACAGTTCGTCGACACCTTCGCCAATCCAGCAGTGTCCGGACCGGTCACGCTCCGCTTCGGCAAGTCGCCGGTCGTGCTGCGGCCGGGCGACTACACCAGAGCGCTGAACGTGGTCGTCGAAGACGGCGCCCTGACCGCCCGGGTGGACACCAAGAAGCTGCAGGCGCTGGTAGACGAGGAGGTCGGCGAGCCAGGCGCGCCGGTCGATGCCACCGTCGCCCTGGTCGACGGCGAGCCACAGGTGGTCCCCGCCAAGCCCGGCGTGACCTACGATCCTGAGGACGTCGCCACTGCGCTGCTCTCGGTGGTGGACCAACCCGCCGGCAAGCGCACTGCGACGGTGAAGTCGACCGTGGCCGAGCCGGACTTCACCACCCGGGACGCGAGGAAGCTGCAGATCACCGAGAAGGTGTCCAGCTTCACGACCTACTTCCCCTACGCCGAGTATCGCAACGTCAACATCGGTCGCGCCGCCCAGCTTGTCAACGGCACCGTGCTGAAGCCGGACGAGGTGTTCTCACTCAACGACGTGGTCGGCGAGCGGACCCGGGAGAACGGCTTCACCGAGGGGTTCATCATCAGCAACGGCATCTTCAAGGAGGATCTCGGCGGCGGTGTCTCCCAGATGGCCACGACCACGTTCAACGCGATGTTCTTCGCCGGCCTGGAGGACATCGAGCACAAGCCACACTCGTTCTACATCGACCGCTACCCGGTCGGTCGCGAGGCCACCGTCGCCTGGCCCACGGTCGACCTGAAGTTCAAGAACGACACCCCCTACGGCGTGTTGATCGAAGCGCACGTCACGCCGTCCACACCCACCGCCCAGGGTGTGGTCACGGTCTCGATGTGGTCGACGAAGTACTGGAACATCGGCACCAAGACCGGCGAACGCTACAACTTCACCTCACCGGCCACCCGGGTGCTGGACACCGACGACTGCTACCCCAACACCGGGTACGGCGGCTTCGACATCAACGTCTGGCGCTACTTCCGCAAGCCCGGCTCCACCGACGTGGTCCGCTCGGAGAAGTTCCACACCCACTACATCCCCTCCGACACGGTGATCTGCAAGTAGCGGCGCCGACCCATCTGCCGCGGTGCTGTGGTGGCCGTGACCCATCTGCCGCGGTGCTGTGGTGGCTGAGGACCCGGTATACCGCGCACTTTGCCACTACAAGACCGCGGGAGACGCACGAAGACCGCGGCAGCGGCCCGACCAGCGGGAGCCTGCCTACGGGCTGAGCCGATGCAGATCCCGGGGGAAGAGGGTGACCTCGCGGACGTTCGACGCCTCGACCAGCCGCGCCACCCAGCGTTCCAGCCCGATGGCGAAGCCACCGTGTGGTGGCATGCCGTGCCGGAACGCCTGGAGGTACGACGCGTAGTCGGCAGGGTCCTCACCGCGAGCGCGGATCGCGGCGTCGTACTCCGACGGGCGGTGCAGTCGTTGCCCACCGGTGACCAGCTCCAGGCCGCGGAAGAGCAGGTCGAAACTGTTGGACCAACGCACGTCGTCGGGCTGCGGATGGGTGTAGAACGGTCGCTTGGTCATCGGGTAGCCCTCGACAGCGACGAAGTCTGAGCCATGCTCGGCCTGTGCCCACTCGCCCAGCCACCGCTCGTGGTCGGGGGCGAGGTCGGGCTCGTCCTCAGCGGCGCCGACCAGTCGCAGGGCGTCGCGGAAGTGCACCACCGGGATCTTCTCCGGCAGTGCGGGCAGGGTCAGGTCGAGCCGGTCGACCGCAGCGGCGGCCTCCCGCTCGATGGCGCCGATCATCCCCGCCAGTGCGGAGCGGAGGACCGCGAGCACGTCGCGATGGTCGCGGATGAAGCCCAGCTCGGCGTCCAGGGAGACATACTCCGCCAGGTGTCGCACGGTGTCGTGCGGCTCGGCTCGGAAGACCGGACCGACCTCGTAGACACGCTCGAAGACCCCGACCATCTGTTGCTTGTAGAACTGCGGGCTCTGGGCGAGGTAGGCGGGCCGCCCGAAGTAGTCGACCTCGAAGACGTTCGCGCCCGACTCTGTGGCCTGCGCCACCAGCTTCGGGGTCTGGATCTCGGTGAAGCCCAAGCCGTCCAGCGCGCCGCGGAAGCCACGGATGCTCGCCGCGGCCAGCTCCCATCTGGCTCGCTGAGCGGGGTGGCGCCACGCCACCGCCGCGTGGTCGAGCTGCACGGGCAGCGTCGTCGACAGGTGGGGGCGCCACAGCTCGAACGGCGGTGTCTGGGCGGCCTCGCTCAGTGGCCGCACCCTCGCCTCGGTCACCTCGACGCCGCCGGGCGCCTGGTTGTTGGCGACCAGCGTGCCGGTCACCTCGACCGGCGTCTCCTCGGGAGGGACGTCCGCGTCTGCGGGCAGCACGACCTGCGCCAGGCCGGTGCGGTCTCGCACGACCAGGAACGTCACCGTGGCCAGCTCGCGGCGCCGGTGCACCCAGCCCTGCAACAGCACCGGGTCCCCGGGCGGAGCGGTGGGTAGGTCGGCCGCGAGCCTGCGGCGGGGGCGGGCGGGGTCGGTCATCGGATTCACCTCCGGTCTCGAGTGAGCCCTGGAGGTGCGGGCGGGGGCCAGGTCGCGGTGCCACCACACCTTCGCCGGCAATGCCGCCGGCCTCTCGTCGGTCCGCCGGACGCGCGGCTCCCGCTCGTCGGGGGTCGTCACGCCCCGCGGAAACGCGTGGCAGTCTACCCGGGCCGCGCACGGGCCGCGGACGGGCTATCCACTCGGCGCCAGGTAGCGGTAGGCGTGGTGAGTAGTGAAGCCGAGCCGGTCGTAGAGCGCGACGGCCGGAGCGTTGTCGGCCACGACCTGGAGGTACGCCGTGGTGGCGCCGCGCTCGGCGCCCCAATCGAGGAGCGCCGCCATGATGGCCAAGCCGAGGCCCCGTCGGCGGCGCTCGGGCCGCACCTCGAGGCCGCCCAGCCCGATCCAGTCGCGGGAGTACGCCGCCTGGCCGCGGGCATCCTCGCCGATCCGGGCCTCGACCCGGTCGCCGGAGCCCACCAGTTGTCCCCCGAAGTCCGGCAGTTCGATGAGCTGACGCCGGACGGCGGCGACACCGGCGAGGCAGAAGAGCGTGTCCGCCTCCTGGCGGTGCACTCGCCAGCCGGCAGCGACGAACCTGCCGTCCTCGTCGGAGTCGGGCAGCACGCAGGCGATTGGCGGCCGCCCGACGGCGGCGTACCACTCCACGACACGGGTGATCGGGTCTTCCACCCCGGCGGGTGTCATGGCCAGCACCGAGTTGGCTCGCCGGTTGGGATGGGTGGCGGATCGGCGCAAGGTCCAGGCGCCGAGTCGCTCGATGGTCAGGTCGGTCCACTGCGCGAAGGCGCGCTCCTGGGCCTCGGCCGGGGTGACGCGTCCGCGCACCGACGGCCGAGGCGGCACCGGCTTGCCGGAGACGATGAGTCGGCGCGAGATGGTGACCACGCTCCCGTCGGCGCGTTCGACCGTCATCGAGTCGTCGCCCCACGACGTACAGACACCGAGCACGTCGGTGACCGCTGGCCCGCCGGACGGGCCGATCTGGCCCGGCAGCAGATGGCGCACGACGACACGTTGCCCGACGACGTAGGCCCCGAGTCCATGCCGACCGACCGCGTGTTCTGGCGCCGCACCCACGGGTGGATACTAGGCTGACCCCGATTGCCCTTCACATGCTCCCTCAGGAGGATCTGGTGACCTACGTCATCGCC
>JBDHZT010000166.1:0-7497 GCA_039811985.1 Nocardioidaceae bacterium | reverse complement strand
CCCAGTTCGGCATCGTCGACGGCGGCGCCCACGACGCCTGGGAGCACCTGGCCGCGTCGCTGCCGGAGCTGATCTGACACCTGGCGGTTCAGGCTCCCCACTCGGCGGGATCCGACCTTTGGACGGCGACGTGTGAGCGGCCCGAAGGGCTCCCTCCTGCCCTTCGGACCGCTGGTTCTTCACGCGGCGCCGGTCACAGCTCCGGGCGTCTGGTTCTCCACCGCGCTGCTCTGCGCGCCGGCCAGCGCGGTCAGTGCCTCATCGAGCAACCGCTGAATCGTGATGCTGACGCCCGTGCAGCTGCTCTCGATCTTGGCGGCGTTCTGCTGGATCGATCCGGCCAGCTTCTTCACGGAGTCGATCTTCGTGAGCTGGGCGACCGCCTCGCCGATCTTCTCCTCAGCGGTGTGGAGTTCCTCTGCGCCGGTGCGCGCCGACGCGGTGATCGCAACGGTCCGCAGCAGCATCACCGCGGTGCGCAACAGCTCGGGGTCGTCGGTGTCGGGGTTGAGGGCGATGACGACCCTGCGCGAGCCGAGGACGCGGATCGACTGGCCGGCGTTCTGGTCGACCGTGCGGACGATGCCCAGCGAGGCGACCGCGTCGCGGTTCCGTTCGGCCTCGTCGAGGTAGTCGTTCCACGACGCGCGCCGGGAGTCGGTCACCTCGATCAGGACGCGGAGGTCCTGTCCGTTCACGGTCAGCACGCCATCGCCCTTCTTGCAGCGAGAGAGCCGTCCTACCGTGTTGGTCGTGTCCTGGTACTCGTCGCCCAGTCCGGCGGCGACGTCGTGCATGAGGGAATGGATCTGCAACTCGAACGAGCTCCCCTTGATCGGGGTGACCTTCGCCAGCGCGGTGGTCGCCTGCTGCAGCTTGAGCGTCTCGGTCAACTCGTCCACCTTCTTGGCGAGGTCCTCATGGTTCTTCTCGATCTTCGCGGTGAACTCCCGCTGACTGATCGCCAGAGCGGCGGTGTGCTTCGCCATCGGCGACGTCGGGTCGGACGGATCGAACTGCTTCGCCGCCTTCTCGAGCAGCTCGGCGGTGCCGGCGCTCACCTGTGCTTCGAGGTTCTTCGCGAACACACCGAGGAGCGGCTGCAGACGGTCGAGCAGTTCGGGATTGCCGCCGCCGAAGATCCGCTGAGTCTCCTTGACGAACGTCTGGGTCGCCTGACTCACCGCAGCACGGATCTCCTTGCGATTGATCGCTTCCGCATCGGTGATCGCCTTCTTGGCCTCGTTGGCGACCCGAGTGACGGCGGTGGAGGCCTCCGTGGCTGCGCGCACGGTGAGTTCGGCCGCCTGCCGGGAGGCCTCCGCGGTCTGGTCGCCGACGCCCCTGACCATGTTCTCCAGCAGCCGGCTGTCGGCGGTGTGGGCGGTGCTGGCCAGGACGCGGGTGCCGTAGACGACGGCTTCGCGGATGAACGCGGTCACGTCTGCGTTGCCGACCCCCGTGCTCTCCAGCCGTTCGCCGCGACGACCGGTGGTCCAATGCCGTGCCTCGTTGAGTACGCACGCGTCGTCGATCGTCAGCGCGTCGATGATGATGGCCCCGCCGTCCGCATCGAAGCGGGCCTTGTCAGTGGTGTCGGACATGATGCCTCCCAGGGGATTTCGTCAGCGCCACGGTGGCGGTGAACTGCTGACGAGGATGCAATGGGCCGAGCGAGGTGACAACTGGATGGGCTGTTTAGCCGGCTAAACAGTAGAGCACCTGGTGATCATCGAGCGATTGTCCTAGCCTCTCATTCAGGTCGAGAGGAGGGGACATGGGATCGCAGACGATGACGGCGGAGGACGTGGCCCGCCTCGCGATCGTCAGTCGGCAAGCGGTGACCAACTGGCGCCGTCGTCCGATGACAAACGCAGGACTTCTGCCGTTCCCGGCGCCGATCGGCCTGATTGAGGGCGTGGAACGCTTCGCCGCCGATGAGGTCGTCACGTGGCTGGAGCGAACGGGGCGTGGGCGCAATCCGGAGGTCCGCGCCGACGCGCCGGCCTTCTCCCTGCCCGAGCGGCTCGACCTCGAAGCTGTCGTCACGATGCTGACGCTGCGGGCGTTGTCAGATCGCGATCTGGCGAGGCTCTCGGCGGGCGAGCTGGACGACTTGGCGGCGGCTGCCGATCCCGATGACGACTTCCTGAGAACGGAAGTTGCCGTGATCGGCGCTCACGCCGAGCTGGCCGGCTACGTCGACGACTTGATGGAGTCGGCACTGGGCTTTGCTGATGCGGTGGATCGAGCCCGGGCGAGCCGGCTGGGCCGGTCGGGTGAACGTGGCCTGGCGCCTCGCGTCCTTGATCTTCTCGCCAGCGTTGTTACGGCGTGCCGGATGTACGCCGGTGGCGATGGCGTGGCGCTCGACCCATGGGTGGATGCGGTCACCGCCTGCCGGCTGGCCGAGGGGTTCACCGGCGTGACGTCACGGGGTGCCGATGTGCAGGCGCGCGTTGTGCGACGGCACCTGGCGCTGGCAGAGGTGGAGTTGGTTCCTACAGGCAGCCCGACGGTGCGGGTGCTGTCGGTGGTCGGTGACGAAGACGCGGATGCGCTGGAGAGGGTCGACAGCCTCGTTCTGGAGTTGGCGCCCGCCGATGTGGCCATTGTGCTCGGCCCGGCGAGGCTGCTCTGTGATGCGTTGCGTGGTCAGTTGAACGCGATGCGTGCCGACACGCTGTCGGGGGACGGACTCGCGCTGGCCGCCCGCCTGCCTCGGCAGCTGTGGAAGCACGCCCCCCGTCAGCAGCTCGGACTGTGGGTGCTGGGGGGAGCCCATCAGCCGGGGCGCGTGGTGGTGGCTGATCTGACGTCCGAGAGCATCGATCTTGACGATCTCGCCGCGGACGTCACTGCCGCGCTCACCGGGGGACGTGCGCGGTCCTTCCGGTATGGCCGAGCAGTTGATCGGGCCGCGCTGCGGGGTCGCCGGCCGCTCGTGCCGCCCGGGATCCGTCCGGTGCGCCTCGGTGATCCCGCGCATGCCGATCACGGGGATCGGATCGCGTCGGCGACGCTGATCACCAGCGAGCCGCTGGCGGGCTATGACCTCGAGGTACGGGCTGCGCCCCCGGCCACCGTGGTCGTGCCCTCGTCGTTGGGGGAACTTGTGGACGAGCGACGCATTGAACTCTGTGCCGGCACCCGGCTCGATCCCACCCATGCGACACCTCACGGCACTGTGAAGGTGCTGTCGGCCGATCCGGCGATGGCAGACCTGCTGCTCGACCCGCTGGAGGCCGTCCAGCACTATCCGCACGCCCGCCGTACCGAGCCGGGTGACGTGGTGTTCATCGGAAGGCCGCGACCGCGGGCGCGGGTCGATCAGATCGGCGGGTCGCTCGTGCGGTATCCGAGTAGGGGCCTGCGGCTGCCGGCCGGTGCCGGCATCGGCCCTCATGCACTCGCCGCCGTGATCAACCTGCTGCCGGACGACGCAGGGGAGTGGCGGACTTGGAACATCCCTCTGCTCGGCGCTGGCGAGGTCGGCGCCGTCGAACACGCCCTCACGGAGGCCGCCGCCCACGCGGACGACCTGCGGCGTCGCGAGTCCGCTATGAAGGAACTTGTCACCAATCTCATCCAGGGCGTGGCCACCGGCACGCTCACGCTCGAACCGATCAAGAAGGCAGGCTGACGTGCCCCCACGCAAGAAGCAGGAACCACAGGCACCCTCCACCATGAAAGAGTTGAAGGACACGCTGTGGAAGGCGGCCGATAAGCTCCGGGGCTCGCTGTCGGCCAGCCAGTACAAGGACGTGATCCTCGGTCTGGTCTTCCTCAAGTACGTTTCGGACGCCTACGACGAGCGCCGCGAGGCGATCGGCGCAGAACTCAGCAGCGAAGGTATGGATTCCGAGCAGATCGCCGAACTCATCGACGATCCGGAGGAGTACCAGGGGTACGGCGTCTTCGTCGTACCACCGGATGCCCGCTGGTCGTACCTGGCGCAACACGCCAAGGGGAAGCCCGCGACGGGCAGCCAACCGCCGCGAACCATCGGCTCACTGATCGACCAGGCGATGGACGCCATCATGCGCGAGAACCCGAGCCTGCAGGGCACCCTGCCTCGGCTCTACAACCGCGACAACATCGACCAGCGGCGGCTCGGCGAGCTGATCGACCTGTTCAACAGCGCCCGGTTCAGCCGGCAGGGCGAGCATCGTGCCCGCGACCTGATGGGTGAGGTGTACGAGTACTTCCTCGGTGCCTTCGCCCGGGCCGAGGGAAAGCGGGGCGGCGAGTTCTTTACGCCGCCGAGTGTCGTCCGAGTGATCGTCGAAGTGCTGGAACCGAACGAAGGCCGCGTCTACGACCCGTGCTGCGGCTCGGGCGGCATGTTCGTGCAGACCGAGAAGTTCATCCGCGCCCACGACGGCGACCCGACGAATGTGCACGTCTTCGGGCAGGAGGCTAACGAGGAGACTTGGCGGCTGGCCAAGATGAACCTCGCCATCCACGGCATCGACAACAACGGTCTCGGTGCCCGCTGGGGCGATACGTTCGCCCGCGACATCTACCGCGGCATGCTGATGGACTACGTGATGGCGAACCCGCCCTTCAACATCAAGGACTGGGCGCGCAACGTCGAGGACGTCCGCTGGCGCTACGGCGTACCGCCGGCGAACAACGCCAACTACGCCTGGATTCAGCACATCTTGTCCAAGCTGAAGCCCAAGGGGCAGGCCGGCGTGGTCATGGCCAACGGATCGATGTCGTCCAACTCCAACGGCGAGGGCGCGATCCGTGCCCAGATCGTCGAGGCCGACCTGGTTTCCTGCATGGTTGCGCTGCCGACACAGTTGTTCCGCTCGACTGGCATCCCGGTCTGCCTCTGGTTCTTCGCCAAAGACAAGGGTGACCGCGCCGGCCAGGTTCTGTTCATCGACGCCCGGGAACTCGGCTACATGGTCGATCGCGCTGAACGGGCTTTGTCGGACGAAGACATCCAGCGCATCGGCGACACCTATCACGCTTGGCGCGGAGGCTCCTCTGTCGGTTCTGTCGAGGCTTACGCCGACATCCCCGGCTTCTGCAAGAGCGCGACCCTTGCCGAGATAAAGGACGCCGATTTTGCGTTGACACCGGGACGCTATGTCGGCGCGGCAGAGGTCGAGGACGACGGGGAGCCCATCGAGGCGAAGATCGAGCGCCTCTCTAGGGAGTTGCTCGAGGCGTTCGATGAGTCGTCTCGGTTGGAGAGTGTCGTGCGTAATCAGCTGGAGCGTATCCATGGATGAATGGCGCCGGGCAACATTGGGGGAACTGTGTGCTGAAGCCGGGGGAGCAATCCAGACCGGCCCATTTGGATCCCAACTCCACGCGAGCGACTACGTCCTCAGAGGCGTTCCCGTTGTAATGCCGCAGAACATCGGCGACAACCGGATTGATCCAAACGGAATCGCTCGAGTATCCCGATCTGACTGGAGCCGTCTTGAGCGGCACGCGCTGCGACCCGGCGATATCGTCTACTCGCGTCGCGGTGACGTTGAGCGTCGCGCGCTGGTTCGTGACGTGAACAAGGGGTGGCTCTGCGGCACGGGGTGCCTGCGGGTCCGGATTGCCAACCAGCAGATACATGACTCTCGCTTCGTCTCGTACCTGCTCGGGCTCGCCGAGACTCGAAAGTGGATCGTACGCCACGCCGTCGGCGCAACGATGCTGAATCTCAACACGACGATCCTTGCGAACGTGCCTCTCCTCGTGCCGGAGCTGCGAGAGCAGCAAGCCATCGCGGAGGTTCTAGGCGCCCTCGACGACAAGATTGCCGCCAATGTCCGCGTCGTGGCAGCAGCTGATGCCCTTTCCCGAGCGTGGTATCGCAGCGTGGAGCGGGGCGTCAGCGCTCCGCTCTCGTCGCTTGCGCGGTTCGTCAACGGTAAGGCGTTCACAAGAGACGCCACCGGAACCGGGCGGGTCGTGATTCGTATCGCGGAGCTGAACTCTGGGATCGGCGGGTCGACTGTCTACAACGATCTCGAAGTTGCAGACGATCATCGGGCCCGACCCGGTGACCTGCTGTTTGCGTGGTCTGGGTCGCTGACGGTTGCCCGCTGGTTCCGGCCTGAGGCGATTGTCAATCAACACATCTTCAAGGTGGTGCCGATGGGCGGCAACCCGATGTGGTTGGTCAACCAGGCGCTTCGCTCGAAGCTCGACGAGTTCAGGGCGATTGCTGCCGACAAGGCCACAACGATGGGACACATTCAGAGGCGCCATCTCGATGAGCCGGTCGAGCTCCCGCAGCCGGGTGTTGTCGCCGGGCTGGATCCAGCGATGGGGGGACTTTGGGATCGCGCGCTCGCGGCCGAGATCGAGAACGAACGCGTCGCCGCCACGCGCGACGAACTGCTTCCGCTGCTCATGTCCGGCCGCATCCGCGTCAAGGATGCGACGCGAGTCGTCGAGGAGGTGGTCTGATGCCGTACGAGTTGGCGAACCGTCTCGTGGTCGGAATCGCGTCGAGTGCGCTCTTCGACCTGAGGGAGTCCGATGCGTACTTCAGGGAGCATGGGGAGGCCTCCTACCGGGAGTACCAGGACGACCACATCGACGACACGCTCCAGCCGGGGGTCGCGTTTCCGTTCATCAAGCGACTGCTCCAGTTGAACGACCTTCGGCCGAGTGATCCGCCCGACCCGCTTGTTGAGGTCATCGTGCTCTCGCGTAACGATCCGAGTACGGGCCTTCGCGTTATGCGATCGGTCGCGCACCACGGGTTGGCGATCTCGCGCGCTGTGTTCACTCAAGGTAAGGCGCCTTACGAGTACATCGGCGCGTTGGAGATGTCACTCTTCCTGTCCGGCAATCGCCCCGACGTGGACGATGCGATTGGAGCGGGCTTCCCGGCCGGCCATGTGCTGCCCTCGCAGGCTGCGTATGAGGAGGGTGACCAGTCGCTGATCGTGGCCTTCGACTTCGACGGCGTCCTAGCCAACGACGACTCGGAGCGGGTGTTCAAGACGTCGGGCGCACTCGACTCCTACATGGAACACGAGTCCAGCCACCGACTCGACGCCCTCGGTGAGGGTCCACTCAAGCAGTTGCTGGCCGATCTGAACACGATCCAGCGTCTGGAGGAAGCCAAGCGTCTCGCTGACTCCAGTTACACCCCGCGGCTGCGGATCGCGCTGGTCACCGCACGCAGTGCTCCCGCCCACGAGCGGGCCATCCGGTCCATGAGGAGCTGGGGTGTGAACGTCAACGACGCCTTCTTCCTCGGCGGGATCGAGAAGGCGAAGGTGCTCAAGGTCATGCGTCCGCACATCTTCTTCGATGACCAGACCACCCATCTTGATCCGGTCGCGGACTTCGTTGCCGGTGTGCACATTCCGTACGGGGTGGCGAACGAGCTGGGTGGACCGTTGGGTCGCGTTGATCTCGCCCAGCCCGAAGCCGCAGTCGTCGTCGACGCGCCCTCGATGATCCGGCAACTCTGACTGTCAGTGACGGAGGCGCCAAGAGTGTGTAAGAGTGTGTAAGAGTGTGTGA
>JBDHZT010000165.1:0-7586 GCA_039811985.1 Nocardioidaceae bacterium | reverse complement strand
GACAAGGACGACCCCGAGGTGATCGCCTACCTCGAGGCGGAGAACGCCTACACGGAGGCACGCACCGCGCACCTCGCCGACCTACGCCAGGCCATCTTCGAGGAGATCAAGGCGCGCACCCAGGAGACCGACCTCTCGGTGCCCACCCGCAACAACGGCTACTGGTACTACGCCCGCAGCTTCGAGGGCAAGGAGTACGGCGCGAGCTGCCGGGTCCCAGTCCGCGACGAGACGGACTGGACTCCGCCCGCGCCTGCGGAGGACCTGGGGCCGGACCAACCGGCACTGCCCGGTGAGGAGCTCCTGCTCGACCTCAACCAGTTGGCCGAGGGACACGACTTCTTCGCCCTGGGTGGCTCGTCGGTGAGTCCGGACGGCCACCTGCTCGCCTACGGCACCGACACCACCGGCGACGAGCGCTTCACGGTGCGCGTCAAGGACCTCCGGACCGGTGACCTGCTGGCCGACGAGCTCACCCAGGTCGCCGGCGGGGTGACCTGGTCCCGAGACGGCGAGGAGCTCTACTACGCCACCCTCGACGAGTCCTGGCGCCCCGACCGGATCTGGCGACACCGGCTGGGCGGCGTACAGCCCGATGACGAGCTGATCTTCGCCGAACCCGACGCCCGGTTCTGGGTAGGCGTGGGCCGCAGCCGCTCGAAGCGCTTCTTGATGGTGGCGGCCGGCTCCAAGACCACCACGGAGTATCGCTTCCTCGACTTCGACGCACCCGAGCGTGGGCTCCAGCTCTTCTGCGAGCGCCAAGAGGGCGTGGAGTACTCCCTCGAGCATGCGATCCTCGGCGGCGAGGACGTCTTCTTGGTTCTGCACAACGCCACCGGACCCGACTTCGAGATCTCGACGGCGCCGATCACCCCCACGGCGAGCAACGCGTGGCGGCCCCTGGTTGCCCACGACCCGGAGGTCCGCCTGGAGACCGTGGACGCCTTCATCGGGCATCTGGTGGTGCACCAGCGCAGCAACGGACTGACCCAGCTGCGCATCCTCGAGCTCGGCGAGGAGGGCGTGGCCAACGACTACCTCGTGGAGTTCGACCAGGAGGTGTACACCGTCGGCGCCGGCGGCAACCCCGCCTTCGACCAGCCCACCGTCCGCCTCGGCTACGTGTCGCTCGCCGTGCCGTCCTCGGTCTACGACTACGACGTCCGCAGTCGAACGCTCCAGCTGCTCAGGCGGACGCCGGTGCTGGGCGGCTACGACCCCGCTGACTACGAGGAGCACCGTCTGTGGGCCACTGCCGAGGACGGTGAGCGGGTGCCGATCTCGGTGGTCGCTCGCAAGGGTCTGCCCGCGGAAGGTCCGCTACCCCTGCTTCTCTACGGATACGGCGCCTACGAGCACTCCCTCGACCCCTACTTCGCCGTCGCGCGCCTCTCCCTGCTCGATCGTGGTGCCGCCTTCGCGCTGGCGCACGTGCGCGGCGGTGGTGAGCTGGGCCGGCGGTGGTACGACGACGGCAAGCTCGCTGCCAAGCAGAACTCGTTCTCCGACTTCGTCGCCTGCGCGCGCCATCTCATCGACTCGGGCTGGACGACTCCGGATCGGATGGTCGCCGAGGGCGCCAGCGCCGGCGGCCTGCTCGTCGGCGCCGTCGCCAACCAGGCCCCGGAGCTGTTCGCCGGAATCGTGGCCGACGTCCCCTTCGTCGACGCCCTCACCAGCATGCTCGACGCGAGCCTGCCGCTGACCGTGACGGAGTACGACGAGTGGGGCAATCCCGAAGCCGACCCGGAGGCCTACCGGACGATCCGCGCCTACGCGCCCTACGACAACGTCGCGGCGATCGACTATCCGCCGATCCTCGCCGAGGCCTCGCTCAACGACACCCGGGTGCTGTTCACCGAACCGGCCAAGTGGGTCGCCAAGCTGCGCGCCACCGCCGTCGGGAGGCGGGACTTCCTGCTCCGCACCGAGATGGCGGCCGGCCACGGCGGAGTCTCCGGGCGCTACCAGGCCTGGCGGGACCGCGCCTTCGCGCTGGCCTGGATGCTGGACCGGATGGGGCTCGCTTCCTTAGATCCACGCTGAGAAGTCGCTGAAAGTTCTGTTTCGAGGCAACTCCAGATGGTTACCGATCGTCAGGTCAGGTGAGCCTCCCGCCGGGAATCTCCGCGGGGTTCTCAACGTTGAACTGTCCGTGGAAACCGGCGCATACCGGGACTCCACCAAGGAGGAGGACGCCGCAATGGCAACAAGCACCGCAACGTCCCGCACGCGTGAGATCGAGGGTCGTGACAGCGTCGGGCTCTACCTCGACGAGATCGCACGCAACCCGCTGCTCGACGCCGCAACCGAGGTCGAGCTGTCCAAGACCATCGAAGCCGGACTGCTCGCCGAGCACCTGCTCGCCGAGGGCCGCTGGGGCCGCCGCAAGGGCGGCGCTCCCGGGCGCGCCACGAAGGAAGAGCTCGAGTGGCTGGCCGAGGAGGGCCGCAAGGCCGTCGACACCTTCATCACCGCCAACCTTCGGCTGGTGGTGTCCATCGCGAGGAAGTACGGCCGCGCCCAGATGCCGATGCTCGACCTGATCCAGGAGGGCAACACCGGACTGATCCGCGCCGTCGAGAAGTTCGACTACACCAAGGGCTACAAGTTCTCGACCTACGCGACCTGGTGGGTCCGGCAGGCCATCACCCGTGGCATCGCCCAGCAGGCCCGGGTGGTCCGGCTGCCTGTGCACGTGGTCGAGGAGCTCAACCAGGTCGGCGGCGCCCGTCGCACGCTCGAACGGCAGCTGGGCCGCGAGCCAGAGCCGCACGAGATCGCCGCGGAGCTGGACATGGCCGTCGAACGGGTCCTCGACCTGATGGCCTGGGGTCGCGACCACGTCAGCCTGGACACTCCGGTCGACGAGGACGGGGACACCTCGCTGGGCGACTTGATGGCTCAGGAGACCGCACCCGGCCCCGATCTCACCGTCCTCGACGTCGAGTCGCGCGACCGGCTCAACAACCTGGTCGGCCAGCTCGACGAGCGTGCCGCGGACATCATCAGGTCGCGCTATGGTCTGGTGGACGGCCGCCAGCACAAGCTCGCCGACATCGGCGCTCGACACGGGATCTCTGCCGAGCGGGTCCGTCAGCTCGAGCGCGAGGCGCTCGCCAAGCTGCGCCGCTTCGCCGATCCGGACCTGGCTGCCTGAAGCTCCTTGTCAGCTGTCCGCGCCGGAATCGGACAGCAGCTCGAAGACCTCCGTCACCTGGTGGCGGAGGTCTTCGAGTGTCCCGGTGTTGTCGATGAGGTACGTCGCCGCGGCGCGCCGTTGATCCCTGCTGGCCTGGGCCTGGATCCGCTTCTGTGCCTCCTCCGGCGAGAGCCCGCGCAGCCGCACCAGCCGATCGAGTTGAGTCTCGACGGGCACGTCGACCACGATCACCGCATCGAAGGCGTCGGCCTGGCCGGTCTCGACCAGCAGCGGGATGTCGTGCACGACGACGGCGCCTGGCGGAGCGGCGGCCTCGAGCTCGGCCGCTCGGGCGCGTACCCGCGGATGGACGATCGCCTCCAACGTCCGACGCTTCGCCTCGTCGCCGAACACCAGGGCACCGAGAGCCGGCCGATCCAGCTCGCCGGAGACCGTCAACACCCGCTCACCGAACGCCTCGACGACCTCGCCCAGGCCGGACGTCCCGGGCGCGACCACCTCGCGGGCGAGCACGTCGGCGTCGATGACGACCGCGCCAAGCTCGGCCAGCAGGGTCGACACGGTGCTCTTCCCGGCCGCCACTCCCCCGGTCAGTCCGACCCGCATCAGGCTCAGTCCTCGACCAACATGGTCAGCAGCCCGTCCAGCGCTTGTCGTTGCGAGGGCGACAGAGGGGTGAGGAAGTCCTCGGTGACGGCATCGCGGATCTCGTCCAACTCGGCGGCCCGGACCCGGCCGGCCGGGGTCACCTCCACACAGGTGGCCCGTCGATCATGCGGGTCGGGCACTCGGACGACCAGGCCAGCGGTCTCGAGAGCGTCGACCACCTCGGTCGTCGAGCGTGGGGCGATGTGCAGGTGGTCGGCGAGCGCGGTGAGCCGGACCGGCTCGAGCTCGGTGACCAGACGCAGTGCGCGCCCCTGAGCCGGCGTCACGCCGATCTCGGCCATCGCCTCGAACAGCAGGCGGCGCAGCCGACGCGCGGCCCCCATCAGCCGGTCACCGGTGCGATCGCCCATGGCAGGCAGGATAGCCGACTTGAGAAATTCCTCATTATGAGGTAACCTCAGTATATGATCCCGTAAGACACTCACGAGAAGGGCAGGTGGTCAGATGGCCAGCCCCGAGATCCCACGCCGCGAGGGACGCGGCCCCAGCCGGGCGGGTCGCCCGGATCCCGCCGACCGACAGCAGCTGGTCGACTTCCCGGTGTCGCTGACCCGGATCGTCGCCCTGTTCTCCCCCTATCGGACCTCACTCGCCACCGTGATCGGCCTGATCGTGGCCAGCTCCCTGGTCGGACTGGCGCAGCCCTTCTTGGTGCGGCACGTGATCGACGACGCCCTGCCCGCCCAAGACGTGCGGCTGCTGCTCACGCTGGTGCTGGCCATGATGGCCGCCGCCGCGATCAGCGCCGCCCTCGGTGTGGCACAGACCTGGCTGTCGACCACGATCGGCCAGCAGGTGATGCACCGGCTCCGCTCCGACCTGTTCAGCCACCTCCAGCGCCAGTCGCTGGGGTTCTTCACCCGCACCCGCGGTGGTGAGGTCCAGTCCCGGCTGACCAACGACATCAACAGCATGCAGGGCGTGGTCACCTCGACCGCGACCTCGATCGCCTCCAACACCACCGTCGTGATCGGGACGGCGGTCGCGATGGCCGCCCTGTCGTGGCGGTTGGCGCTGATCTCACTGGTCGTCGTACCCCCCGCCGTGCTGCTCACTCGTCGCGTGGCCCGCTTGCGCCAGCAGGTCACTGCCCGGCGCCAGGCCGCGCTCGCCGACCTCCACGTGCAGGTCGAGGAGAGCCTGTCGGTGAGTGGCGCACTGCTGACCCGCACGCTCGGTGCCGGACCGGCCATGAGCGCCCGCTTCGAGGACACCAGCGCCGGCCTGGTCGGCCTCGAGGTGGCCTCCCAGCTCGCGGGCCGGTGGCGGATGGCCACCATGAACCTGCTCTTCGCTGCGATCCCCGCGGTGATCTACCTCGCGGCCGGGCTGCCGGCCACCTCCGGCGAGATGACGATCGGCACCCTGGTGGCCTTCACCGGCCTGCAGGCCGGACTCTTCCGGCCGATGCTGAGTCTGCTGGACGTGGGTGTCTCGGTGACCGCCTCGATGGCCCTGTTCAGCCGGATCTTCGAATACCTCGACCTGCCGGTCGAGATCGCCGATCCCGAGGAGCCTCGGGCGCTGGCCGACCCGACCGGTGAGGTCCGCTTCGAGGACGTGTGGTTCGGCTACGACCCCGACGGTGCGGCCGTGCTGAACGGGATCGACCTGCACATCCCGGCCGGCACCAGCCTGGCCCTGGTCGGCGCCACCGGGAGCGGCAAGAGCACCCTGGCCGGCCTGGTCGCGCGACTGCACGACCCGAGCCACGGACGGGTCACCCTGGACGGCATCGACCTGCGCGATCTCGCCCTGGCCGACGTGGCAGCGGCCGTCGGAGTGGTCTC
Organism: Nocardioidaceae bacterium; assembly: GCA_039811985.1. Taxonomy (GTDB): domain Bacteria; phylum Actinomycetota; class Actinomycetes; order Propionibacteriales; family Nocardioidaceae; genus Nocardioides. The sequence goes on along the minus strand of JBDHZT010000165.1, from coordinate 1,961 downwards.
ACAGGAGACCTACCTGATCCACGCCAGCGTGCGGGAGAACCTTCGGCACGCCCGACCGGACGCCACCGATGCCGAGATCGAGCGGGCCTGTCGGTTGGCCGAGGTGCACGACCTGATCAGCAGCCTCCCCGACGGCTACGACACCGTGGTCGGCTCGCGGGGACACCGCTTCTCCGGCGGCGAGAAGCAGCGCCTGGCGATCGCCCGCACGCTGCTGCGCGACCCCCGGGTGCTGGTGCTCGACGAGGCCACCAGCGCACTGGACAACAGCACCGAGCGGGCCGTCCAGGAGGCTCTCGAAGTCGCTGCGCGGGGCCGGACCACACTGGTGGTCGCCCACCGCCTGTCCACCGTCCGCGACGCCGACCAGATCGCCGTCCTCGACCGCGGCCGGGTCGTCGAGTTGGGCACCCACGAGGAGCTGCTGCTCCTCGGTGGGCAGTACGCCGCCCTGGTGCGCGCCGGGGTGTATGCCGACGAGCTGGCCGCCTGACCTCAGCTCAGGCGGGCGGGTCCTGCTCGGGGTCGGTCTGCTGCTCCTGGTAGCGCCGGCGCTGTTCCTCGGCCCGCTCGCGCAGCGAGCGCAGGAAGGCCTCGTCGTCGTCGGGGTTGCTGGCCTGCATCCGGCCGGGTCGGTCGTACTCCGGATAGGCGGTCGCTCCTGGGTCAGGACGCCTCGTGGCGCCGCCGGGCTCCGGGCGTCCCAATGCCAGCCAAGCGATCGAGCCAACCAGCGGGAAGAGTAGGACGATGATCACCCAGGCGAACTTGGGCAGATTGCGGACCTCGTCCTCCCGGGTGCCGATGACCTCGATGACGCAGTAGATCCACAGGGCCAGCGCCACCAGCCCGACCAGACCTTCGACCTTCAGCATGGGGTGAGGATACGAGACCGGGCGTCCGGCGTGTTTAGCTCTGCTGCTTTGCCTGTTGAGCGGCCTCGGTTGTCGGCCGGGTTCCTGGCCTCGGTGGTCACTCCTGCCGCTGTTTTCACAAGGTATGTCGAGATGCCTGCACTTACCTCGGTGAACGACGCACGGTAAGTGCAGGGATCTCTAGTTACCTTGTGAAAGCAGCAACCCGGGTGACCTCTGGAACCCAGACAGCGACCTCGACCACGGCGGCGTTCACCGGTCGTCACCGCCTATCGGCCAGCACCGCCCACGACTAGCAAGCCGACCGCCAGGTCATCGTCGAGCGCTGTCAGCAGGCGAAGGCGCGGCGATACTGCTGGGGGCTGACGCCTCGGGCGCGAGCGAAGTGGTGGCGCAGGGTGGCGGCGTTGACGAAACCGACCTGGGCCGCCACCTGATCCACCGAGAGGTCCGTCCGTTCGAGGAGCTCCTCGGCGGCGTACAGCCGCTGGGCGGTCACCCAGGCATGCGGCGTAGTGCCGGTCTCCTCGCGGAACCGCCGGGCAAAGGTGCGGGCCGACATGTGCGCTCGGGCCGCCAGGGTCTCGACTCCGAGATCGTCCTCGAGGTGTTCGGTGATCCAAGTGAGCAGCGGCCCCAGCGTCTCGGCGGCACACTCGACCACCGGACGGGCGATGAACTGGGCCTGGCCGCCGTCGCGTTGCGGCGGCACCACCATCCTGCGGGCGACGGTGGTCGCGACGGCGGCGCCGTACTCCTGGCGCCAGATGTGCAGAGCGGCGTCGAGGCCCGCGGCGGTGCCGGCGCTGGTGACGATCTGGCCGGAGTCGACGTAGAGCACCTCAGGAACCACCCGTGCCCGGGGGAACCGTGCGGCGAGCTCGTCGACGTGCTTCCAGTGGGTGGTGCACTCGAGGTCGTCGAGCAGCCCCGCCGCACCGAGCACGAAGGCGCCCGAGCAGACCGAGAACAGCCTGGCGCCACGGTCGTAGGCGGCCCGGAGCGCCTCCAGCACCGCCGGGTCGGGGGTACTGCTCCAGGGCATCGCCGGGATGCCGATCAGGTCGGCATCGGCGAGCCGCTCCA
>JBDHZT010000164.1:0-7647 GCA_039811985.1 Nocardioidaceae bacterium | reverse complement strand
GTGCCCTACATCGTGGTGCCGTTCGTGGATCGGATGGACCTCGCCTATGCCGCCGCGGATGTAGTGGTGTGTCGGGCGGGCGCGTCGTCGGTCAGCGAAGCAGCGGCCGTCGGGCTGCCCGCGGTGTTCGTGCCGCTGCCCATCGGCAACGGCGAGCAGGAGCACAACGCCGCCCCGGTGGTGGCCGCCGGCGGTGGCCTGCTGGTGTCCGACTCCGCGCTGACCGCGGAGTGGGTGGCTGCCAGCATCCCCGAGCTGATCACCGACCAGCCGCGACTGGCCGCCATGGGGGCAGCCGCGGCGGCGTTGATCCCGCGCGACGCGGATGACCGGCTCGCGGCGATCATCCGGGAGACCGCCGGATGAGAATCCCGGTCCCCGACGTACTGCTGCCCGCGGAGGCCCTCGGCAAGGTCCACTTCATCGGGATCGGCGGTGCGGCACTCTCCGGGATCGCGCGGATCATGGCGCGCCGCGGCGTACCCGTCAGCGGCAGTGACGACAACGACACCCCGTTCCTGCCCTCTCTGCGCGAGCTCGGCGTGGCCTGTCATCTCGGCTACGCGGCCGAGAACCTCGCCGATGCCGACACGGTCGTCGTGACGACGGCGGCGCGGGAGGACAACCCGGAGGTGGTCGAGGCGCGTCGCCGCGGCCTGCGGCTGCTGCCGCGCTCGGCCGGGCTGGCGGCGGTGATGGATCGGCAACGGGTGGTCGCCGTGACCGGCACCCACGGCAAGACCACGACCACCGCTCTGCTCACGGTCGCCCTCCGGGCCGCAGGCGGCGACCCGACCTATGCGATCGGCGGGGTGCTGTCGGCGACCGGGCGCAACGCCGACCTGGGGGCGGGCGAGGTGTTCGTCGCCGAGGCTGACGAGAGCGACGGCGCCTTCTTGGTCTATTCGCCGTACGCCGCGATCGTGACCAACGTCGAGGCCGACCACCTGGACATCTGGGGGACCGAAGAGGCCTACGCTGCCGCGTTCGTGGACTTCCTCGGGCGCCTCGACCCGGCCGGCTTCGTCATCTGCTGCGTCGACGATCCCGGAGCCGCCCGTCTGGCTGCCGCTGCCCGGACCCGTGGGCTCGACGTGGTCACCGTGGGTGAGGCGGAGGACGCCGATCTGCGCCTCGCCGAGGTGCTGTTGCCCGGCCGTGACGGATTTGCCTCGAGCGCGACCCTGGTGTCCGCGGACGGCGAGGTGGGTCTCGATCTGCGCATCCCCGGTCGGCACTACCTGGTCGATGCGGCGGCGGCCTTCGCGGCGGGTCGTCGGCTGGGCCGTCCCGCGGACGCGCTCGTCGCGGGACTGCGCGACTTCACCGGCACCCAGCGCCGGATGGAGTTCAAGGGCGAGGCTGGGGGAGTGCGGGTCTACGACTCCTATGCCCACCACCCTCGCGAGATCGCCGGCGACCTGGAGGCCGCCCGCTCGGTGGTCGGGGCCGGCCGGCTGATCGTGGCCTTCCAACCGCACCTGGTCTCGCGCACCCGTCTGTTCGGTCACGAGATGGGGGAGGCGCTGGGCGCCGCCGACGAGGTCGTGGTGCTGGACGTCTACCTTGCCCGGGAGGACCCCGACCCCGAGGTCACCGGAGCGCTGGTCGCCGCAGCGGTGCCGCTGACCGCGGACCGGGTCCACTACGTCCCGGACCTACGGGAGGCGCCCGCGGTGCTGACGGAGCTGGCCGCGCCCGGTGACGTCGTCCTCACGCTGGGTGCGGGCTCGGTGACCGCCGTCGGCCCGGACCTGCTCGCGCTGCTGGCGAAGCTAGAGGAGGGGTCCGATGGCCCTGCGTGAGCGGACCTCACCCGAGGAGCGCACCCGACGTCGGTTCGCCCGCCGGCAGTGGGCGCGTCGCTGGGGACTGTGGCGCCGGGTGCTCGTCGTCGTGCTGGGCGTCGCAGTGGTGGCGACCGGCGTCTGGCTGGTCTTCTTCAGCTCGGTCCTCGCCGTCGACGAGGTGAGCGTGACCGGGACCGATCACCTCACCGATGCGCAGGTCGAGCGGGCCGCCGACGTGCCGACTGGACACCCGTTGGCCACCGTCGACCTGGACGCCATCCAGGCCCGCGTCGAGGCGCTCGCCCCGGTCGCCTCGGTCGACGTGACCCGACAATGGCCCGACACCGTTGCGATCGCGGTGACCGAGCGCGAGGCGGTGGCCGTCGTCGAGGTGGACGGTGGACTGGAAGGGATGGACGCCGACGGCGTCTTCTTCCGGACCTACGCCAACCGTCCACGGACGCTGCCGCAGGTGGACCTCTCCGCGGACGCGGATGTGGACACCCGTCGCGAGGTCGCCGGCGTGCTGGCGGCCATGCCGAACACCCTGGTCAACCGGATCGACCATCTCGAGGCGCGCAGTGTCGACCAGATCTCGCTGGTCCTGCGCGATGGCCGCACCGTGCTCTGGGGGAGTGCGGACGACTCTGCGGAGAAGGCGGATGTGTTGGCGTCGTTGCTGACCTACAAGGCGCAGCAGTACGACGTCAGCGTGCCTAGCCGGCCAACCACCCGCGGCTGACCCCCCCTCGCTCTGGCTTGCTGGGGGCCCGTCTGGTGCGGTGTTGTTGTGGGTTGGGGCCCGGTGTACGGGGCTCTTTGCCACGACAAGACCGCGGGAGACGCAATAGCACCGCGGCAGACAGGCCCCGCCAAGTTGGAAATCCTCGGGCACCTCCGCGTGTCGCCGCCAGGTCGACGACGCGGCTGCCTATGTTCGTGGGACATCACGAGGTTGACATAACTATAACCCTCAGGTACAGGGTTAAGGTCGCCGGCACACCGCGACGGATGACCCGGTGACCCAGGACCACAGAGCACGATCCTCAGAGCAACACCCACAGACCAACAGCACAGACAGCGCCATCGACCAAGCAGGAGAGGCACCTGACATGGCAGCAGCCCAGAACTACCTGGCCATCATCAAGGTCGTCGGCATCGGCGGCGGCGGCGTCAACGCCGTCAACCGGATGATCGAGGTCGGCCTCAAGGGCGTGGAGTTCATCGCCATCAACACCGACGCTCAGGCGCTGTTGATGAGCGACGCCGACGTCAAGCTCGACATCGGCCGCGAGCTCACCCGGGGCCTCGGCGCCGGGGCCAACCCCGAGGTCGGCACCAAGGCCGCGGAGGACCACGCCGACGAGATCGAGGAGGTCCTCAAGGGCGCCGACATGGTCTTCGTGACCGCCGGCGAGGGTGGCGGCACCGGCACCGGCGGCGCCCCCGTGGTGGCGCGGATCGCGCGCTCGCTCGGAGCCCTCACCATCGGCGTGGTGACCCGTCCGTTCGCCTTTGAGGGCAAGCGCCGGGCAACCTCCGCGGACGAGGGAATCGAGGCGCTCCGCGAGGAGGTCGACACCCTGATCGTGATCCCCAACGACCGACTGCTGTCCATCAGCGACCGGAGCGTGTCCGTGCTCGACGCCTTCAAGCAGGCCGACCAGGTGCTGCTGCAGGGCGTTTCCGGCATCACCGACCTGATCACCACTCCCGGCCTGATCAACCTCGACTTCGCCGACGTGAAGTCGGTGATGGCCAACGCCGGCTCGGCGCTGATGGGGATCGGCTCGGCTCGAGGCGAGGACCGTGCGGTCGCGGCCGCGGAGATGGCGGTGTCCAGCCCGCTGCTCGAAGCCTCGATCGACGGTGCGCACGGAGTGCTGCTCTCGATCGCTGGTGGCTCCGATCTGGGTCTGTTCGAGATCAACGAGGCGGCTGCGCTGGTCTCCCAGGCCGCGCACGACGAGGCCAACATCATCTTCGGGGCCACCATCGACGACGCCCTCGGCGACGAGGTCCGGGTGACCGTCATCGCGGCGGGCTTCGACGGAGGCATGCCCAAGCGCCGCGACGCCGGGTCCACGCTGCGTCGGCCTGCGCAGCAGCAGAGCCAGGCCGAGACCCGGGCTGCCGCTCAGTCGATCGCGGGCCAGGGCGAGAGGGCTCCCGCCCCGACCTCCGGCGAGGTGCCAGCGCCTGCCGTGCCGACTCCGGTGGGCGCCACGAGCGAGACTGGGGCGAAGACGACGAGTGGTGATGGCGCCGTGGCCACCAAGACCCGTGTCGCGACGGTGCAGGGGGACGACGACCTGGATGTGCCCGACTTCCTCAAGTGACCCGCTGTCGGCGCATCCGACCCGAGCGGGGACCGACCCGGTCTTCGGCTTCCGGGATGCTCGGGCAGGGGCCGCGGTCAGGGTGCAGGTCGGCTTCACCGATCGACGGCTGGACCTGGGTGATCACGCAACCGAAGCCGTCCGCTCTGCTGGGCTGCAAGCGATCACGATGGCTACGACAGCCACCCCGGTGCTCATGCGCCAGGTGCACGGCGCTGACGTGGTCGTGGTCGATGACTGGCGGTCCACCTCCGCTCCCGTCGCGGACGCACTAGTGACCACGCAGCCCGGTGTGGCGCTGCTGACCCGTGCCGCGGACTGTGTCCCTGTCCTCCTGGCCGATCCCGACGCCGGCGTGATGGCCGCGGTCCATGCCGGCCGACCCGGCGTGGCAGCAGGCGTGGTCCCGGCCGCAGTCGAGGTGATGCGGCGCCTGGGCGCCGACGCGATCACCGCGTGGGTCGGCCCACACGTGTGCGGGCGCTGCTACGAGGTGCCGATCGAGATGCGCGCGGACGTCGCTGCTCAGGTGCCGGCCACCTACGCCGAAACCAGATGGGGCACGCCCGCCCTCGATCTCGGTGCCGGGGTGACGGCTCAGTTGCGTGCGGCCGACTGCAAGGTGGTCGACGTGGGCGGCTGCACCCGAGAGGATCGCAGCCTGCACTCCTTCCGTCGGGACGGCGATGCGGCCGGTCGCCTGGCGGGTGTGGTGTGGGCGACTAGGGAAATGCCGGGTAGGGAAATGCCGGGTAGGGGAGAGGACCCATGACGCGTCGCAGCGACGAGATCGCCGAAGGCCTGAGCCGAGTCCGCGACCGGATCGAGGTCGCCAGCTCGTCTTGCGGGCGCGACCCGGCCGAGGTCACGCTGGTCGTCGTCACGAAGTTCTTCCCCGCCTCCGACGTTGCCATCCTCGCCGACCTGGGAGTGACCGATGTCGGTGAGAACCGTCACCAGGAGGCGCAGGCGAAGGCTGCCGAATGCGCGGAGCTCCGGCTCACCTGGCACTTCATCGGTGGCCTGCAGAGCAACAAGGCCGCCGCCGTGGCGTCGTACGCCGACGTGGTCGAATCCGTCGACCGGGCCAAGCTAGTCGTCGGGCTCAGCCGGGGTGCCCATGCTCGCAGCCACGCGATCGACTGCCTGCTCCAGGTCAGTCTCGACCCAGCTGGGACCAGCGGCCGCAGTGGTGCACTGCCCGCCGAGATCCCCGCGCTCGCAGCCACGGTGTCGGGAGCCGGGATGCTCCGACTGCGCGGGTTGATGGCGGTCGCGCCCCTGGGTGAGGATCCGGCAGCGGCCTTCGCGCGGCTGGCGCCGGTGCGGGCCGGCTTGCTCGCCGAGCACCCCGAGGCCACCTGGCTGTCGGCAGGGATGAGCGGTGACCTCGAGCAAGGCATCGCCGCGGGTGCGACACACGTGCGTGTCGGCTCCGCGATCCTCGGTCCGAGGCCCTCGATCAAGTAATGTCACAAGCACAGCACGATCCCGTTGTGGGGACGTGAACCTAGCGGAGGTCGACAGGGCATGAGCGCCATGCGCAAGATCGGTGAGTACCTCGGCCTGCTCGAGGACACCGGGCGGTACGACGACTACGACGACGCCTATGACACCGACGCCGAGGCCAGTGTCCCCGACCGCGCCCCGGCCAAGAGGCCTCGCGAGGCCTCGGTCTCCGACCTGTCCGAGCGTCGGCAGCGCCCCGTCACCGGAGTCGTGGCCGAGTTGTCCCGGATCACTACGGTCCACCCACGCACCTACAACGAGGCGCGCACTGTCGGCGAGCAATATCGCGACGGCACGCCGGTGATCATGAACCTCTCCGAGATGGAGGACACCGACGCCAAGCGTCTGGTCGACTTCGCGGCGGGGCTGATCTTCGCCACCCGCGGCACCATCGAGCGGGTCACCAACAAGGTCTTCTTGCTGTCGCCCCCCAACGTCACCGTCGCCGCCGAGGACAAGCAGCGGATCGCTGCCGACAGCGGGTTCTTCAATCAGAGTTGAAGCCGGTGGCTGGGACCCGAGTGACTAGCGGTGACGCTGTGTCGCGAGGTGTGGCTGGTTCAATCTGACCGTCTTGTGCGCCACTGGGGCTTGCAGGCGCTATTGTTTCGCAAAGAACTACTTCCCAACTCAGAAACGAATGGGTGACGTCATGCCGTTGACTCCTGAGGACGTGAGCAACAAGCGGTTCACTCCCGTCCGCCTGCGCGAGGGCTACGACATGGGCGAGGTCGACCAGTTCCTCGACGAGGTCGAGGCGGAACTGGCCCGACTGAACAAGGAGAACGAGGACCTGCGGGCCAAGCTCGTGGCCGCTCAGTCGGCCAGTGCGAGCGTGGCACCTGCCCCTGTGGTGGAGCCCGCCCCGGTCGTGGAGGAGGTTGTTCCCGAGCCTCCCGCCCCTGAGCCTGTGGCGCCCGCTCCTGTCCCGGTCGCGCCCGTCGCGCCGCCGGTGGAGACGCTGCGTGTCGAGACCGTCCCGGACGCCTCCAACGCCGCGGCACGACTCCTCGAGATCGCCACCCGCAACGCAGACGAGCTGGTGGAATCGGCCAAGGACGAAGCCGACCGCATCGTGGGCGAGGCCCGCACCAAGGCCGAGCGCTTGGAGAACGAAGCCAAGGGCAAGTCCGACCGGCTCGAGGCCGACGCCCGCACCCGGTCCCAGATGCTGGACTCCGAGACCGCTGAGCGCCGCAAGCAGCTCTTCGGTGAGCTGGAGCGTGAGCGCGACAAGCTCAACACCGAGGTGGAGCGGCTGCGTCAGTTCGAGCGGGAGTACCGCTCCCGGCTGCGCTCCTACTTCACCCAGCAGCTCGACGCGCTCAATGACACCAACGAGGCCGGCCCGACGCCGACCGCCGATGCGACCGCGGCGCCCAAGCGCCTGCGCTCGATCCTCGGCGAGGAAGAGGGCTGACGAGAGGCTAAGGGGAGCCTGCACCTGCGGCACCTCTGTTTCCCCCCGCGCTACCAGATCGTCACGCTGCGGCCGGTTCCGGATTCACGGAGCCGGCCGCAGATGTTCTCACCCACTGCGCGGCGGTTTGAGTCGGTGTCGGGCATTCGTTACCCTGCACGCCCGTGGCGACCCCATCGCTGCAGTGCCCCGCCAAGGAGGCCCCGATGACCCGCAGCACCCCGAAGTCGCTTGCGACCTCCGCGGCGGCCGCGGCGAAGCGTGTCATCAGTCGGCGCTCCACGACGCCCGACGACGGCGTACCTACCCAGCGGGCTGCCAAGAAGGCTCCAGCCGCGAAGAAGGCTGTGCCGGCGAAGAAGACGGCCGCCGCGAAGAAGACGGCCCCCGCCAAGGCACCGGCCAAGAAGGCTCCAGCCGCGAAGAAGGCCGCACCTGCCAAGAAGGCCGCGCCCGCGAAGAAGGCCGCGCCCGCGAAGAAGGCCGCGCCCGCGAAGAAGGCCGCGCCCGCGAAGAAGGCCGCGCCCGCCAAGAAGGCCGCGCCCGCCAAGAAGGCCGCGCCCGCCAAGAAGGCCGCGCCCGCCAAGAA
>JBDHZT010000163.1:0-7676 GCA_039811985.1 Nocardioidaceae bacterium | reverse complement strand
TTCATCTGGGGCGTCTGGCACGACGCGAAGTTCGTCGCCGACCACATCAACACCCAGCGCCGCTACCTCGCCTACCGCCCCTGACTGCCGTGCGAAACGCTCAGGCCGCCGACGTGCCCAGCAGGTGCTGCTTGACCAATGCCATGTCGGCCTCGATGGGCCGCATCCGGAGGTCGACCACCTCGGCAACGTGGTCGATCCTGTCCTCGAGTCGATCGACTTTCGTTTCAAGCCGGTCCATCCTCGCGTCGAGCGCATCGAGTCGCTGATAGATCGGCACGAGGCTCGCGCTGAGCTTGGCGTCGAGCTTGGTATCGATGCGGAGGTCAAGGGTCCGGAGCATCCAGGTGGCCGTCCAGCGCAGCATGGCCGCGACACCGGCGAGCACGCCGATGACGCCGAGGGCCAAACCGAGCCAGTCGTTCACGACGTCCATTCTGCACCGTTCTGCATGAAGAGGTCACTGCAACGTAGGCGCCGATCCGCGCGGGCAGCAACCCGCAGGCAGCGAGCCTGTGGAGAACGGCGTCCGATGAGCGCCGCGGGGGTTGCGGTGTGCCCGCGTGTTTGCGGCCCTGCCGGGGAGGGAGGCCCCCGCCGGGCAACCACCCCTCCGCTCGCTGGCGCTCGCTCCGGGGGGCCAGGCCCATCCACGCCCTGGCGGGGGCCTCCCTCCCCGTCCGAGCCGCAGGAGCGCGGGCACACCGCAAGGCCGAGGCTCAGTAGGTCGGGGCGAGCTCGGTGATCTCCCGGCGGAACGGCACCAGTCCATTGTCGGTCGGGGGAGCGTCGAACTCCTCGGCGGCCCGGCGGCCGGACCACACGGCGGCGGCGATGGTGCCGGGGGCGAGGCAGTCGCCGACGGCGCGCACCGAGGCCAACCGGCCGTCGGCCTGGAGCGGCTGGAGCTCGAGGAAGAGCTCCTCGCGGGGCAGCCGGGCGGTGACGAGCACGACGGCGTCGGCATCCAGGCTGTGCGTCTGCTCGGTGTAGACGTCGATCAGCTCGACCGAGCCGATACCGACACTGACCAGCGAGGTGTCGGTCACCCGGGTGACGCCCTTCTCCATCAGCCGACGCTGGATCTTGCCGACCTCGAAGGTGTGCATAGTCCATTGGGAGACCTGCGCGGACGGGGTGACGACGCTGACGTCGTACCCCTCGCCCGCGAGCAGCTCCGAGAGGACACCGCCCATGTAGTAGAAGTCGTCGTCGAAGACGACGACCTTGCGGCCCTCGGGACGGCGTCCCGCGAATAGGTCGTCGGGGGTGAGCACGTCGGCGCCCTCGGCGATGTTCATCGGTGCGCTGTGCCAGCGGCCGACGCCGTCGGCGCGCCAGGTCGACCCGGTCGCGACGATCACGTGCTCGAAGCCGAACTCCTCGATGTCGTCGGCGCTCATCGGGCTCTCTCGGTAGACCTCGACGCTGGGCAGGTCGTTGATGGCAAGCTCGCGGTAGTCGCGCACGCGGTTCCACGCCGAGAGGCCGGGCAGCAGCGACTCGGTGGTGACCCGACCGCCGAGCTCTCGGCCGGCCTCGACCAGGGTCACTTCGTAGTCGCGGACGCCGAGTGCTCGGGCCGCTTCGAGGCCGGCCGGGCCAGCGCCCACGACCAGCACCTTCGAGTCGGACTCGCGTGGCCGGATGTGCTCGGGGTGCCAGCCCCGCCGCCACTCCTCGCCCATGCTCGGGTTCTGTGTGCAGCGGATGATCGACATGGTTTGGTCGCCGGTCACACAGATGTTGCAGCCGATGCACTCGCGGATCGCCTCGAGGCGACCCTCGCGGATCTTGTTGGGCAGGAACGGGTCGGCGATCGAGGGTCGGGCGGCGCCGATCAGGTCGAGGATGCCCTTGCGCACCTGGCGGACCATCGCGTCGGGTGAGGTGAACCGGCCCACTCCCACCACGGGCTTGGAGGTCAGTGCCTTCAGGCCGATGACGTGCTCTTCTTGACTGGCCTCCTGACCGAACCGGGAGGTCAGCGAGCAGCTCTCCCACGAGCCCATCGCGAAGTCCCACAGATCGGGCAGCTCGCCGAGGCTCTCGATGACGGCCCTGATGTCCTCGGACGGCATCCCGGTCGGGCCAAGGTCACCCTCCACCGCGATGCGGCAGGCGACGGCGGCACGGCCGGCGACCTCCTCCTGGGTGTCCTCGATGACCTCGCGCAGCAGCCGCATCCGGTTCTCGATCGAGCCGCCGTATTCGTCGGTGCGGGTGTTGTAGCGCGGGTCGAGGAAGTGGTGCAGGCCGCTGTAGCCGTGGGCGGCGTACACATAGATGATGTCGTAGCCCGCCTCCAGCGAGCGCTTCACCGCCGTGCGGTGCCAGCGGCGCAGATCGGCGATGTCGGCCTTCGTCATCGCCCGGGCCTGGATGGGGGCGATGGTGTCGGGAGCGACCGGCAGGTGCGACGGGCCGATCGGGATCTCACGGCTGGTCAGGTTCGGCGCGTTCATGCCGTTGTGGGCGAGCTCGATGCCGGCCAGCGCACCGCCCTCGTGGATCGCGTCAGCGATGCGGGCCAGCACCGGCAGGTCGCGCTCGTCCCAGACCCGCAGCTCGATGAACGGCGTGATGTCGGAGTTCGCGTGGATCTCCACCTGCTCGGTGCACACCACGCCCCAGCCACCCTCGGCCTTGATCCGACGCATGGTGGCCTGGGCGCTGGGGTCGCGGTAGCCCATGCCGTTGCAGTGCGGCACCTGGTAGAAGCGGTTCTTCGTCGTGTGCGGCCCGATCTGGACGGGCTCGAAGAGGATGTCGTAGGCCGAGGCCGGCTCTGTGGTCACGATGTGCTCCTTTGTCGGTTCGGCCTGTCGGCGTTGTGGGTTCGGCCCAGGTCAGGCTTGGGCGAAGCGGTCGATGGCCGTCCATGCCAAGGCGACCGCACCGTCGCGCAGGGCCCGGTTGGCGACCTCGCCGACGCAGTGGTCGGCGAACTCCTTCTGATGATTGACAGCGGGCAGGCTGTCGACGCCGATGTAGGGGTGGATGGCCGGCACCACCAGTGAGACGTTGCCCATGTCGGTGGAGGCGCGGTTCATCCGGCCGGCGGTCGATGCGTCGGCGAAGCGTCGACCGAGGGCCTCGGCGTTGGCGCGGTAGAGCGCGAGGGTGGCCTCGTCGGCGCGGAACTCGCTGTAGGGCTCCGACTCGGGCTCGATGGCCAGCTCGCAGCCGGTGGCCAGCGCCCCCGCCTCGAAGCAGCGGCGCACCCGTGCCTCTACCAGGGTCAGGTCGGCGAGCGTCTCGGCTCGGACATACCAACGACCCTCGGTGCGCTCGGGGATGACATTGGGGGCGTCGCCGCCGTGGCTGACGATGCCGTGTACCCGCACCGACTGCGGCAGCTGTTGGCGGAGCAGCCCGATGGCGACCTGCGCGATGGTGAAGGCGTCCGCGGCGTTGACACCCTGCTCGGGGTACGCCGCCGCGTGTGCCGCCTTGCCGGTGAAGGTGACGTGTGAGTGCGAGACCGCGAAGGGCCGCGCCTCGGCGACGTCGACGGGCGCGGGATGCGCCATCATCGCCAGGTCGAGGTCGGCGAACGCACCCCGCTCGAGCATCTCGATCTTGCCGCCGCCACCCTCCTCGGCGGGGGTGCCGTACACCTCGACGGTCAGGTCGAGCTGATCGGCCACGGCAGCCAGGCCGAGGCCGGCGCCGACCGCGATGGCCGAGATCAGGTTGTGGCCGCAGGCGTGCCCGATGCCGGGCAGGGCGTCGTACTCGGCGAAGACGCCGACTCGTCTCGCGCCGGTGCCGGCCGTCGCCTTGAACGCCGTATCGAGTCCGAGGTAGGGGCGCTCCACGGTGAAGACGGGCGTCAGCTCGTCGGCCACGGCGGCGCTGGAGCGATGCTCCTCCCAAGCGCATTCGGGGTTGGCATGCAGTCGCTCGGCCAGGCCGATCAGCTGCGACAGCCGGGCCTCGACCGCGTGACGCGCCGCTGCCTTGACCGCTGCCGAGCCAGGGCCGTCACTCGTCACCCGGCACTCCGTAGGCCGGGGCGGTGCGCGGGTCGAGGCCGCGGGTGACATAGTCGTCGGCCTGCGGCTTCCAGACCTGCCAGAGCCGTTCCAGAGCCGTGAGTGGGTCCTCCGACCAGTCCACCCGCAGATCGGTGACCGGCCAGGCGACCTGGTCGACGACGAGCATGCCGGCGGAGTGCACTGGACCCGCCTCCCCACCGGCGTCGGCGCCCGCCCTCAGCGCGGCGACCAGACGGTCGCCGAGGTCGTCGTCGGCCGAGCCGCTGAACGAGGCGAGCATCGCGGCGGGGACATCCTTGCCGGCGAGCAGGTTGCCGGCGGCGACCGCGTCGGTGCCGACAGCACTGGCGTAGGTGCCCAAGGTGTGTTCCCCGGAGAACGCCGCCGCCCGGCCCTGGCCGTCGACCACGGTGAGTTGGCGGTACTGCGGGTGGTTGGCGCTCTCCACCACCTGATCGAGCGCCTCTTGGGCAGACGCGCCCGCGGCCAAGGCATCGAGCAGCGCCGTGCCCAGTGTCGGGTCGGTGATGTTCTGGCTCATGGCGGCGCCGACGCCGGCGCGGGCCCAAGCGCACCGCGCCGCCACCGCGGGGCTCGACGAGCTGACGATCACCCCGAATCGACCTGTGCGCGCGCAGCGACCTGCGAGTGAGAAGGTCATCCGATCACCGCCACGACCTGCACCTCGACCAACCACTCGGGTCGGGCCAGCGCCTGCACCACCAGACCGGTGGAGACGTAGTAGACGCCGGGGAACCGGCGGCCCATCACCCGATAGACGGCCTCGCGGTGCCGGATATCGGTCAGGTAGATGTGACAGCTGACGATGTGCTCGGGCTGGGCGCCGGCCTCGGCAAGCAGCAGCAGGATGTTGTCGCAGACCTTCTCCGCCTGCCCCTCCGCATCGCCGACCGCCAGATTCTCCCGGGTGTCGAGATCCTGGGCGACCTGGCCGCGCAGATAGACGGTGTTCTCCGCGACCACGGCCTGACACAGGTCGTTGCCGAGGTTCTGCTCGGGGTAGGTGTCGGCGGTGTTGAACGGTCTGATCCGGCGGTGCCCACCGACGACGATCTCCTCAGTCATGGCCCCCAGCGTCGGCGAACCCGACGCATCTGTCCAACACACGTTTTGGGTCGATTGGATCGGATCCGCTGATGCACGGGTAAAGCGCCGGGAATGTCTCCACCGGACCTTTAGACTCGCGGGGTGACTCTCAGGCTCTACGACACCGCTGCGCGCGAGCTGCGCGACTTCGTCCCCCTGGTCGAGGGACGGGTGGGTGTCTACGTCTGTGGGCTCACGGTCCAGTCCGAGCCGCACGTCGGCCATGTGCGCTCGGCGGTGAACTTCGACGTGCTACGGCGCTGGCTGACCTACCGGGGCTATGACGTCACCTTCATCCGCAATGTCACCGACATCGACGACAAGATCCTGACAAAGGCGGCCGATCAGGGGATCCCGTGGTTCAACCTGGGCTACACCATGCATCGGGAGCTCGATCGGGCGCTTGCCTCGATCAATGTGCTGCCACCGACCTATGAGCCGGCGGCCACCGGCCACATCCCGGAGATCCTCGAGCTGATCGGCGAGCTGGTCGCCGCGGGTCACGCCTATGCCGCGGAGGACGGGTCGGGTGACGTCTACTTCGACGTGCGTTCCTGGCCGTCGTACGGCGAGCTGACCCGGCAAGGGGTCGACGACATGGAGCCGGCCGAGGACGCCGACCCGCGCGGCAAGCGCGACCCGCGCGACTTCGCGCTGTGGAAGGGGTTCAAGGCCGAGGCCGAGCCGGAGACCGCCGCCTGGCCCTCGCCCTACGGTCGAGGACGGCCGGGTTGGCACATCGAGTGCTCGGCGATGGCGGGAAGGTATCTCGGTGCCGCATTCGACGTCCACGGGGGCGGGGTGGACCTGCGCTTCCCCCACCACGAGAACGAGCAGGCGCAGTCTCGGGCAGCCGGCCGCCCGTTCGCGTCGTACTGGATGCACAACGCCTGGATCACTACCGCCGGCGAGAAGATGAGCAAGTCACTGGGCAACTCGCTGCTGGTGCCGGAGGTGCTCAAACGGGTGCGCGGGATCGAGCTGCGGTTCTACATCGTGGCGGCGCACTACCGCTCGCACGTCGAGTTCTCCTTCGAGGCACTCGACGAGGCGGCGGCTGGGTTCCGTCGGATCGAGGGATTCCTCGACCGCGCCGCGGATGCGGGTGCCGTGGTGCCGGGGGTGGGGCTGCCGGAGGCGTTCGTCGCCGCGATGGATGACGACCTCGGCACTCCCGCCGCGGTCGCGGTGATCTACGAGTCGGTGCGCGAGGGCAACCGGCTGCTGGCCGAGGGCGACCAGGCCGACGCGGTTCGGATCGCCGGCGAGGTGACCGGGATGCTCGACGTGCTCGGCTTGAACCCGGCCGATCCGGCCTGGGGGAGCGTCACCGACGCGCAGGACGCCAAGCTGGAGACGGCCCTCGAGACGCTGGTGGAGAGCCTGCTGCAGGAGCGCGCGGAGGCCCGGGCGGCCAAGGACTGGGCATTGGCCGACACGATCCGGGGCCGGCTCAAGGAGGCCGGGATCGAGATCGAGGACGCGCCGACCGGATCGGTATGGTCGATCTGATGGCAGGCAACTCCCAGCGGCGCGGGGCCGTCCGCAAGTCCAACAAGAAGCCCGCCGCCGGCTCCGGTGGCCGGGTCCGGCGCGGCCTCGAGGGCAAGGGCCCGACACCGAAGGCCGTCGACCGGCCCTACCACAAGGCCCACAAGCAGCGGGCCCAGTCCGAGCGCGCCGCCGCTGCCCGACCCAAGCGGAAGGGCGGATCCAGCGACGCCGAATGGGTGATCGGGCGCAACGCCGTCATCGAGGCGCTGCAGGCGGAGATCCCGGTCTCGGCGCTGTATGTCGCCGAGGGGGCAGAGCGTGACGGTCGACTCAGGGAGGCATTCCGGTTGGCCGCCGAGGCGAGGGTCAGCCTGCTGGAGGTGACCCGTGCCGAGCTGGACCGGATGACCGGTGTGTCCGGACATCAGGGCTTGGCCGCCCGGGTGCCGCCGTACGACTACGCGCACGCCGACGACCTGCTCGTCCGGGCGGACGAGCTCGGCGAGCCGCCGCTCATCGTGGCACTGGACTCGGTGACCGATCCACGCAACCTCGGCGCCGTGGTGCGCTCGTCGGCAGGATTCGGGGCTCACGGCGTGGTCATCCCCGAGCGCCGCGCGGCGGGCATCACCGCCGCGGCGTGGAAGACGTCGGCCGGAGCGGCCGCACGCATCCCGGTGGCCCAGGTGGTCAACCTGGTCCGCCAGCTCAAGGCCTACCAGGAGGTCGGCTGCGTCGTCGTCGGCCTCGATGCGGCCGGTGACCTCGCGCTGCCCGAGCTCGACTCTGCGGACCTCGACCTGGCAAGCGGCCCCCTGGTGCTCGTGGTCGGCTCGGAGGGCAAGGGGCTCGGTCGGCTGGTCCGGGAGACCTGTGACCACCTCGTCTCGATCCCGATGGCCAATCGTCTGGAGTCGCTCAACGCCGGTGTCGCCGCCTCGGTCGCGCTCTATGCGATCGCCCGTGCCCGCGCCTGAGCCCCACGAATCACAAGGGTGAGTCGTGACCGCCGGCGAGAGCAGCGAGCAGGCTGACGAGGGAGCCGTTGAGGGACCCGCCGCCGGGGCGGCGGGC
>JBDHZT010000162.1:0-7709 GCA_039811985.1 Nocardioidaceae bacterium | reverse complement strand
CGTTCGATGGTCTCGGGTCCGTAGAGGCCGGTGAACTCGTCGGCGAGTCGGGCGGCTGCCTGTTTGAGGGCGAGCTTCTCGTCGGCGTGGAGGCTTTCCCAGGTGCGTTCAGAGACGGGGTGGACGGTCATGACGGGTCTCCTTCGAGGCTGGCCGCGAGCAGGTCGACGCGGCTGGTGAGGTCGTTGTAGGCGGTGTCGAACGCGTTGGCGCGGTCGACGCGGGCAGGGTCGGGGATCGACCAGTGCAGCGGTGGGGTGTCGAGTTCCTCATAAGCGCGGTCGCATACGGCGATCAGCAGTTCGTCGCCGGTGAGGACGTCCTGGGCGAGTTTCGGCGTGGCATCAGTGAGGTCGAGGCCGTGGCGGCGTCCGACTCTCACTGCCTTGGGGTGGACGCGTGCGGCCGGGTGGGTTCCGGCCGAGACGACCGGAATAGAACTGATCGTGCGCCAGTAGGACTCCGCAAGCTGGGAGCGGGCGGAGTTGTGTGAGCAGACGAACGCAACCCTTCCCGGACGGGGCAGGTGGCCGGCGACGGCGCCGATGAGCTGGTTGCAATCGGGGGTGCGGAGGACGTAGGTCCGTCGGCCGTCTCCCTCGGAGCGGCGTCGGGTGACGAGCCCGGCCTGTTGGAGGACCTGGAGGTGATGGGCCATCAGGTTGGTGGGGATGTCCAGCCGGGTGCCGAGTTCGCTCGGGGCGAGGTCGGCGTTGGCGAGGAGGTCGATGATCGCCAGCCGGGATGGGTCGCCGAGGGCGGCGTAGGCGCGGGCGCGAGTTTCGAGGTCGGTTGACATTCGGCGATACCTCCATGACTATTGAGGCAATGATCGCTGAGGTAAACGAGAACGTCAACCCTGGGGAACCGGGAGAGATCGAGGCATGATGAGCAAGCCGACCGTCCTGTTCGTGTGTATCCACAACGCCGGACGCTCCCAGATGGCCGCCGGCTACCTGCGCCACCTCGGAGGGAGCCGGGTGGAGGTGTTGTCGGCGGGCTCGACCCCTGCTGACGCGATCAACCCGGTCGCAGTCCGGGCCATGGCCGAGGAAGGCATCGACATTTCCGGCGAGCAGCCCAAGATCCTCACCACCGACGCGGTCAAGACCTCCGATGTGGTGATCACAATGGGCTGCGGCGATACGTGCCCGTTCTATCCGGGGAAGCGGTACGAGGACTGGGTGTTGGACGACCCGGCCGGGCAGGGCATCGAGGCCGTCCGGCCGATCCGTGACGAGATCCGCAGCCGCATCGAGATCTTACTCGGTGAGATCCTTCCCGACCGCCCGGAAGGCGTCGCAACGTCTTGATCCAGCCTGCGCGGCATCAGCCCGGGTGCTGTTGCCGCGCAGGGTCCGTTCGCGTCGTGTCGATCAGCGGGCGCCGGCGAGGGCCTCTGGAATCAGGTGCCTTGGTGTGGCCACAGCGTCTCCCCAGGGAACCTGGGCGACGCGGCGGCCGTCGCGCCGGATCGCGGCCAGGGGCCCGGCTTCGGCAGCCTGCCGCTGCCGCAGAAGTGGGTTGGCAGTGTCGGCGCCGGCGAGGGTCTGGTTGATCACCCATGCCCAGGGGTGGATGTCGGCGCGTTCGAGGTCGGCCTGGAGCTGTTCGGCTTCCAGGACGGGTGTGGTCTCGGCCAGGGTGACGATGATCACCTTGGTGTAGTCGGGGTCCTGCAGACGCATCAGCGGGGTGGTGAAGTTCATGCCGTCGCTGATGTTCCGGACGATCTCGTTGTGGTAGGAGCCGGTGGCGTCCATCAGCAGCAGGGTGTGACCGGTGGGAGCTGTGTCCATCACGACGAATCTGTGCCGGGCCTCCGCCACGGCGTGGGAGAAGGCTTGGAAGACCGCGACCTCCTCGGTGCAGGGTGAGCGGAGGTCCTCGGCCAGGGCGGCTCGTCCGTCGTCGTCCAGCGTCGCACCTTTGGTGGCCATGACCCGGGCTCGGTAGTCGGCGGTGGCCTGTTCGGGGTCGATGCTCGACACCCGTAGCCGGTCCGAGGCCAGCGAGGTGTCGAGGTGGGCGGCGGGGTCGGTGGTGGTCAGGTGGACGTCCTTGCCGAGGGCGACCAGCTGGAGCGCGACCGCGCTGGCGATGGTGGTCTTGCCGACACCGCCCTTGCCCATGCACATCACCAGTCCCCGATCGGCACTGGCCAGCTCGGCGACGAGCGCATCCATGCCTGGCAGGGTCGCCGCAGCGGCCGTCCATGTCTGGTCGACATCAACCACTGCCGCGTCCACACTGAGGAGGCTGCGGAGAGCGGGGACGCCCACCATGTCGACCCCGCGCAAGGCGATGTGGTCGCCGGCCAGCCCGGCCAGTTGCGGCGGGAGGTCGGCGAGTGCTCGTTGTTCCCGCTCGCGGATGGTGTCGGCCAGCGGGTCGGAGTCTGCGCCGGACGGCATGACGCCGTTGACGACGAGGTGGGTGGCCTGCACGCCGGCCTCGGCCAGCTCGTCGACGGTGCGGGCTGCTTCGGTCAGGGCGCTGTGCTGGGCGCGGGCGACCAGGACGAGCCGGGTGCTGGCCGGATCAGCCAGGGTGGCCAGGGCGCGTCCGTACGTGGACCTGGACTTCTCCAGCCCGGACATCGGTCCGAGGCAGGAGGTGTCGCCCTTGCCGTCGTCGATGAACCTGGTCCACTCGCCTGGCAACTGCAGGAGACGGATCGTGTGGCCGGTCGGGGCGGTGTCGAAGACGACGTGGTCGTAGCCGTCGGTGACATCGGTGCCGGCGAGCAGGTCGGTGAACTGGTTGAACGAGGCGATCTCGGTGGTGCAGGCGCCGGAGAGCTGCTCGGTCACCGCAGCCAGGTCCGCTGCGGAAAGGAAGTTGCGGACCGGGGCGAGGGTGCGGTCCCGGTACTGGGCGGCCGCCTCCTCCGGGTCTATCTCCAGCGCGTCCAGGCCGGGCACCACAGTAATCGGGGTGATCCGGTCGCCCACCGGCTGGCCGAACACCTGGCCGACGTTCGAGGCCGGGTCGGTGGAGACCAGCAGCACCCGGCGGCCCCGATCCGCCAGGTCGACCGCGGTGGCGCACGCCACACTGGTCTTGCCCACCCCGCCCTTGCCGGTGAAGAACACGTAGCGCGGAAGCTCGTCGAGGAACCTCACCGGTCACCTCCGCAGCATCCACGGCTGGGAGTAGCTACCTGCACGGTCTGAACCGTAGGTGTGCAGCAGCCGGCGCTGGCGGTCTCGCCGCCGCAGCAGGCCGCCTGAGTCGATGGATCGACCGCTGCCAGGCCGGCGTAGCGAGCGAGTTCGGACCGCGTCGGGTAGCGGCCGGTCAGCACCGTCATCCCATCCACGGTCACCAACGGCAGTGCGTCTGCCCCGGCCGTCTGCAGGAAAGCCACCGCCAATCCGTCGGCGGCGAACGCGGCCGGGTCCTGCGCCAGGTTCGCGCGGGTCAGGCGTACTCCCTGGTCGGAAACCCACCGCGCGTCCGCGGTGAAGTCCACCAGCGCCTGGGCGGGGTCGGGGCCGCACACCCCGGTGTTACAGCACAGCGGTCCTTCGAAGACCTTGATCGTGGGCATCAGAAGCTCCATCTCGTATAGACGATTGTCAATACGAGATTCAAGCAGTCGTATCGACGACTGTCAATGTGACGACGGTCAGCAGCAGCGGGGGCCGTCGGTCGCATCTCCGAGGAAGTCCCGCGCCACGTCGAGGACGGCAGGTACCGCGGCGTAGTGGGCCCAGCGACCCCGCTGCTCGCGGGTCACCAGGCCGGCGCTGACCAGCTTCTTCAGGTGGTGGGAAAGGGTTGGCTGGCTGATCCCCAGGGCGTCGGGCATGTGGCAGGCGCACGCCGTCCCATGCTCGGCAGAGGCGATGTGCGCCAACAGCCGCACGCGGGCCGGATCAGCGAGCGCCTTGAAGATCTCAGCCAGACAATCCGCACGCTCAGCAGGGATCAGCTCGCCCGCACCCGGCGCGCACACCTCACCACGGGTCATCACATCGAGTGTCAACTGCTGCATCCCGACAGCCTACCCCGACGCATTGACAACTGTCGATGCGTCGAGTGCTGGCTACTGGTGTTGCCAAACCTTTCGTGCGGAGAACAGCAGCAGGACTGCGAGGAGGGGGACAAGGACGGCGGCGGGCACGACCCCGAGCAGTGCTCCGCCGATGATCGTGCCGACGACCGACCCTGCAGCCATCACGACCAGAAAGGTCTTGTTCTCGGCCAGAACCGCGAAGGATTTGTCCTGGCTGTAGCGGGCAAACGCGATCAGCATCGTCGGCAGCGACACGGCGAGGGAAAGGCTCCCGGCGACCTTGATGTCGATGCCGTAGAGAAGCACGATTGTGGGGATCAGCAGCTCTCCGCCTGCGACTCCCATGATCGCGGCGACGACGCCGATGGCCACGCCCGCGAGAATCCCCGCGACGATTTGTGCCGGACCGGTGAGGCCGATCGTCGGGGTCTGGGCGAGGTGGGTCGCGACGAGAACGCCGGCGATGACCACGAGGAGTCCAGCAAGGACCCTGTAGAGAGTGCGGCTGGCCATTCGGGTGGCCCAGCTCGCGCCGAGGTAGGCGCCCACGAGGCTCCCGGCGAGCAGGTTCACGATCACCGGCCAGTGGGGGACAATCTGGTCGAGCGGCACGCCGAGGATGCGAGCCGGCAGGGCGGTCGCAACAACGAGAAGGCTCATGGCCTTGTTAAGGATGACCGCCTGAAGAGCCAGGAACCCAAAGACCCCGATCAGCAGAGGCAGACGGAACTCAGCACCGCCAAGGCCAATCAGTCCGCCCAGAACGCCGACCGCCGCACCGGACAGTGCAGTCACCGCCCAGTGACGCTGCCGACGAACCGGTGGGAGCTGTGAGGTCGGGTAACCCTGGGTCACCCGGGAAGGCTAGTGGACTCGCCGGGTCGCGGCCACACTTCTCGGTCTGCCCAGGGCAGTCCGTAGGTGTGACGGGCCGACCTCATTAGCTTCTTCACTGCCGGCAAACACCTCGATGTCAGGCGGGTTTGACGGCCCGGACGATGGCGCCGTGCATCTGTGGGGCGACCTCGTGGGTGAAGCGCACCTCGATGTCGGTGAAGCCGGCGGCGGTGAGCCCGTCGATGTACTCCTGGCGGGACAGGGCGCCGGCGACGCAGCCGACGTGGCTGCCGCGCTCGGCCCGATCGGCCGGGGTGAGGTGGTCCTCGGCGACGACGTCGGAGACCCCGAGCCTGCCCCCGCGGGCCAGGACACGGAACATCTCTGCCAGGACCTTCGGCTTGTCGACGGACAGGTTGATCACGCAGTTGGAGATCACCACGTCGACCGCGGCGTCGGGCAGTGGCACCTGCTCGATCCGGCCCTTCAGGAACTCGACGTTGGTCGCGCCGGCGCTGGCGGCGTTCTTGCGGGCGAGGGCGAGCATCTCGTCGGTCATGTCGACGCCGTAGGCGAAGCCGGACGGGCCGACCCGGCGGGCCGACAGCAGCACGTCCAGTCCGCCGCCCGAGCCCAGGTCGAGCACCCGCTCGCCCGGGTCCAGCTCGGCCACCGCGGTCGGGTTCCCGCAACCCAGGCTCGCGAGCACTGCCAGTTCCGGCACCTGGCCGGCCTGGTCGGCGTTGTAGAGCGCCGACCCGAACACCTGGGTCTCCGCGGTGCCGGAGCAGCAGCCGTCCCCGCCGCAACAGCTGCCGCCGCCCCCGTCCAGGTCGTCCAGGACGTCGAGGGTGCGCCTGCCGGTGCCCATCGCGGCCCTCGCCGCGGCGGCGTAGCGGTCCCGGACCTGCTCCACCACATCCCTGTCGCTCATCGCCTTGCTCACTTCCTGTTCGTCTCGATCGTGGTCAACTGCTTCGTGGGGGTCGGGTCGAGGAGTTGTTGGATCGCCTGCAGACCGGCGACGTTCACCCAGTACCAGGTCTGTCGGCCGTCCCGCTCGCGCTCCAGGAACCCGGCCTCGTACAACGCCCCGAGGTGGTGGGTCACCGTGGGCTGGCTCAACCCCAGCCGATCGGCCAGCACCCCAGTCGTCGCGCGGCCGCCGGCCGTGGCCCGGATCAGGCTCAACAACCGAAGCCGGGCGGGGTCAGCCAGCGCCTTCAACGCCCCCGCCAACACCAACGCCTCCGCCGGCTGCAACTCCGCCTGCAACACCGGCGAGCAGCACAGATCCCCCACCAACATGGGCCGGGCTGAGACCTCCTGAAGACTCATAGATATATGTCTATCATATCGACCGACGTCGATCAATAGAGGCTCGTCGATGATTTTGGGACAACTTCTGGTGGAGGTTGCGGGGCTACATCTCGTTGCCCGTGCTTGCCCGCAGCAGGAGGGGATCGGACGTCAGGCCTAGTATCTCCACTAGTCAGACCACGAATCGTGGTGGACCCTAGCCCGGTGGTCGCGTCCCTTCCAGAATCCGGGACAGCCCCCGAGCTACCCGCGCGTCCGCTCCGTCCAGGCTGTGCTGGTAGTGCATGGCCATGCCCGGAGTGGCGTGCCCAAGGCGCGCCATGACGTCGGCGGTGGTGGCTCCGACGGAGGTCGCCAGGGATGCCCCGGTGTGCCGCAGCGTGTGTGGCGTGGCGTCCGGGCGGCCTGCCGCCACGGCAGCCTTCTGGAAGACTCGTGCGAACGAGGACGAATGAAGGTGGCCGCCGTTCGGTGCGGGGAAGAGTAGGGCCTCTGGGCCTTCGTCCACGTAGGTGTCGAGGTGCGTCTTGAGTTGGGGCAGGAGCGCCCGCGGGATGTGGACACGTCGCACGCCGGCATCGGTCTTGGTGTCGCCGACAATGTAGCCGCCTTTGACCTTCACGACGCCACGAGAGACCGTGAGCGTGCCGTCTTTGAGATCGACGTCGCGGCGGCGCAGTTCGGACAGTTCGCCATAGCGCAGCGCGCACCAGCAGCCCAGCACCACCGCCATGCGGAGCCGTGCTGGCATGGCCTCGGCAAGTTCACCGACCTGGGCGACGGTCAGCGGCTCGATGTTCTTGGCCCTCTTCGTGCGCACCTTGGTACGACTGGGGAGGGCAACAGGATTGGTGTCAACCAGTTCCGACTCCACGGCACCGGCCATAACGTTGTGGAGCAGTTGGAACGCCTTGGAGCGTGCTCGTGGCTTCGCCGGGTCGAGCGCGTTCCACCACTGCCGGATGTCGGCCTTGGTGAGTTCCTCGACGGGCGTCGTTCCGAGCGCAGGGACGATGTGGTTGGCGAGCAGCGAGTCGTAGTCACGTCGGGTGGCTGGCCGGAGGTCGAGATCGCGCAGCCACGTCCTGGCGAACGTCTCGACGGTCAGCGGCACGGGCTTGGGCGCCGCTGCCGCAGCGGCGGCTTGGGCCAGTCGGACGGCGGGTGGGCGCCAGGTCTCGCTTTCGACCAACCGGCGCTCATCACTGAGCCAGGTCTCGGCGTCCGCCGCGCTGGTGAAGGTGACCGGTGCGACGTGGCGCTGCAGGTCCGGCCCGGCGTAGCTTGCCTGGTACCGCTTGGACGGCAGTCGCCTGATCGCCCCGAAGCTCCGGCGTCGAGCCATCAGGACCCCATTTCGTGCAACATACGTGCAACATCTCATCGCGTTTTAGTGCCAACGTGACCACCTTATCGCACGTTTCGGGATCTGCACTCGATACATCGGCGCTTGTCAGAGCGAGTTATCTAGGGATTTCTCCACAGGAGAAGGGACAGTGTGTGAGGGTTCAAGTCCCTTCTCCGGCACACT
>JBDHZT010000161.1:0-7742 GCA_039811985.1 Nocardioidaceae bacterium | reverse complement strand
CCCCGGCGACCCGAAGCGATGACGTCCCGTGGGAGCGGCGCGGAGGGTGGGGCAGAATCGGGCCATGAGCCGGTCGGTCTATCTGCACATCGGTGCACCCAAGACGGGGACGACCTACCTGCAGGACCGGCTCTCCCTCAATGCCGACCGGCTGGCCGAGCACGACGTGCTGGTGCCGACGGGCTCGCGCTTCGTGAGCCCCGAGGTCTATCAGTTCCGCGCCGCGCTGGACCTGCTGGGCGAGGACTGGGGTGGCCCCTCCGGACACGCGGAGGGGCACTGGGACGGCCTGATGAGGAAGGTACGCCGCGCGCGCGGGTCGGTGATCATCAGTCACGAGATCCTCGCGCCCGCCTCTCCGGACAAGGTGGCGCGGGTGATGAACGATCTGCAGGGCTTCGAGGTGCACATCGTCTACTCCGCGCGCGATCTGGCTCGACAGCTCCCGGCCGCCTGGCAGGAGAGCATCAAGCAGGGGCGGAAGTGGCGGTTCCGTCGGTTCCTCAAGAGGCTCCAAGACGGCAAGGCCTGGGCCGGCCTGGCCTTCGACCTGCCCACCGTGCTGAACACCTGGGGCGCCCATCTGCCGCCCCAACAGGTCCATGTGGTCACCGTGCCGCCGACCGACGGGCAGCGCAGGAGAGGTGAAGAGCTGTGGCTCCGCTTCTGCCGGGCCTTCGACATCGAGCCCGGCTGGGCCCCTTTGGACAGTGAGCGCGCCAATCGGTCGCTCGGCATGGCCGAGATCGAGCTGATCCGGCAGCTGAACCGCCGACTCGGCCGTGGGGTGCGAGGTGACTGGGCCTTCGACACCCTGGTGCTGCACCTACTCGCCCAGCGTGAGCTCGCGGTCCGCGAGGTCGACCCGGTGCGTCTTCCTCCGAAGAAGTACCCCTGGGTCGAGGAGCAGGCTGAGCTGTGGATCGACTGGCTGGAGGGGAGCGGCGTCGAGGTGATCGGGGACGTCGCCGATCTGCGGCCCGTGCGTCCGGCCGGGGACGCGGAGTGGCACAACCCCGACCGGGTGCCGGCGGACGCGGTGCTGGACGTCGCATTGCAGAGCCTGGAGGCGATGACCCGCGAGGCCGCCCGGCGGTCCGACCCGGACCGACAACTGGTCAACCTGGTCCGGGATCGAGCGGAGCGACTACGCGGACACTGACCGCGCTGGTTTGGCCGGGTCGGGTAGAGATCGAGACAGGCAGAGGGAGCGACAGTGGACGGTGAGCCGGGCCGTGGTGCAGGGTGGACCGTCAGGCGTTGCCCCAGGACGGAGGTCGGAGGTTGCGACCGGTGAGATCGCAGACCGTCATCGCGCCGCCGGCCGTGGCTGCGATCTTCCTCGTCATGCAGGTGCGGCCCGGGGGCGAGGACACCGTGCTCGACGTGTTCGCCGACCTGGGCGGGATGATCCGCACCGTCGCGTTCCGAGCGCCAGAGGCGGGGCTCACCTGCGTCGCGGGCATCGGCGCCGAGATGTGGGACCGGCTCTACGGACGGCAGCGCCCGGCCGGTCTGCACCGGTTCGAACGGCTGGAGGGCGCACAGCACACGGCCGTGTCGACACCGGGTGACCTGCTCTTCCACCTGCGCGCCGAGCGGATGGATCTCTGCTTCGAGCTCGCCGGGCACCTGATGGATCGACTGGACGGGGTGGCGCAGGTTCTCGACGAGACCCACGGCTTCCGCTACTTCGACGAGCGCGACCTGCTCGGCTTCGTCGACGGCACCGAGAATCCCGAGGGGGAGGACGCCGACGCGGCCGTCTGGATCGGCGAGGAGGACCCGGCGTACGCCGGCGGCAGCTACGTCATCGTCCAGAAGTACCTCCACGACCTCGACACCTGGAACGCGCTTCCGGTCGAGGAGCAGGAGCGGGTGATCGGGCGTCACAAGCTGAGCAATGTCGAGCTCCCGGACGATGTGAAGCCGGACGACTCGCACGTGGCCATGAACACCATCGTCGACGCGGACGGGGACCAGAAGCAGATCCTGCGCGACAACATGGTGTTTGGGGAGGTCGGCACGCGAGAGTTCGGCACCTACTTCATCGGGTACGCCGCCACGCCGGACGTGATCGAGCAGATGCTGCGCAACATGTTCCTCGGCAACCCGCCGAGCACGCACGACCGAATCCTCGACTTCTCCACCGCCGTCACCGGATCGCTCTTCTTCGTGCCCACCGTCGACCTGCTCGAGGATCCCCCGAGCAGTGCACCCTCGACCGTGAGCGGGGCCGAGGCGTCGGCTGCCTCACCCGTCGAACCATCCACCGAGCCGTCGGCCACACAACAGGCCGACGGCGCTGAGTCCTTGGCCATCGGAAGTCTGAAAGGACACCCCACATCATGAGCAATCTGCATCGCGAGCTGGCTCCTGTCACCGCAGAGGCCTGGGCCCAGATCGAGGAGGAGGCGCGACGCACCTTCACCCGCAATGCCGCCGGGCGCCGGGTGGTCGATGTGTCCGGCCCGGACGGTCCGACCCTGTCGGCGGTAGGCACCGGCCACGTGAGCGAGGTCGACTCCGGCAGCGCCGGGGTGCGGATCCTGCGCCGGGAGGCACAGCCGGTGATCGAGCTCCGAGTGCCGTTCACGGTCACCCGAGCGGCGGTCGACGACGTGGAGCGCGGGGCTCAGGACTCCGACTGGCAGCCGGTCAAGGACGCGGCGAAGTCGATCGCGTTCGCCGAGGACCGGGCGATCGTCACCGGCTTGGCGGCGGCCGGCATCGAAGGCATCGCACCGAGCAGCTCCAACCCGGCCCTGCCGTTGCCAGGCGACGCCGGCGACATGCCCGACACGGTTGCCAGCGCCTTGAGTGCGCTGCGGCTGGCGGGAGTCGACGGACCCTACAGCCTGATGTTGTCGGCGGACAGCTACACCGACGTCAGCGAGACCACCGATCACGGCTATCCGGTGCTCAGTCACGTCGCCCGTCTGCTGGGTGACGGCCACGTCATCTGGGCACCGGCGATCGAGGGTGGGCTGCTCGTCTCGACCCGAGGTGGGGACTACGAGCTCCATCTCGGCGAGGACCTCGCGATCGGCTACACCGCGCACGACGCCGAGCAGATCGAGCTCTACCTCCAGGAGTCCTTCACGTTCTTGGCCTACACCGCCGAGGCCAGCGTGGTGCTCGGCACGCCGGCATAGGTCGCGCCGCTGCCTCGAGGCTCCGCCGCTGCACCGGAGTCCCTCAGTCCGACGACGGAGCGCGGCGGGGCAGGAACTCGCGCTCGGCGTACTTCCCGGCGCGCCAGGTCGCATAGCCGTCCACCCCGAGGCCGACCAGGCCACCGAAGACCGGCACTTTGCGGGTGACACTGACCGCCATCCGTCGACCGGTGATCCGGGCGAGCAGGTCGGCGGTGACCTCGCTGGTGACCAAGGCGTCGAGGTCGGGGTCGTGCACCGGTGCGGTGGCGAGTGCCATCGGCGGCGCCGGCAGTCGCTGCTCGCGGACCAGTTCGTCGACCCGCTTCTCCTCGATCACGCAGGCCAGCACCGCGTTGCGGACCCGAGGGTCGGCCAGGTCGTAGCCACGCAGGTGGGCGATCCCGGCGATCATCCGGGTCTCCACCAGGGCCAGTCCGGTGACGTTGGCCGGGATGGTGACCGGCGCGGTGACCAGGCCGCCCAGGCTGGTCAAGAAGCCCTGCGCTCCGGCATAGCGGACGTGGTCGTGGATCAGCTCGCGCACCGCGCGTGCGGTGTCGCCGTCCTGGCGGCGCAGCCGATGCTCGGCCGCGCGGGCAGCGGCCGGCAGCGGCCCGAGTCCGTGGATCGCCCGGTGCAACGCCTCCCGCACGAAGCTGGCCGTGAGCGCCGACGCCCCACCGGTGGTCGCGAGCGCTTGGCTCGCGTCGCGCGTGGGCTGCGGGTCCATGGACTCAATGTACTGTGGCTCGGTGCCCGCGCCCGTCCCGCCGAGCGTCTGGGACTTCGGCGCCCCGGCGCGATTCGATGCGCGGGACGATCTGGTGGCGGTTGGCGCCGACCTTGCTCCAGGGACGCTGGTCGCCGCCTATCGCCAGGGTCTCTTCCCGATGCCGTCGGGGGCGCCCGGCGACCCGCCGTACTGGTTCTGCCCGGTGCGCCGAGGCATCCTCCCCCTGGACGGACTGCGGGTCTCTCGCTCGCTGAGCCGATCGGTGCGACGCTTCGAGATCCGGGTGAACACCGCCTTCGCCGAGGTGGTCGCCGGCTGCGCCGACCCCTCCCGCGACGGGGCCTGGATCGACGCTGACATCGAGGCCGCCTACCTCCGCCTGCACGAGCTGGGCTGGGCCCACTCGGTGGAGGCGTGGCGAGACGGTCGGCTGGCGGGCGGGTTGTACGGCGTCGCGATCGGCGGGCTGTTCGCCGGCGAGTCGATGTTCCACGTCGAGACCGACGCCTCCAAGGTCGCCCTGGTCGGGTTGGTCGACCTGTTGCGGGACGAGTACGTCGACGGCCGCCTCCTCGACGTCCAGTGGCAGACCGTGCACCTGGCCACCCTCGGCGTGGTGAGCATCCCAAGGCGCACTTATCTGGCGCGCCTCGGCACCGCCCTCACCCTCCCGCTCCCCGCGGCCTTCTCTTGACCGAGCTTCTAGGCGGAACAACCTCTAGGCGGAACGAGGAGTGCTGGACTGGGCAAGTCCCGCGACGAGCGTCTCGATCAGGTGAGGAACATCCTCCGTCGCCACGCGGAACGAGCCCGCGCAGACGTTGTCCCGCCACAGTGAGAGGACGACCAGGCCGTCCTCGGGGTGCCAGGTCACTCGCAGTGAGCGATCACCACCGCGCGCATCCAAGAACGCCGATCCAGCCGGCGGCAACGGACGCACACCCTTCATTTACCCATCATGCCCCAGCAACCCGTCGAAGGGGAGAGGATCTGGGCGCCAGCCCACCCGGCGCCTGCCGCGGTGTTGTTGCGTCTGCCGCGGTCTTGTGGTGGCAAAGTGCCTCGTATACGGGGTCCTCAGCCACCACGGCACCGCGGCAGATGGGCCGGGATGCAGTTTCGGGACAATCGGTGGCCCTATCGGCCCGGATCCGGAAGCCGAGCATCGCCTCTCCGGCGTAGCTGCCCTGCCGGTGGCGACCACTACACTGGCGCGCGTGCCTGAGCTGCCCGAGGTGGAGGCGCTGGCTCTGGACCTCAAGAGTCGGCTGGCTGATCGTGCGATCGTGCGGGTCGACCTGGCGGCGTTCAGTGCGCTCAAGACCTTCGATCCGCCGCTGTCGGCGCTCGAGGGGACGTTGGTCGAGGACGTCGCTCGCCACGGCAAGTTCCTCGACATCACTGCCTCGGGGCTGCATCTGGTGCTGCATCTGGCCCGCGCCGGATGGGTGCGGTGGCGCGACGAGGTGCCGGCGCTGCCGGCGCGACCGAACAGCAGGTCGCCGTTGGCGGCACGGGTGGTGCTCGACGACGGCACCGGGTTGGACATCACCGAGGCAGGGACGAAGAAGAGCCTGGCGCTATACGTCGTCCGCGATCCGGCCGACGTGCCCGGCATCACCCGGCTAGGGCCCGATCCGCTCGCCGAGACCTTCACCGTGGACGTGCTCGGCGGAATCCTCGACGAGGCCGGAAGGGCTCAGATCAAGGGAGTGCTGCGCCAGCAGAGCAACATCGCGGGCATCGGCAACGCCTACTCCGACGAGGTCCTGCACGCAGCCCGGATGTCGCCGTTCAAGCCGGCCAACAGCCTCACCGACGACGAGTTGGCGACGCTCTACACGGCGATCCGCGACGTGCTCGGCGATGCCGTCCAACGGTCGCACGGCCTCGGCGCAGCCGACCTGAAGAAGGAGAAGAAGTCCAATATGTCCGTGCACGGCCGGACCGGGCTGCCCTGCCCGGTCTGCGGCGACACCGTGCGCGAGGTGTCCTTCGCCGACTCCAGCCTGCAGTACTGCCCCACCTGCCAGACCGGCGGCAAGCCTCTCGCCGACCGTCGGATGTCTCGGCTGCTGAAGTAGGCGCTAGCGCCTCCGGTCGATGAGCACCTCGGTCTCGCCGCCGATCGACCAGCCGTCGGCGAGCGGGAGGTGATCGCCACTCCAGAAGCGGCCGGGGTCGTACCAGTTCACCGGCCGCTCCTCGGTCAGCACCCCCATCGCCTGGTAGGTGATCGCCGCCAGCTCGGCGCAGTAGGCGACCTCGGCCTGCGCCTGGATCGACCCGACACCCCCGTCCGCGGACCGGTCCAGGACGTGGCCAACCGACTCCCGCACCCGAGACACGTCGGATCGCCCGGTCGCCCAGCGCCAGGCGAGGGTGGCGGTGCTGGGAAACGAGGTGCCGTTCCACCGGGCGATGGTGCGCAGCACCGCATCGTTCTCCGGCTCGCCCGCCTCCGGGTCAAGCTGACGCAGCCAGACCCGCTGGTTGCGGGTGCGGGTCCACCGCAGCACCGCCGCACGCAGGTCGTGCAGCTGGGCTCCGCGGTGGTGGGTGCCGGTCCAGAGATCGATGAGTCGCTTGCCGAGCTCGGCGTGCCACATCATCGGCGGCAGGTCGTCGACCACGACGGCCAGCGCCACATGGTTGACCGGGGCATTGGTGGCCAGCCGGATCGCCTTGTCGGCACCGGTGTCGCCGCGGAAGAGCCAGACGTCGCCGGTGCGGGTGATCTCGACCGCCTCGTCCAGGCTGATGCCCTCGTCCGTCATGGGGACAGTCTGCCCAACCCCAGCCATCGGCGCCCCGCGGGCGCTACCCGTGGTGAGGTGGTCTTCGACAGCGACCTGTCGGTCTCCGCCTGGAGTCATGTCGGTCGTTGCCGCGAGTTGGCGACCGACTCCCGTCGTGGGACGTCATCGGGGTTGGTCGTCGGGGCGACCGGGTTGTATGACGTTGTCCGCGGGGAAGGCGGCGGTCGCCTCCGGTCGTGATCCGGTGGATGCCGCTTCGTCGGGAGCCAGTTGATGGTGGCCGCGCGTAGCCGACCGGCTCCCGCCGTCAAGGACCGTCGCTTGCGCTCCGGCCACTTCGTGGCGCCTTCGGCGTCCTTGACTGCGGGCCCCTGACGGTCGGCTCCCGGCGCGGTTGTCGGCACGGGCTCCGCCCGCGCCGCCGCCATGCGGCCACACCCCGGGCGGCGATCGCCGGACCCCCGGGGTCACAGGTGTTGCAGCGACCACCGTGACACCAGTGACCACCCAGGCCCAGGGCCTGCCGTTTCGGAACAATCGCCGATGCTGTTTTGGAACAAACGATGCCCCCAGGCGTCTGAGGGCCGCCGGGACCCCATCGATTGGACCCAAACTGCAAGGATCTGGGTGGTTTTCGTGCAGTTTCGGAACAATCGACGACCCTTCGAGCCGGGATCGGTCGAGATCCCATCGTTTGGCCCGAAACGACATCACCGATTGGCCCGATACTGCATCCCGCCACCCCGGAGAGCAGCCGGGATGCAGTATCGGCACAAACGCCGACCCCAGCCCCGACAGGAGACCGGAAGCCGGAAAGCAACCGAAACAAGGAGACCACCGCCCCGGCGTCGCTGCCTTGTCGGTAGCAACCACCAGAGACCAGCAACCCGGGAACCAGCCGAACCAGAGGACCACCCGTCCGGCGTAGCTGCCCATCCACAGGAGACCAGCAGCCCGAGATCCAGCCGAAACCGCGGACTCAGCTGGGCCGAGGAGCCCCCGGCCGCGCGTAGCGGATCCAGGTGATGACCACGCACATCACCGCGAAGGCGATGCCGATCGCATAGAAGGTGGTCGCCCCGAGGAACACCA
>JBDHZT010000160.1:0-7777 GCA_039811985.1 Nocardioidaceae bacterium | reverse complement strand
CACACCCCACGGCCTCACCCGACGCGTCGACCCCACCGGCACCCACCACACCAACAACGACGACGGACCCGACCCCTGAGCGGTAGCCGCTACCCTGAATCAGATGAGTGGACGAGCCGTCGGCATCGTCACCACGATGCTCCTGGCGCCCGTGACCGCAGAGTTGCTCCAGGCCTATCTCGGGGACCTCGGTGGTCCGATCGGCCTCGTCTTCGTGGTGCTCTTCTTCGCCCCGCTGTACGGCGGCGCGGCGTTGCTCATCCGCGAGGTCTCGGTCCGCACCGGTCGAGGCTGGCCGGGCCGGCTGCTGATGGCCACCGCGTTCGGGGTGGCCATGCCGACCATCATCGACCTGTCCCTGTTCACCCCCGCGCGCGACGACATCGACGACTGGGCCACGATCCTCAACGCGGCGTCGTTCGCCGGGATCGGCTGGAGCGCGGTCGTCACCTGGGTGGGTGGCCATGTGCTGATGAGCATCGCCGCTCCCCTGGTCATCGCCGAGGCGCTCGCGCGACGGCCGGGCCCGTGGCTCGGCCCGTTCGGGCTCACTGTGGTCAGCGTGAGCTTCGTCGGGCTCGCGGTCTTCGTCCACCTCGACCAGATGTCGTCCAACCCCACCGAGGCGGGCGTCACGGACTACGTCGTCTCCGCTGCCGTCATCGCGGCGTTGCTGGCGTTGGCCTGGACCCCGCTGGGGCGACCGCTGCGGCGCCGGCCGGGCGGCGCACTGCCTCCGCTGGCTTGGATCGCGATCGGCATCGTCGGCATGCTCGCCTTCGACATGGTCCCCACGTCGTGGCTGGGCGTGGCGATCGACCTCGCCGTGCTGGTCGGCGGTGGGCTCCTCGTGCTGCACAGCGCCCGCTCTCCCCAGTGGAGCATCCGCCACCTGGCCGCGCTCACCTGGGGCGCGGTCCTCGCCCGCACCGGCACCGGCTTCTTGTCGCCGCTCCCGCAGGGGACCACCTGGGCCGAGAAGATCACCCAGAACGTCATCTACCTCGCGCTGGTGCTCCTGCTCGGCGTGGCGCTCGAGCGCCGCACTCGGGGCGTCCTGGGGGTCACCGGACCAGACCACTCCGGGCGCGAATAGCGGGTTTGCGCGGGGCTTGGCAACCCCTTTGGCAAATTCCGACCACTTCGCTTCCGAGCATGGCCCATCCGGACTAGCGTCAGCGCTGGCACGACAGGTTCAAACACTTTTCTCGGGAGCTGAACATGCAGCCAGTACTAGGGGCCCCCACGTCCCGCCAGGTCGCCTTCGTCGGACCCTTCGGCGTCGGCAAGACCACCGGTGTGTGCGCCGTCTCGGACACCCCGGTGACCACCACAGAGGTGCTCAGCACCGCTCTGCGCGCCCGCACCGGTCGTCACCTGAAGACGACCACCACCGTGGGTTTGGAGATCGGTGAGTGGCGCACTCCGCACGGCCACCAGGTGGCCGTCGTCGGAACGCCCGGCCAGGAGCGCTTCGACATCGTCCGGCGGACCGCGATGCCGCGCAGCACCGGTGTGGTGCTGTGGCTCTACGGCCAGCATGACCTCGCCACGCTGGACGCCGAGCTCTGGATGGAGTTCATCTCCCGGGAAGTCCCCACGCGCAAGATGACAGTCGCTGTCACCCGGCTGGCCGAGGGCGGCACCGAGCGGGAGCTGGAGAGGTTCCGGCGGATCATCCGTCGCTTCGACCCCTCCGTCCCCGTGATCGCCGCCGACCCGCGAGAGCGGGCCGACGTCGAAAGCGTCCTGCTCACCGCCTTGCGCATTCCCGCCCAGCGTTCCCAGGAGGTCGTCGGATGAGCGCCCACGCACACCAGCCAGAGCACAGCAGCACCACGTCGTACGACGCAGCGCACGACACCGAGCCCGAGCACAACGCAGAGATCCTGGTCCTCACTCCCCGCTCGGCGGAGCCGGACGGCACCGAGATGGACACCGACATCGCCGACTACTGGGAGCTGTGGTCGGAGCAGATCGGTCGGGCTCTGGTGCCCGTGCTCGACAAGCTCGCCGCCACGCTGCCGTCGTTCAGCTCGGCGATGATCTGCACCGCCGACGGCTTCAATCTGTGCACCCTCGGGGTCGACGAGGATCAGGTCACCCGGCTCTCGGCGATGACCAGCTCGTTGCACTCGATCGCCGATGTGATGTCGACCTCGGTCCACGACGGCGACGACCTCCTCGACATCGTCAGCCTCACCAACGGATCCAGCAGCACCGTGCTGATGGCCATCCGCAGCCTGATCATCGGGCAGGTGCTGCTCTGGGTGACCGCCGAGCAGGTGCCCCTGGGAGCGCTGCTGATGCGAGGCCGCGTCGCCGCGCGTGACATCCGCACGATCCTGGCCGACGCCCGCTGAACCGAACCACCCACCCGCGCGACCGCGCACCGAAGGAAACACTGAAGGAAACGGAGTCCCCATGCTCGACATCGACATCAACGCCCTCGAGCAGGCCATCGCGGCTGCGAAGGCGGTGCTCAAGGACGGTCTCGTCGCCACCGACATCTGGGACCGCGAGAGCGGCCTCAGCCTGGCTGGCCACAACAGCCGACCCGAGGCGGTGGCGCTGTTCAACCAGCTGACCTACGAGATCTCCGACACCCTGTCGGGGTCCAACTTCCCTGCGCTGAACCGCTACTACCTGCTCGACGTCGACGGCGACAACACCATCGTGGTGCAGCGCCACGGCGATGACCTGATGTCGGGCATGCTGCTCGACGCGACGCGGGTCAACCTGGGCATTCTCGTGTCCGTGGTGATGCCGAGGCTCACGGCCGCGGTCGCCGCCGCCCAGCACAACGACGACCAGATCGCCGAGCTCGAGGAGCTGGCCAACGCCGGTCGCTGATCCGGCGCTCAGACTTCCTTCCCCCTCTGACAGCCAGTCCACCCCCCACACCAGGACCGGCCGTCAGGCCCAGAGATCCCGCGGGTAGGGCCATTCCTGCCCGCGGGATCTCTTATCCCTCACCGAACCCAGCGACCGGATCAGCAGGCGAGGCCGTCCTGGGGAACGTCGCCGTCGACGAGATAGTCCTCCACGGCGTCGTCGACGCAGGCGTTGCCGGCGTGATAGCCGGTGTGTCCGTCGCCGTCACGGGTGACCAGGACTCCGGAGGCCAGCTGGTCGGCGAGCGCCTTGGCCCAGGCCAGCGGCGTGGCGGGGTCGCGGCTGGTGCCGATGACCAGGATCGGAGCTGCGCCCTTGGCCATCACCTTCGGATAGGGATCCGCGACCGGCCAGCCGAACCCACGGCACCCGGTGAGCGACCAGGCGAAGATCCGCCCGAACACCGGTGATGCCTTCTCGAACGCAGGGACCTGGGTCGGCACGCGAGTCGCCGGCAGCGACCAGCCGTCGTCACGGCAGTTGATCGCCAGGTTGGCCTCGATGGCGTTGTTGAGGAAGCCACCCGACGGGTTGCGGTAGGCGTAGGCGTCGGCCAGCAACAACAAGGCGGATCCATCCCCACCGATCGCGGACTTCAGTCCGGTGGTCAGCATGAACCAGTAGTCCTTGTTGTAGAGCGGTGTGGCGATGCCGTAGAAGGCCAGGCCGAGGGTGAGCTCACGGTCACTGGTCGTCGGGAGCGGATTCTGGGCGATCCGATCAAGCAGGTCCTCGATGGTGCGACGCCCCTCCGCGACGCTGTTGCCCAGGAAGCAGGACTGGTCGGTGTTGTCGATGCAGTCTTGGAGATAGGCGTCCAAGGCCGTCTGGAATCCGGCTGCCTGCTGCAGCGAGAGATCCCTGGTGCTCAGCTCTAGGTCCATCGCGCCGTCGAGGACGAGGCGTCCCACCTTGTCGGGGAAGAGGTCGGCATAGACCGCGCCCAGCTTGGTGCCGTAGGACGCGCCGAAGTAGTCGAGCGTCGACTGACCCAGCGCGGCGCGCAAGACATCCATGTCGCGGGCCGCGTCCTCGGTCGAGACATGGGCAGCCAACTCGCCCGACAGCGCACGACAGCCCTGCCCGAAAGCGCGCACACCACCCATGAAGACCCGCGTCTCCGAGACGGTGGAGGGCGCCGGGTCGGCCGCGAGGAAGTCGTCGAGCTGGTCGTCGTCGAGGCAGTCGACCGGCGAGCTCTCCCCGGTGCCGCGCGGATCGAAGCCGACGATGTCGAAGTGCTCCAGCAGCGGCTTGCCGAAGACGCTCGCGGCCTGGGCGGCATACTCCGTGCCGGGCGCTCCCGGGCCACCCGGGTTGACCACGAGGGAGCCGAGCCGCTGCCCGCGCGCGGGCACCTTGAGCAGCCTGAGCTCGATGCTCCGCTCCCCTGGATGGGCATAGTCCAGCGGGACGGTGAGCGTCGAGCATCGGTTGTCACCGCACGCCGACCAGGTCAGCCGCTGGTTGTAGAAGTCTGCGAGCGCCGGATCTGGTGCCGCCGTGACGGCGGGGTCGGCGGGGGTCGGCTGGACGGTGGGAGCAGTGCTGTTCTCCGAGCCCCGACCACGGTCTTCGGCCACCAGGGTGACAGCGACTCCTGCCGTGACGCCCAGCAGACCCAGCAGCACCAGACCCGCGATCCAACGCCTCATCAGGCGCTCCTCCTCGGCACCCGCAACGCCATCATCATCGACTCCAGCGCCAACAACGGCGGGACGTTGAACTCCAACATCTGCTCCCGTGCGGTAAAGATGGCGTCGATCCGCCGCAACTGCGCCTCGGGGCTGGACAACTCCGCCAACGCGACGATCTGCGGCCGGATGTCCTCGTTGATCAGCTCACCGTCCGCTCCAGTGCCGAGCTTGATCGCGTCACGATAGACCGACACCAGATCCATCAGCCCCCGGTCGATCACATCGAGGTGGCGACGCTTCGCCCTGGTCTTCTGCGCCTTCTCCAGGGCCGCGAGGGCGGGGGCATACTCCCGCGGCCGCCGCCCGCGCTCGACCACGCCGTACGACGTCGCAAGGTCGGCCTTCTCCCGGGCGTCCACCTCACCGGTGACCGTGGCCGCCTCCTCCGCCGTCGACTCGGCGAAGTCGACGGCAGCGCTCAGGCATGCCTGCAGCCCGGTCAGAGAGGTCGGATAGCCGACGACCGAGCGACGACGGTTGCGAACGTCCTCGTGAAGCGCGAGTGCGCGCGCTCGGCCGATGTGTCCCTGCGAGGCCCGAGCAGCCGACCAGGCCAGCTCCTCGGCCACGCCCTCGGCGGTGATGAGGTGCTCGGCGACCTCCCGGTCGGTCGGCGTGGTGAGCACTACCTGGCGGCACCGGGATCGGATGGTCGGGAGGAGGTCTTCGACGGTCGGCGCGCAGAGGATCCAGATGGTGTGCTCGGTGGGCTCTTCGATGGCCTTGAGGAGGGCGTTGCCCGCCTGTTCGGTGAGTCGGTCGGCGTCCTCGATGATGAGCACCTGGTGCCGCGACGCCACCGGCGCCAGGGCGGAGCGACGGACGAGCTCGCGGACTTCGTCGACCCCGAGGGTGAGCCGCTCGGTGCGGACCACGGTGACGTCCGGATGCGAACCCACGAGCACGGTGTGGCAGGCCTGGCACTCCCCGCATCCGTCCTGCTCGCACTCGATGGCCGCGGCGAAGGCGATCGCCGCGTTGGACCGTCCCGAACCCGGCGGGCCGGTGAACAGCCACGTATGAGTCATGCCGCGGCCACGAAGGCAGGCCCGGAGGGTCTCCACCACGTGCCGCTGGCCGACCAGCGAGTCCCAGACCGTCACGACCGCGCCACCTCGTCGAGCAGTGGCCGCACCCGGTCACGCACCGCCTGCTCGATCTTCTCCTCCGGCAGATGGGCGTCGAGAACGAGGTAGTGATCGGGGTCGGCGGCCGCCAGCTGGAGGAAGGACTCGCGGACCCGGCGATGGAACTCCAAGGACTCCCCCTCGATCCGGTCGCGCGCACTGAACCGGTCCAGTCCCTGCTCGGGCGCCAGATCGAGGACGACGGTCAAGTGCGGTCGCAGGTCCTGGGTCGCCCAGCGAGCCACCGCTTCGAGCTCGGCCACGTCCAGCGCGCGGCCGGCGCCTTGGTAGGCCAATGTCGAGTCGACGTAGCGATCGGTGACGACCACCGCCCCCCGCGCCAGCGCGGGGAGCACCACGGTGTCGACGTGCTCGGCCTTGTCCGCGGCATACAACAACGCCTCGGTGCGGTCCGACAGCGTGCCGGTGGCCGGATCGAGCACGATCCGGCGAAGCCGCCGGCCCACCTCGGTGTCGCCGGGTTCGAAGGTGGCGACGACCGAGAAGCCCTCGGCCTCCAGCCATGCACGCAGCCGACCCGACTGGGTCGACTTGCCGCTGCCTTCACCACCCTCGAAGCAGACGAAGACGCCACTCGCGGCGTAGCGGCCCGGGCTGGGCGTCACAGGTATCCCCTCGTCTGCAAGCGGCTCATGGCAGGTGTCAGGCCGATCCTAGAGGGACGGAGTGACATAGATGTCACCAAACCTTTGCCGGGAAGCACTTCCGGCGAGGGCTCGCGAAATGTTCCGATGTGAGTAACGTGGGGAAAGGAGCCGAGCACCCTGGGGAGGGTGTCCGGCCATGGGGGAAGTTGCAGCATTGGTTGAGCGTCGGGGAGGGCTCTTCCGCAACGTCGGGGTAGGCGTCGCGGCGATGGTTCCTGCTGCGATCGTGGCCACCTTGTGGGGCCACGTGGAGTTCGCCGACGCGATCATCCCGGCCGCCGTCGGCACCCTGCCCGGCCCGGACGCCACCTCGACCGCCGGGCTGCCCGCTCCACCCACGTCGGCGCCGACCGCCACGCCGTCGGTGCAGATCGTCCACGCACCTCGTGACGCATCGGTGAGGAGCGCCGTCGACCCTGCGCCGCTGACGAAGGTGACCGCCGGTGTCAGCGACATCCCGCCTGTGGCACTGGCCGCCTATCAGCGCGCAGCCGTGGTCATCGACGCCACCGACGAGTCCTGCCATCTGCCCTGGGAGCTACTCGCCGCGATCGGCCGCGTCGAGTCGAACCACGGCCGATTCGGGGGAAGCGCCCTGAACGACGACGGTGTCGCCAACCCGCCGATCATCGGTCTGCGGCTCGACGGCACCCACGGCACCAGCAAGATCCGCGACACCGACGACGGCGAGTTGGACGGTGACCGCCACTTCGACCGCGCGGTGGGACCGATGCAGTTCATCCCGTCCTCGTGGTCGTACGTCGGGGTCGATGCCGACGGCGATGGCCAGCGCGACCCCCAAGACATCCAGGACGCGGCCCTGGCCGCCTCGGTCTACCTGTGCGTGGGCAAGGGCGACCTGTCCACGCCGGCCGGTCAGCGCACCGCCGTCTACCGCTACAACCACGACGAGAAGTACGTCGACCTGGTCATGTCGATCGCCCACGACTACCAGACCGGCACCACCGCGACGACCCTCGACGAGACATCGGCGCCAGGGGGTCTCGCGCCGGTCACGAACACCTTCGACCCGGCCGCGCCCGACGAGGACACCAACCAGGCAGCCCATCACCTCGCGCAGCAGGTCGGTTTCGGTCCCGTCGTGGCCGCGGCGCCGTACCAGCCCACCGATCCCACCGATCCCACCGACCCGGCGGAGCCCACCGATCCGACGGAGCCCACCAACGACCCGACTCCTTCCCCCGAGCCGAGCGACCCGCCGTCACCGACCCCGAGCGATCCTTCTCCACCGGCCACCGACGACGGCTCGAACTCACCCTCGGCGCCCGCCGACCCCGACGACCCCGCCACCGAACTCTGCGAAGAGGCTGGCGTGGACCCGAAGGACCTCGATGCCTGCGTCGAGAT
Organism: Nocardioidaceae bacterium; assembly: GCA_039811985.1. Classification (GTDB taxonomy): domain Bacteria; phylum Actinomycetota; class Actinomycetes; order Propionibacteriales; family Nocardioidaceae; genus Nocardioides. The sequence goes on along the minus strand of JBDHZT010000160.1, from coordinate 22 downwards.
CGCCACCGAGCTGATCGACGAG
>JBDHZT010000159.1:0-7873 GCA_039811985.1 Nocardioidaceae bacterium | reverse complement strand
GCAGCCCGACTCAACTGCATCTCACACCTGCTCAGCCAGTTCGACTACCAAGACGTCGCCCCCGACGTCGTCGAGCTCCCGGTCATGCGCGAGATGCCCTATGTGCGCCCACCCATGCACGAGCAGACGTTCGTGCCGCAGATCTACTGAGCCGCCTCTCTGCTGAGCCACGTGCTGTGCCGAGTCACGTCCTGCGCTCGGACGTCATGCTCGCCGGTCGCTGGGGCGGCCTTTTGAGTCCGGGGCGACCGGAGGGTACGACGTTGTCCGGGGGCGCAGGGGCCTCTGGGACCCCATCGTTTGGGCGCAAACTGCAAGGATCCCGGTGGACTTCGTGCAGCTTCGGGCCAATCGATGGCCCTCTAGGTCGGAGCGAGCCCCGACAGGAGGACCGGGAGCCGGGAGCAGCCGAAACGAGGCGACCACCTTCCCGGCGTAGCTGCCCTATCGGTAGCAACCACGGCAGACCAGCAACCCGAGGGCCAACCCGGCCCGTCCAGGTCAGCGCAGCCCGTAGACCCGCTCGGCGTTCTCGTGGGCGACCAGGGCGGCGACTCGCTCGGCATCGGCAGCGGACCAGTCGCCGTCGGCGACCCAGTCGCCGAGCACCGCGGTGACGCCGCGCCGCCAGAGCCGGGCGCCGAGCAGGTGCAGCTCGGCCGGACCCCAGGCATCGGAGGAGTAGAGCTGCTTGTGGAAGGGCGCCAGCTCGAAGGACTCTGCGATCACCCGACGCGAGGCGGCGCCGGTGTAGTTGATGCCGAGCCCCACGTCGAAGTAGACGTTGTCGAACACCTGGGCGAGATAGCCCGCTTGCCGGTGGAACGGATAGTTGTGCAGCAGCATGATCGCCACCCCGGTCGGCTCGACCAGCCGTAGCCAGCCCATCAGCAGGGTGGGGTCGGCGCGGTCGAGGTCCAGGTCGGGATCGCCGTACCCCGAGTGCAGTTGGAGTGGCAGCCCGAGGTCGACCCCGCACCACTGCAGATGCCGCAGGAGGGCAGGGGCGCCGATCCGGGGTCGGTCGCCGGCTCGGAGCGCCGCTTCGGCGCCGGCCCGCACCTCGGCGGTCGACGGCCGCTCGGGCGCGGCGTCGAAGCCGGAGCGGTAGGCCATCACGCTCTTGGTGCCCACCGCTTCTCGAGCAGCCACCGTCTCGGCGAGCACTACTGGATAGTCGACGAGGAAGGCGTCGACGCCTCGGGTGGCCAGCAGCTCCTCGGCCACCGTCTCCAGCCGGACGACCTCACGGCTCGTCCCGCTGACCTTCGCCATCTCCGCGGGCCCGAGCACGGCGTCGCCGAGATGGCCGGTCTCGACCAGCCACGTGCCCGTGCCCGACGTGGTGAGCAGCCGGCGAGTGACCTCGGGCTCTCCCAACTCACAGCGGCGCGCCCAGTAGTCCTCCCCCTGCGCGTGCACGGGCAGGTCCAGCAACGGTGCGCACCACCGGCGGATCGCTATCCCTACCTGGGAGTCGAAGATCGACCCGACCCCGGGAGCCGACGGCGCCTCGGTCAGCATCGACTCCCAGGTTGCCCGGTCCACGGACTGACGGAGCGCACCATGGACATGGTGGTCGACCAGGCTGAGGTCCTCGATCCTCTCGCCGAGAGGACCCGGACTCGATGTCGCCATCCTCAGCTCACCAGCCCGCGAACCCTGCCAGGGCGGCAGGGTCGACCTGGTCGGCCTCGCGGATGGCCCGGTCCAGGATCGTCACCGCACGATCGACCTCCTCGTCGGTGATCACCAGCGGCGGCGTCACCTCCAGCACGTTGCCCCCCACGTAGTACACCACCGCACCCAGTTGCCAGGCCCGATAAACGACGCGGGCAGCCAGGTCCGGCGCGCGGTCGCGGGTCTCTCGTGAGCCGACCAGGTCGACGCCGATCACCAGGCCTCGGCCACGGATGTCCCCGACCACATCAAGGTCGGCGGTTGCCTCTCGCAGTCCGGCTCTGAGCCTTTCACCGGCCACCGCCGCACGCTCGGTCAGCCCTTCGGCGTCGATGGTGCGCAGGACTGCCCTGGCCACCGCGGTGCAGTAGGGATTGCCTGCCGTGGTCAGCAGCGCACTGGCGCCGGGCTCGTCGAGCACGGCGGCCGGACCGACCGCCGCGGAGATGGGCAGGCCGGCCCCCAGCGCCTTTCCGAAGGTCGCCACATCGGGTGCGAGGCCGTCGTGGTCGAACGCGTGGTAGGTGCCTGAGCGGCCCAACCCGACCTTCACCTCGTCGCAGATCAGCAGCGCCCCGCTAGCCGCACATGCTTTCGCGACCTCGGTCAGGAAGCCGTCGGGCGGGACGATCAGCCCACCATCGCTGAGGATGGGCTCGATGACGACGCACGCCACATCCCCGGAGGCCAGGTGGCTGCGCAGGGTCGACAGCTCGGCGTCGTCGGTGTCGGGTGAGCGGTAGGGATCGGGGTACGGCGTGAAGGTGACCGCCGTGTCTGTCTCGACGTTGCCGGACTGGACGTGCACGCCGGAGGCGCGCATCGCCACTCCGATGCCACCGTGATAGCTGTGCTCGAAGGCCAGCACCCGCGGTCGGCCGGTGGCATGACGCGCCGCCCGGATGGCGACATCGTTGGCATCAGACCCGCAGTGCCCGAAGTAGACGCGTCGCTCGCCCGACCCAGGCACCCGGTCGAGGAGCTCTTCGGCCAGGGCCACCCCGTCGGGATGGATCGCCGACAGTGCTGCCGCGCCCGGTGGTGCCTGTGCTGCCTGGCTGAGCGCCTCCCGGACCACGGGGTGGCCGTGGCCGAGCGCGCAGGCGGTCCACGTGGCCGAGAGGTCGAGCAGCCGGCGCCCGCCCGGCTCGATCAGCTCGCATCCCTCTCCGGCTTCCACCACCAGCGGGAAGAAGCGCAGCTTCTCCACGCCGGCGATCACCCGGTCCCGGGTCAGCAGGTCGTTCATCTACCCCTCACTCTCGACCCTCGATCACAGGATCGCTTCACCTCTGTCGGCCCGCCCTATCCGGCCCGCCCTATCCGGCCCGCCCTATCCGGCCCGCCCTATCCGGCCCGGCCTATCCGGCCCGGCCTATCCGGCCAGCTCGGAGTGACCTTCGTCGGCCGCCTCAAGCTCGCGGGCCAATGAGGCGCCGATTCGCGTCGTGAGGCCCTGTGCGGTCATTGCGATGATGCCGCCGACGACCACCCACGCAATGGCGACGTACGCCGGCGCGAAGCCAGAGGCGTCCTTGACGTTGTAGAAGATCACGATGAGGATCAGCACCGCTCCCACGGCGGGGATGATCAGCTCGACCGGGCGGACCGAGATGAGGCCCTTGCGGTCGGCCGCAAAGACGGCGACCTCCACCAGCAGGTAGGCGAACAACAGGCACACGCTGCCGACCACGGCGAAGAAGAAGTAGGAGTCGATCGCGGCGTCGCCGGTGCCCATGTCCGGCCAGCCGGTGAGCCACGAGACCAGGTTGACCAGGATGCCAATGGCCGACAGGATCCATACAGCGTTGCGGGGCGCGTGGTGGACGGCATCGACCTCGGACAGCATCTTCGGCCCGAAGCCGTCCCGCGCCAAGGCCATCATCAGCCGGGCCGCGGCCGCCACCGACGACAGGTTGGAGGCGAAGGCGCTCAGCACCGCGGTGACGATCAGCAGCGTGCCGAACCACCCCGCGATGTAGTTGTCCCCGAGGTCGCCCAGGGTGTTGCCGGATCCCTGGAAGGCGGCCAGGCCCTCCGCGTCGGTGCCGAAGCCGATGGTCTGGGCGAACATGACGACCACGAACAGCACACCGGTGATGAGCACCGATCCAAACAGCGCCCGCGGAATGTTGCGGCGGGGATCGTCGGTCTCCTCGCCGAGCGAGGCGCAGCCTTCGAAACCGGCCCAGGACAAGAACGCCGCCACCACCGCGGCGAGGACGGAGTTCACGCTGACGCCCTTCGGGCTGAACACCGAGAGGTCGAAGCCGGTCGAGTCCGCGCCACCGTGGCCGAAGATCACCACGATCAGGATCAGCATGCCCGCGATGCCGATCCCCTCGACGGCCAGCAGCAACCGGGAGATCTGCGAGGTGTCCCTGGTGTTCAGATAGGCGTTGACCACCAGGCAGACCAGGGCCGAGATGCCGAAGCCGATCGCACCCGCCGACCAGTGCCCGAGCAGCGCGTTGACGAAGGCGCCGAACACGGCGGCGGTGCAGATCAAGAAGAAGGAGTAGGTGCCCAGCAGTGCGAAGCCGGCGACGAAACCGGCCCGGGGACCGATGGTCGCGCCGACCAGGGCGTACGCCGACCCGGCGTGGTTGTAGCGCTGGGTGAGCTTGATGAACCCGTAGGCCACCATGGACACCCCGATGAAGCCGAGCAGAAAGACCAGGGGCACCGACTTCCCGACGGTGCCGACGATCCCTTGCCCGTTGCCTGACATCGCCAGGGTGGGTCCCATCAGGCCCAGAGATAGCGCGAGCGCCTCCCAGAGCTTGAGCTTTCGCTTGGTCATCTGTGTGTCTCCTCGCGCTGGTGGTCGCGTCGGTCGGTGGGTCGAGGTGGCTGGGCTTCGGCCCGGTGCTCAGCCGGACCAGGCGAACCGGGTCGCCTGGTGTGCGTCCTGGCCGTTGTAGGCCGACGCCTCGTGGCGCCGTACGGCAAGCACGGCGGCGTGGAGGTGGTCACCGAGGACCTCACGGACGACCGGGTCGGCCTCGAAGGCGACCAGTCGGGCGCCGGAGGTGTGCGGCAACGGGACCACGTGCCCCGCTGTCCGCTCGTCGTCACTGAGCAGGGCCGGGTCGTCGACGACCGCGGGCGGCGGCACCATGGCGTGCTCGATCCCGTGCCGCGCCAGCCCGAGCACTAGACCGGTGGCCAGCCAGGTGTTGGCCCCCGCGTCGACACACTTCACCTCGACGTTGGCACCATGCGGATTGCCGTTGTTGGCGATCAGGATGCGGACCGCTGCCTCGCGGTTCTCCACTCCCCAGGCGGCCCATGCTCCGGACCAGTGTCCCGGCTGCATCCGCTCATCGGAAGCGACCGTGCCGGCCATGATCGCGATAGTGCCCGGCAGGTGCTCGACGATGCCGGCGATCGCGGCCGCCGCCTCGGAATGCATCCCGTCGGTGCCGGGAACCTCCATGCCCGGCCCACCGCTCAGCAGTGGCACGCCGTCCTTGGTGAACGACACGTGCAGGTGGGCCCCGTTGCCCGCCCCACCGACGAAGGGCATCGGGGAGAACGACACGAGCAGGCCGTGCTGGTGGGCGACTCGCCCGATGACGGTCCGAGCCAGCAGCACGTTGTCGGCTGAGGTGATCGGGTCCCGGGGCGGGAGCGAGATCTCGAACTGGCCGACGCCGTACTCACTGTGGATCTGCTCAAGCGGGATGCCAACGGCGTCCAACGCCTCGCAGACCTCCGCTGCGAATCCGGCGAGCTGGAAGTAGGGCGCTGCGCCGTAGCAGGTCCAGCCGTGCTCGGAGCCGAGCAGCTGACCGGCCGTGTCGGTGAGCGTGAACTCCATCTCGTGCCCGACCATCGCCTCGATGCCGAGCTCCGCGAGCGCTGTGACCTGCCGGCGAACCACGTCGCGCCAGCAGTAGGGCGACCGGTTGCCGTCCTGGTCGAGAACATCGGCGACCGCCCACCCGAAGCCGCCCGGCAAGACGACGGCGGTGTCCAGGTCGACCGCCAGGCGGAGGTCACCGACCACGCCGAGGGTCTGGGTCATCGCCACCGCATTGTCGACGCAGAACACCGGCCAGGTCAGCGAGGCGCCCATGCCGCTGCGCGCGAAGGACTCGATCCGAGCCGACGGCACCGTCTTGGATCGCAGCACGCCGCCGGTGTCGCTGATCACTCCGGTCAAGGTTCGTAGGCCGGCCTGGCGCAGAGTGTCTGCGCGGTCCCGACGTGCCGCCTCATCCATCGAGCACTCCTTGACGCAATTGTTTCAGATATACACGAGAGCGCGTCTCTATGTAAGGATCGTTACAGTGACACAATGCACCCGGTTTGTCACGGGTCAGTGGCGAGAAGTGGTCCGCCCGCACTGCCTGGTGATAAGAGCCGGTCGACGAGGAGGTGCCGCGATGTGCAGGTTGTTGGGCTATGTGGCCGAGCATCCCGCCTCGGTGACCGATCTACTCGGCCCGGCCTACGCCGCTGACTTCGTCGCGCTCACCCGCGTGCACGGCGACGGGTGGGGAATGGCGTGGCGCCAGGCCGACGGCCGGATCGCCACCGAACGTGCCCCGCACTCGGCGGCCAGCGACCCCGACTACCACCGCCTGGTCGAAGCCGAGCTCGCCCAGATCGGGCTGGTGCACCTGCGCTGGGCCACCGACGGACTCACGGTGGGGCTCGCGAACACCCATCCGTTCGGCGACGGCGAGCTGGCGCTCGCCCACAACGGCAGCATCAGCCCGATCTCCCGGATCGACGATCTACTCACTCCCGCTTCGCGACAACTGGTGCAGGGCGACACCGACAGCGAGCGCTACTTCCAGTTCCTCCGGCAGAGCATCGCCTCGACAGCTGACACCGACGCCGGGGTCCGGACCGGGATCGCGGTCCTTGCCGACGCCTTCCCCGCAGCGAGCCTCAACGCGATCCTGCTTGCCCCTGACGCGATGTACGTCGTCCACGTCAACAGCGGTGCCCCAGCGCCGATCGATGATCTCCGCATCTTGCTGCGCGACGAGCCACCCCCCGCCGGCCACTCGACCGCATACTTCGAGATGGCCTACCGCGTCACTCCAAGCAGCGTCGTGGTGGCCTCCAGCGGACTCGTGGGCAGCGACTGGCAACCGGTTCCACCCGACAGCGTGATCCGGATCGGCCGACGTGACCGCGAGGTGTCCCTGCTGTGGCAGCGACACCGACCGGAGCACCAGGCTCCTACAAGACGACCGTCGTCGGCGGCTCGATGACACGGCCAACGCAGCCCCACCCACCCGAGCGAGCCGGCCTCGCGTCCCGGTTGCGGACCAACCTGGGTGGACTGTCGGCGGGCGAGCGGAAGGTCGCCCGGGCCCTGCTGACCGACTATCCCGCCGCCGCGCTAGGGTCGGCGGCCGATCTCGCTGCCACGGCAGGGGTGAGCGCACCCACGGTGGTCCGATGCGCGCGACGGCTCGGCTTCTCCGGCTACGCCGACCTGCAGAACGCCGTCCTCTCCGAGCTCACCGAGCGGGCCGCGTCTCCGTCCTCCCAGTTCGACCACCGCCCCAGCAGCGACTGGTTGGGCGACGGCCTGGACGCCATCGCCTCCGGGGTCTCCGCGCTCGCCGAGATCCCCTCCGAAGAGTTCGAGACCGCGGCTGGGCTGTTGGCCGACACCCGCTACTCGGTCGCGGCGTTCGGCGGTCGCTACTCCGGCCTGGTTGCTCGCTACCTGACCTTGCATCTCCAGCAGGTTCGGCCACGGGTCAGGGCCCACGATCCCCAGCTCGGTGCCGTCAGCGAGTTCCTCGACGCCGGTGGGCGCGACGTGTTCGTGGTCTATGACTTCCGGCGCTATCAGCGCTCGACCATCTCGCAGGCGGAGCGGGTCGCGGCGGCGGGGGCGAAGTTGATCTGCATCACCGACCCCTGGCTCTCACCCGTCGCCGAGCATGCCACCGTGGTGTTGCCGGTCTCGGTGCGCTCGGCCAGCCCCTTCGACTCCTCCGCCGCGGCCTTGGTTCTCTCCGAGCTGCTCGCCGGCGCGGTGCTCCAGCTCACCGGGGAACGTGCCCGGGAGCGGATGCGCAGATGGGACGCCGCCCAAGAGGCCGACTTTGGCGACGACACCGACGACGCGGTTGGCCAATCTCAGTAGGGCAGCAGCCGCGCGGAGGCGCGGGTGTAGGTCGTCACCGTGACCAGGTCGGAGGAGGAGACGCGCCACTTC
>JBDHZT010000158.1:0-7873 GCA_039811985.1 Nocardioidaceae bacterium | reverse complement strand
CGACGTGATCGTGATGCCGCGCTCCTGCTCCTGCTCCATCCAGTCCATCGTGGCGGCACCCTCGTGGACCTCACCGATCTTGTAGGTGATGCCGGTGTAGAAGAGGATGCGCTCGGTCGTGGTGGTCTTGCCGGCGTCGATGTGCGCCATGATGCCGATGTTGCGGACCTTGTTGAGGTCCGTGGTGATGTCGACAGCCACTGAAGTCGTCAGTCCTTAGAAGTCGGATGTGTGCCGGTGGGCGGAGCAGAACAGGTCCGCGCCGCTGTCACCAGCGGTAGTGAGCGAAGGCCTTGTTGGACTCGGCCATCTTGTGGGTGTCCTCGCGCTTCTTGACCGCGGCACCCAGCCCGTTGGAGGCGTCCAGGATCTCGTTCATGAGTCGCTCGGACATGGTCTTCTCGCGGCGGTCCGCGGCGTAGCCGACGAGCCAGCGCAGCGCGAGCGTCGTCGACCGGTTGGGCTTCACCTCGATCGGAACCTGGTAGGTCGCGCCGCCGACGCGGCGGGACTTGACCTCGATCGCCGGCCGGACGTTGTCCAGCGCACGCTTGAGGGTGACGACCGGGTCGGTGCCGGTCTTGTCGCGGCAGCCCTCCAGCGCGGTGTAGACGATCCGCTGGGCGACCTGCTTCTTGCCGTCCTTGAGAACCTTGCTCACCAACTGGGTGACGACCTGCGAGCCGTAGACCGGGTCGACGTCGATCGGACGCTTCGGGGCGGGACCCTTGCGCGGCATCAGCTCTTCTCCTTCTTCGCGCCGTAGCGGCTGCGCGCCTGCTTGCGGTTCTTCACGCCCTGGGTGTCGAGCGTGCCGCGGATGATCTTGTAACGAACGCCGGGGAGGTCCTTCACCCGGCCGCCGCGAACGAGCACGATCGAGTGCTCCTGGAGGTTGTGGCCCACACCCGGGATGTACGCCGTCACCTCGACGCCGCTGGACAGGCGCACACGGGCGACCTTGCGCAGGGCGGAGTTCGGCTTCTTCGGGGTGGTGGTGTAGACGCGCGTGCAGACACCGCGGCGCTGCGGAGATCCCTTGAGGGCAGGCGTCTTGTTCTTCGACACCTTGTCCTGGCGGCCCTTGCGGACCAACTGCTGAATGGTGGGCACCTGGATGGTTCCCTTTCTGGTCTTCTATCTCGGCCCGACGACTTGCCGGGCACGGTGGTGTTGCTCGATCGGTGTGCCTGATGGTCTGCGGCCCCCGTGGCCTGCCGATGTTGCGGCGGCGGACACTGCTGGTCTCGGCTTCTGGGCACGCGCATAGGTCTGGAAAGCCCAGACACGAGGTACGAGGCTACTCCGCGCGCCATGACGGGGTCAAAACGCCGCGTGCGCCGGCGTATCCCTCCCGACAGCGGTGGCTCACACCGCGACCGGGTGGCCGTCCGCCATCTCTGCGCGAGTGGCCTGCGCTGCCCGGCCATGCAGGAAGAGTGCGACGGAGGCGAGCACTCCGGCGATGGTCAGCCCACCGCCGAGGAGCAGCGTCCAGCGTGCGCCGAGCACCTCCCCGATCCAGCCGATGACCGGCGAGCCCAGCGGGGTGCCGCCCATGAAGATCATCATGTAGAGCGCCATCACCCGGCCTCGCATCGAGGGAGTGGTGTTCATCTGCATGAAGGTGTTGGCCGAGGTGATCATGGTCAGTGCCGTGATGCCGAGCAGCGGCGTGACGAGGGCATAGGTGAGGTACGTCGGCATCAGGCCGGCGGCGATCTCCACCACGCCGAAGAGCAGCGCCGCACCGACGATGAGGCGATGCCGGATCCGCACCCGTCGCGCCGCGATCAGGGCGCCGGCCAGCGAGCCGACCGCCATGAAGCTGCCGAGCAGGCCGTACTCCGAGGCACCCTTGCCGTAGACCTCGGTCGCCATCAGCGCCGATGTCATCTGGAAGTTGAGCCCGAAGGTGCCAGTGAAGAAGACGATGCCGAGCACGAGCATCAGCTCCGGCCGACGGCGCACGTAGCCGAAGCCGGCTCGGATCATCCGCGGGGTGCGCGCCACCAGCGGCGCCGGCGCTAGCAGTTTCTGGTCCATGCTGCGCAGCGCGAGGATCGGCGCGATGTAGCTCACCGCGTTGAACAGGATCACCCAACCGGTCGCCACCACGCCACCTCCGAGTGCGGCGATCAGCAGACCGGCGGCCGCCGGGCCGATCAGGCGGGCGGCGTTGAAGCTGGCCGAGTTGAGGCCGACGGCGTTGCTGACGTCGTCCGGTCCCACGATCTCGGACACGAACGACTGGCGAGCTGGCGCATCGAACACCGACGCCGCACCGAGGGTGAAGGCCAGCACGAAGACGTGCCACAGCTCGGCTCGGCCGGTGATCGCCAGCACGCCGAGCACCAGCGCGGGCGCCGCCATCGCGACGTTGGTCAGCTGGAGCAGCCGGTGCTTGGACATCCGGTCGGCCACCAGGCCAGCGAACGGCGCCAGCACCAGGAACGGCAAGAACTGCAGTCCGGTGGTGATGCCGAGTGCCGTGCCGGAGTTGTGGCTCAGCTGCAGGACCAGCCAGTCCTGCGCCACGCGCTGCATCCAGGTGCCGGTGTTGGAGACGACACCACCGGCGGCGTAGCGCCGGTAGTTGGCATTGGCCAGGGATCTGAAGGTGGGGCTCAAGGGTGTTGCTCGGTCCTCATGGGTAGTCGCGTCAATGATGGTTGTCCGGCGCTCAGTCGCACCGGGCGAGTCGATCGAGGAGCGGTGCCGCCTCGCGGAGGAGGTCGCGCTCGTCGGAAGTCAATCCAGCCAGCTGTCGAGCCAGCCAGGCGTCGCGCCGATCGCGGTCTGCCAGCACCATCGCCCGACCGACATCGGTCAGCGTGATGAGCACCTGGCGGCCATCGGACTCGTGCGGTCGTCGGGACACGTAGCCACCGTCCTCGAGGCACCCGATCGTGCGGGTCATCGTCGGCGGTTGGACACGCTCGAAGGCAGCCAGCTCCCCCACGGTGAGCTCACCGCGCCGGAACAGCGTCCCGAGCACCGTCATCTGGCTCAGGCTCAGCTCGTTGTCAGGGTGCCGCTCGAAGGCCAACCGGCGCCGCAGCCGCATCACCGCCATCCGCAGCTCCGACGCCAACCCGGCGTCGGTCACAGCAGCAGTCTCCACAGCCGGCATGATAGTTAGCATAACTCATTACCCTTGCTAACTATTCCGGAGTTGCTGCGGTCGGTGCGGTCGGCAACGGCGGGAGGGTCAGGTGAGCCAGCGGGTGAGGGGGTCGATGGCGAAGTAGACGACGAACAGGGCGGCGACGACCCACATCAGCGTATGGATCTGCATGCCCTTGCCGCGGACCAGCTTGATGAGGACGTAGGCGACGAAGCCGGCGCCGATGCCGACGGTGATGGAGTAGGTGAACGGCATCAGCACGATGGTCAAGAAGGCCGGGATGGCGATCTCGAGGTCGTCCCAGTCGATGCCCTTGACCTGCTGCATCATCAAGAAGCCCACGATCACCAGGGCGGGCACCGCCGCCTCGCTGGGGATCACTTCGACCAGCGGGGTGATGAACATCGTCAGCAGGAAGAGGACACCGGTGACCACCGAGGCCAAACCGGTGCGGGCACCCTCGCCGACGCCGGAGGCGGACTCGATGTAGGAGGTGTTGGAGGAGACTCCGGCGGCACCACCAGCCGCGGCGGCGACGGAGTCGACGACCAGGATCTTGGTGGTGTTCGGCGGCGTGCCGTCCTTGTCGAGCAGTCCGGCCTCCGCGCCGATGGCCGTCATGGTGCCCATCGTGTCGAAGAAGTCGGCCAGCATCAGGGTGAAGATGAGCAGCACCGTCGCGACGAAGCCGATGCTCGAGAAGGAGCCGAGCAGGTTGAAGTGGCCCAGTGTGCCCAGGTCCGGCATGTCGACGAGCTTGTCGGGGAACCTCGGCACGTTGAGGCCCCAGCCCTTCGGGTTGAAGCTCCCGCCGTCACCGAACATCGGGCCGATGTTGCCGATGGCCTCTACGACGATGGCTAGCACGGTGGTAGCGATGATCGAGATCAGGATCGCCCCCCGCACGCCGCGCACCCACAAGGCGATGACCAGGATCAGGCCGACCGCGAAGACGAGCGCTGGCCAGCCAGCGAGCGATCCGGACGGACCGAGCTGGACCGGGACGGTGGTGCCGGCGGCGTCGGGGATGCGGCGCACCCAGCCGGCGTCGACGAAGCCGATCAGCGCGATGAACAGGCCGATTCCGACGGAGATGGCGGTCTTCAGCTGCGTGGGCACCGCGTGGAAGATCGCCTGTCGGAAGCCGGTGAGCACCAGGACCAGGATGATCAGGCCTTCGATCACCACCAGGCCCATCGCGTCGGCCCAGGTCGCCTTGGCTGCCACGGTGTACGCCACGAATGCGTTCAACCCGAGGCCGGTGGCCAACGCCAACGGATAGTTGGCGACCACGCCCATCAGGATCGTCATCAAGCCTGCGACGAGCGCCGTACCCGCGGCAATCGCGGCGAGGTTGGAGCCGTCACCCGGCCCACCGCCGAGGAACTTTCCGTCCCCGTCGGCGGCGAAGCCGAGGATGATCGGGTTCAGCGCCACGATGTAGGCCATCGTGAAGAAGGTGACGACCCCGCCGCGGATCTCACGCTCGACGGTGGAGCCGCGCTGGGTGATCTTGAAGAAGCCGTCCAGGCCACCCGGCCCGGCGGGGTGTTTGCCGGACTTGCCGGAGGAGCGGCCAGCGGGATTACCTCCCGGTCGACCTGGGTGTGGACGCTTCGCCTTGCCCTGGTTGCGACTGGTCACGTTCGCAGAGTCTGGCAGATGGAACGTGCTCCGGCGAGACCCCCCATGCGAGGTGGGAGTCCGGCGGCCGGACCGAGGCGGGTAGCGTGACGATCGTGGAGTTCCGCGACGAGCAGCCGACCAAGCACGAGATCGGCCGACGCACCTACCTGGTCGCGGACGTCGAGCCACTCGACGTCGACGGGGTGCGGACCGTCTCGGTGGGCTGCGCGCTGTGGTTCATCGCCTTCGTAGGGCTGTTGCCGTTCTATGGTCAGCTGCGCGACTCCGACCGGCTGTGGTGGCTGTGGACCTGTCTGGCCGGGCTGGCGCTGGGTCTGTTCGGCTTGGAGTATGTCCGTCGCCGTCGTCGGTCCCGACCAGCCGACGAGTGAGCGACAGCTCGACTGCGCTACAGGTCGACGAGGTCGTCGACGGTGTCCCAGACGTGGGGCGGGAGGGCCTGCGGGCGGGCCCGCTTGGGCAGCGTCGCCTCGGAGTGCGCCCCGCAGCCGTGGTCGAAGGACACCACCCGGCCGTCGTCGTTGGCGCTGCCGTTGGCGCACACGCCGAACAGCTCGGCGAGCGGCCCGGAGAGTTGGATCAGGAAGCCACAGCTGGTGCACATTGCCGGCGCGGCTTGGGCCAGCGGCGAGGAGGGGCCACCTGGTCCGTCGTACCACCGCTCGGCGGCGAGGTCGCGGCCCTCGACCGAGAGGGTGCGCACGCGTCCGAAGTACAGCTCTTGGGCGACGTGTCGGATCTGGGTCTTCTCGTCGGGCGAGAGGGGGTCGTCGCCGAAGGAGTACGTCGGGACCAGGCGCGGGTCGTCCTCCTCCACGGGGAGGAGGTCACCGGCGGACAGATCGCCTGGCTGGACGCGCTCCCGGTAGGGCACCCAGGCCGGCGCGATGATCGCGTCCTCGCCGGGGATCAGCACGACCTCGTCGACGGTGACCTGCTTGGCGCGCGGGATCCGGGTCACGGTGACCGACCAGCGCCAGCCGCGGTAGCCGCGCCGCGTGCACTCGAACAGGTGGGTGACGACCCGATCGCCCTCCGCCTGGGCACCGAGGTGCTCGCCGACGTCCTCCGCGGGTGCCTCGTCGATGAGGGCGGCTCGGGCCGCCTCGACGGCGGCCGCCCCGGTGGCGTCGAGCTTGGCGGTGGTCACCGGCACATGATGTCACGCATCGGCTCGGGTTGACGGGGCAGGATAGGGACATGTCGCCGACGCCGCCGGATGGCCCCCACCTCCATCCGGATCAGGAGCGGGAGGCGGATCGGCCGGGTTCGACGCGCCGGATCGGCGGCGCCGCGCGGGCGACCGGGCGTGGGCTGCGCAACGTCGCGCGGGCGACCGGTCGGGCCGGTGGCTACACGGTCCGGCAGGCCCGGCGAGCCGCCAGGTCGGAGGGCGCGGGCGACTCGGGCCTGTCCCGACTCATCGAGCTGCATGCTTTCAATGCGGCCGGGGATGCCGCGATCGCGGTCTCGTTGGCGGGCACCCTGTTCTTCCAGGTGCCTACCGGGGAAGCCCGTGGTCAGGTTGCCCTGTTCCTGCTCATGACGATGCTCCCGTTCGCGGTCGTGGCGCCCTTGATCGGGCCGTTCCTCGACCGGTTCAGCCATGGCCGCCGCTGGGCCATCGGTGCCACCCTCGCACTGCGGGCGTTCCTGGCGTGGGCGCTCGCTTCGGCGGTCAGCGCCGACTCGCCGTGGCTCTTCCCGACGGCGCTGGGCTGCCTGGTCGCCTCGAAGGCGTACGCCGTCACGCGGGCCGCCGCCGTACCCCGCGTCGTACCTCCCTCGCAGACCCTGGTCAAGGCCAACGGCCGCATCTCGCTGGCCGGAGTGGTCGGCGCGGCGATCTCGGCGCCGATCGCCGGACTCACCAGCCTGATCGGGCCGGAGTGGTCGCTGCGCTACGCGTTCTTGCTCTTCATCGTGGGCACGGTGCTGGCGATCCTGCTGCCTGCACAGGTCGACTCCAGCGTCGGCGAGGGCACCATGACGATGACGGGCGAGGAGTCCGCGACGCCGGGGCGCAGCGGGCGGATCCGGGTGCGGATCCCGGGCTCGGTGGCGTTCGCCCTGCGTGCCAACGTCGGGCCTCGATGGCTGTCGGGCTTCTTGACCATGTTCATGGCGTTCCTCCTCCGGGAGAACCCGATCGAGGGCTGGTCTCCTGAGCTCCTGCTCGGCCTGGTCATCGGCGCAGCCGGACTGGGCAACACGCTCGGCATCGCGCTCGCCTCGGTCCTGAAGCGGGTCAACCCGCGGGTCACTGTGGTGCTCGCGCTCACCGCCGACGCCCTGGTGGCGCTGCTGGCCGCACTGCTCTACGGCGTGGTGACCGTCGCCCTGCTCGGACTCACCGCCGGCCTCGCCCAATCACTCGCCAAGCTCTCCTTGGACTCCACCATCCAGCGTGACGTGCCGGAGCGGGTCCGCACCAGCGCGCTGGCCCGCTCCGACACCACCCTGCAGCTCGCCTGGGTGATCGGAGGTCTGGTCGGCATCGCGATCCCCTTGCTACCTCGGCTCGGGCTGGGCATCGCTGCCGCGGTGCTGCTGATCTGGCTGGCCCTGGTGCTCGCGGTGCGTCCGGGGCGGCCGTGGCGAGGGCAGGCCACGCCCCCCGGCTCCCCCGCTCGCTCGTCTCGGGAGGCCGACTGAGCCCGGTGGGTCCCGGGCTCCAGGCTCAGAGCTCCAGCTCGTCGGCGAGGGCGCGCAGCAGCTTGGCGACCGGCCGCGCGGTTCGTGCCTCGGGGTGCCGACCGTGACGGTAGGTCTCGCCCACCCCGTCGAGCAGACGGATCAGGTCCTCGACGATCGGGACCATCTCCTCGGGCTTCTTGCGCTTGGCCATCGACCGGTTGCGCTGCACCGATTGGGGCGAGTCGAGGATGCGGACCTGGAGGGCCTGGTCACCGCGGCGGCCTTGGGCGATGCCGAACTCGACGCGGGTGCCCGCCTTCACGGTGGTGACACCTTCGGGCAGCGCGTCGGCATGCACGTAGACATCGGGGCCACTCTCCTGGGAGAGGAACCCGAAGCCCTTCTCGGCGTCGAACCACTTCACCTTGCCAGTAGGCACGCCACGGACCTTCCTCGATCTGC
>JBDHZT010000157.1:0-7981 GCA_039811985.1 Nocardioidaceae bacterium | reverse complement strand
TCGTCCAACGTCGCCACACGTGCGGTGGCCTCGCTCGACGAGCACCCGTTGCCCATGATGGTCGAGGCCGGAGTCGTGGTGTCGATCAACTCCGACGATCCACCGATGTTCGGCACCACGCTGAACCGGGAGTATCTCGTCGCTGCCGACCTCCTCGACCTGGATCGGTCCGGTCTCGCCGACGTCGCGCGCGCCGGCTGCCGCGCATCGTTCGCGGACGACTCGGTCAAGCAACGACTGCTGGACGAGATCGCGGAGTACGTCGCCGCGTTCTGACCTGCCGACGGCGCTCATTGGCCCCGCAAACTCATACTTTGCGGGGCCGAATCCATTGAAACCGCTGACCTCGGCACCGACCGGCATTTGCCCGGTGTGTCGGCCCGGTAGCCGCGTTTTGGCCAATCTCGACCAGACCAGTAGTGTTTCCCCGACGAGGGGAGTACTTCCACCCGTCGCCTTTCGGTCAATACGACGCCATCCGGCGTCTCGAAGGCGAGCCGGCCACAGCGATGGGCGGTGAAGGAGACCTCAGGAGATCAACCTGAGGAGTCCTGTGTCCCCGTCGGAAACCATCGGCACCCCGGTGCTCTGGGGCATCGCGATCGTGACCGTGCTCGGCCTGCTGCTGCTCGACTTCCTGCTCACCCGCCGGCCACATCAGGTGAGCATGCGCGAAGCGCTGCTCTGGTCGGCGTTCTATCTGGCGCTGCCGCTCGCGTTCGGCGTCTATGTGTGGTGGGACCACGGGGCGGAGATCGGCCTGGAGTACTACGGCGGCTACCTGGTCGAGAAGTCGTTGAGTGTCGACAACCTGTTCGTCTTCATGCTGATCCTCGCCGGATTCGCCGTCCCGAAGGAGCTCGAGCAGCGAGTGCTGCTCTACGGCATCGCCGGTGCTCTCGTCCTCCGAGGGATCTTCATCGCCCTCGGAGCCGCCGCACTGAGCAGGTTCGACTGGGTCTTCTTGATCTTCGGCCTGCTCCTCGCGGCCACGGCAGCGAAACTGCTGGTCGACGCCGTCCGTGGTCATCAGGAGACCGACGTCAACTCGCTGCGCATCGTGCGCCTCATCCGGAGGTTCGTGCCGGTCACCGAGGAGTACGACGGTCCGCGCATGGTCGATCGATCAGTTGGCCGACGCGCACTCACCCCGTTCGGCCTGGTGGTCGTCGTCGTCCTGGCGACGGACCTGCTCTTCGCGGTGGACTCGGTGCCAGCCGTCTATGGAATCACTGGTGACCCGTTCCTCGTGTTCGTGACCAACGCCTTCGCACTGCTGGGCCTGCGGGCCCTCTACTTCGTGCTGCGAGGAGCCTTGGACCACCTGGTCCACCTCAACTTCGGGCTGGCCGCGATCCTGGCGTTCATCGGCGCGAAGCTGGTGCTGCACTGGGCGCACCTGGTCTGGCCCTCGGTGCCGGAGATCCCGACAGCTCTATCGCTGGCGGTGATCATGGGGATCCTGCTGGTCACCACGACGACCAGCCTGATCGCCGTACGCCGGACCAGGCGTGCCACTTCCCGAGACGACCACCCGGGTCTGGAACACTGCAATGCGTGGACGCGCGAGAGGTAACCGTGGCCTCCGGCACCTGCTTCGTGCGGTCCTTCCTGGTCCTTGGCGGCAAGATCCGGGGCACGGGGGCGAGCACCCCGACGTGTGACTTGGGCGACGGCTGGGTCTTCGGACGACCGTTCATCCTCAGGCCGACCGGTGCGGGCCATCTCGAGGAGATGCTCCGCAATCTGGACGGCAAGTTCTCCGTCGTGCTGCGGTGGGGCGAGGAGTGGGTGGTCGCGACCGACCTGCTCGGCGCGGGCCCTCTCTACTACCGCGAGGACACCGCCCGGGTCGTCCTCGGGACGCACCTGGGGCCGGTGGCCCGCGCGGCGCCTCTCGAGCTCGACGAGCGCGCCACCATGGTTGCGGCGATGACCGGGATCGCGTTGGGTGGGCAGACGCCGTACGCCTCGGTGCGTCGTCTGCTCGGCGGGGAATACCTTGTCTTGGACCAGTCGATGAGCAGGATCGTCCGACGCGGCCGCTACGCCGCCCTGGAGGCGATCGCCGGTGGCCCCCAGCGTTCACGCAAGCCGGGGAACCCCCAGAAGCTGGCCAAGTTGATCGGTGCCGCGGTGGCCCGCGAGGGCAGGGTCGGCGCACTGTTCTTGAGCGGTGGGCAGGACTCGCAGGCCGTCGCGTTGGGCATGCGCAAGCGCCGGCGCGCTTCGGTGACGGCGCTGACCTACGGCGGCTGGCGCTCGTTCGATCGCCTTGCCGCTCCCTACGTCGCGGAGCAGCTGGGCATGCCGAGCCTGGAGGTCGGTCCGCGTGAGCTCGATCCGTTCGACCACTGGGACACCGTGGTCGAGCTGGGCGGAGGCAGCGTCGGGCTGCAGGCCACCCAGCACATCGCCGGGGCCGCGGCCGCGGGTGACCTGTTTCCTGTCGCGCTGCACGGATATCTCGGCGACGCCCTCACCGGCATGCACTTCGCCACCACGCGAAGCCTGCGCGGCGTGATGGCGCACTTCACCCACCTCGGAGCCGCCTACTCTGCTGCCCTGCGGCACCAGCATCCCCAGCTCTACGACCAGGCCGTGGACGCCTTCGAGCAGGAGCTCGCGCGGTGGTCGCGGCTGTCCTTCCCACGCAGGCACCACATGGTCAACCTGCTGCATCGTCAGCCGCAGCGGATCGCCGAGACGTTCACGCTCATGCACCATCACGTCGAGATCGCCAATCCGTTCTACAACCGCTCCCTGATCAGGTATCTCCTCACCCGCGACGCCGCCTCCCTGCGCGATCAGGCGCTCTATCGCGAGACGTTGCGCCGGATGGGTCGGGTCGACCCGGCGGGTCTCGACAGTCGCCGACTGCGGGTCGCCCGCCTGGTCGATCGGCAGCGTGGCGGCTATCAGACCGTCGACTGGGCACGGATCCTGCGGCGCCATCGCCGCCTCCTGGGCGCCCTGGTCAGCTCGATCGAGCATCCGCTCCTGCGCTCTCTCGCCGAGCTCCCCGACCCGCGGCGGCAACCCCGCCCGCTCTCCCTCTTCGTGATCCCCATTGCCGCCACGCTCCAGCCCGACCTCCTCGACCGTGCCGTGGCCTCGGATCGACGCCTAGCTGGTGCCCACGGTCGGGATATGCGTCGTACGCACCAGTAGGGCCGATGTGATCCGGTGGCGGTTGTTCCACTCGTCTACGCACGGGCCAAGGATGCTGTTAACGAAGAGGCCGCGAACGTCACGATGCGGTTAGGGGATGTGCTTAGTGCGCTGGGGTATCAGAAGATGGTCAACCTCGCCGAACGAGCCATGAAGCCCGCACGCGTGGACGCCTCGCTCAGCCTGACAGAGGACGGCACGCCAGCGGGCTGGGGAGTCTCTGCGGACGCGATCGTGGCCGCTCTGAGCTCGCTCCCAGAGGCATCCATTCCCGCGGGCTCGACGAGCTTCTTCGCCAGCCTCGGCGGGACCCGTTGGGAGGTCTCGATCAACGGTCTGGGAGATCGGGTCCGAATCGCCGCTCCCCGGGCCGATCGCCTCATCGATCCGACCGGGGGCCGTTGCAGGGCGTAAGGCTGTCGGGGGTGATGCGCTCCACTCGTGGAAAGTAGGTCCGATAGAACCGAGCGTCGCGGGTCAACAGACGGTGGCCCGCGACGGCTGCGTGGGCGCCGATGTAGAAGTCGGGAAGCGGGGCTGGTTTGGCGCCGCCTCGCTCGCGGTACGAGAGGAAGGCCTTGCCAGCGAGGAACCCTGCCTCATAGGGAAGGGGTTCACGGCGGAGCACGGACTGCGGCAAGGCCCGGTCAAGCTCCTCGATGTCGTCGTACCCCACCGAGACCTCGGCGTAGATGATCGGGTTGATCACAACCTGACCCGAGTCCAGTGCGTCGGCCAGCATCTCGCTTGACCAGGCAGCCCACGTGGCGTCGTCGGTCATGATGTCGAGCAGGACGTTGGAGTCGACGAGGGTGGTCGTCGAGGTCTCACTCGCCACGCAGCAGCTCCATCAGCTCGGCCGTGGTCTTCTTGGTGCTGGCCGTGCCCCTCATGCGGGCCACGATTCGCTCGCCTCCGCTCCTGGCGGCACGCGCGTGCACGATGCGCAGCGTGTCGCCGTCCTCCACGACCTCCACCTCGTCGCCCTCGGTGAACCCGTGCTTGTGCCGCAGGTCTGCCGGGATCGTCACCTGACCCTTGCTGTTGAGCCTCATGTCGCTCCTGATACGTAGTAGGCGTAGTACAAGATATCTCGCTTTGCGAGCAGGCCGCACCCTTCAGAGTTCGATCGGCGTCCGAGGAGCTTGCACCTCACCCGACGTGAGGTTGCATGCTCGATGTCATGACAAACGCGACCAAGAGATGGAGCGTCGGCGAAGTTGCCGAGACGAGTGGGTTGACGGTGCGAACCCTGCACCACTGGGACGAGATCGGGGTGCTCTCCCCCGAAGTACGTGGCGCGGGGGGCCGCCGGGAGTACACCGATGCTGATCTCGGGAGGTTGTACCTCGTGCTCACGCTGCGTCAGTTGGGCCTCGATCTTGAGTCGATCCGGACCTGCCTCGACGGCGGGCTCGATCCTGTTCGGGTCCTGGCCGACCACCTCAGTCACATCGATGAGGCCCTGACGGCTTTGGCCAGGCTGCGAGAGCAACTCGCCCGGGTCGTGGCCGCCGGTGCCGACCAAATCGTGGGAACCGATCCCACCGAGATGCTCCACCTCATGCGGGCCGCACGGGCCAGCGCGGGTGAGGTCCTTGACCGGCACCTGAACGAGGAGCAACGCGAGCGGCTCGCTGTCGCTGCGTCTGATGTCGGGCCAGCGCTGGCCTATCGGATCGAGGTCGAATGGCCTCAGCTGTATCGGAGCACTGACCAGCTGCGACTGACCGGAGCACGCCCCGATGACCCGCGGGTGCAGAAGATCGTGGGTCGAATGGAAGAGCTCTCCGCGCAAGTGGCTGGCAATGCTGCCGACGCCGGGGCGGCAGTGCGCAGCGCCTGGCGCGAGGACCCGGCCGGCATGTCGGGAGAGTCAGCGCAGGTCGCGGACCCACGGCGCGACCTAGCGGAGTTCGTCGACCAGGCCCGGAGCATTCACCGAGGAGAGCACTCGAGTCTGCGGATCGGGGTGGGCTTCGTCGTCCCACTGTCCTTGGCGCGTGCGGCACAGACAAAGAACAGCATGGCGCCCCCGGCAGGACTCGAACCTGCGACCAGCGGATTAGAAGGCCGCTGCTCTATCCAGCTGAGCTACGGAGGCAAGGGCTCTATTGTGACGGACCGCGCCGGTCCGGGCAGGAGTGGGGGAGCGGCACGGAGGACCCTTGGGGATCGTTATCGTTTCGTGACCTATGAGCTGTGGGTAACCCCGGTTTCCGGGGTCGGCCTGTCGGTGGGCACGGCTTGACTGGGTGTCGTGGCAGCAGGAGTGATCGAGCAGCAGGCCGCGGCGGGGGTGCGCCGCGAACGACGCGGTCGCGGCATCGGTGACCAGATCGCGCTGGCTTGTGGGATCACCCCGTCGCAGGGAGCGCGTCGGGTGGGTCTGGCCCGGGTGCTCATCGAGGAGATGCCGCACACGATGGTGCTGCTGACCGGCGGCGAGATCAGTGACTGGACCGCGACGCTGCTGGCGCGCGAGACCGCCTGCCTCACTCGTCAGGACCGTGCCGCCGTTGACGCCAGGCGGTGCGCGACCCAGGTCGACGAAGCCGGAGAGCTGGTGCCACCCCCGGTGCTCACCATGACGCCGCGGCGGGTGGTGGGCGCCACCCGAGCATTGGCAGCCGAGCTCGACGTCGAGGCCGTGGTCCGTCGCCGGGCACACGCCACCTCTGAGCGAAGAGTGTGGGTGCGACCGGCGCCGGACGGGATGGGCTGGGTGACCGCGCTGGTGCCCATGGCCGAGGCGGTGGCGTGCTTTGCCAACCTGAAGAAGTCAGCAGACGCCGCCAAGGCTGCCGGAGGAGTCGAGCACCGGACCGGCGCCCAGCTCATGGCCGACCTGTTCGTGGAGCGGCTCACCGGTCAGGCCTCCGCGGGGGCGGTGCCCGTCGAGATCGGCGTGGTAGTCGGAGCCGACACTCTGATCGGCGAGTCTGACCAGCCGGGCTGGTTCACCGACGGCACCCCGTGCACCGCGGACACCGCGCGTGACCTGGCCACCCAGACCGATGCGCCGGTCTGGCTGCGGCGATGGTTCACCGATCCGGCGACGGGGGTCACCACCAGCGTCGACCGGGCCCGCAAGCGGTTCTTCGGCGGAGCGGAGCTGCGCTTCATCCTGATCCGTGACCGGCATTGTCGCCATCCGTGGTGCGACGCCTCGATCGAGCACACCGACCATGTGGTCGGGGTCGCCGAGGGTGGTCCGACCACCGTGGCCAACAGGCAGGGCCTCTGTGCGGCACACAACCTGACCAAGGAGACACCCGGTTGGAGCAGCCGGGTTGTCGACGCCTCACCCAGTCGGCACGTCGTGGAGATCACGACGCCGACGGGCCACACCTACTCCAGCAACGCGCCACCGGCCCTCCCCCCGTGATCGGGGCTGTCAGCCACGCAGCCGCGCCATCCACTCCTCGACCTCGGACGAGGAGCGCGGGAGGCCGGCGGACAGGTTCCGCGCGCCGTCGGCGGTGACCAGGATGTCGTCCTCGATCCGGATGCCGATCCCGCGCAGTTCCTCGGGGACGAGCAGGTCGTCGACTTGGAAGTAGAGGCCGGGCTCGACGGTGAGCACCATCCCCTCGGCGAGGTCGCCCTTGGGATAGATGTCGACCGAGGCGCGACCGCAGTCGTGCACGTCCATGCCCAACATGTGCGACGTGCCGTGCAGGGTCCAGCGGGCGTAGATCTTCGAGTCGGGGCTCAGCGCCTCGTCGGCCGAGACGGGGAGCAGACCCATCGACTCCAGCCCGTGGGCCAGCACGTCCATGGCGGCGTTGTGGGCGGCCAGGAACGGCACTCCTGGCCGGACCGCGTCGATGCCGGCCTGTTGGGCGGCGTGCACCAGATCGTAGAGATCCCGTTGCACGGGGGTGTAGCTGCCGCTGATCGGCAGGGTGCGGGTCACGTCTGCGGTGTAGAGGTTGCGACCCTCGACCCCCATGTCCAGAAGCACCAGCTCGCCGGGGGTGATCGGACCGTCGTTGTCGATCCAGTGCAACGTCGTGGCATGCCGCCCACCGCCCACGATCGAGTCGTAGCCGATGTCGTTGCCCATTGCCCGAGCGCGCCGGAAGAAGGTGCCCTCCAGCCACCGCTCGCCGAACTCGATGACCCGGTCCCACTCGCGCACCGAGTCCTCGAAGCCGAGGGTGGTGATGTCACAGGCCTCCTGCAGCTGGGCGACCTCCCAGTCGTCCTTGACCAGACGCATCTCGGAGGCGACTCGAGCCAGCTCGTCGTCACGAGAGTCGTCGCCAGAGACCAGGCCGTCCACTCGCCGGTCGATCCCGCGATGGACGCGGGTCTTCGCCGAGGAGCCGAGTGCGGACTCGAGATCGTCGACATGCCTCACCTCGAGGCCGAGCGAGGCGGACAGCTCTCCGAGCGAGGGACGTCGACCGGCCCACAGCTCGCCGTACTGCCGGTCGCGGAAGAACTCATCGGTCTCCCGGGACGAACGTGGCCGGGCGTAGAGCACCGACTCGCCGTCCTCGATCACGAGCACCGCGTCGGTGGTCTGATTGCCACAGAAGTAGGTGTGGGCGGTGTCGGACCGGAAGCGATAGTCGGTGTCGTTGGCACGCACCTTGAACGTCCCGGCCGGCAGCACCAGCCGCTCGCCGGGGAACGCCTCGGCCAGCCTCGCTCGCCGCTCGGCGGCGTACGGCGCGATGGGGTGCTCCGGCAGGTCGAGCTCACGGTCGCCCCAGCCGGTGCGCATGAACGCGGCGTAGGCCGCGGGCACCGCAGGGTCGTGCTGCTCGGTGTGGAGCTCGTCGGTCGTCTGCTCGGCAGA
>JBDHZT010000156.1:0-8005 GCA_039811985.1 Nocardioidaceae bacterium | reverse complement strand
CCGTCGAAGCGGTAGATCGAGCCCCAGACGTAGGGGATGCCGAGGAAGTACGCCGCGTCGTTGACCATGTAGCGGGTGGCGAAGTTGTCGGTCCCGTCGACGATGAGGTCGTAGCCCTCGAACACCGACATCACGTTGTCGTTGTCGAGGCGCTCCTCGTGCAGCACCACCTCGACCAGAGGGTTGACCTCCAGGATCGAGTCTCGAGCGGACGCGGCCTTGGACCGACCGACGTCGGACTGGCCGTGGATGACCTGGCGCTGCAGGTTGGACTCGTCGACCTCGTCGAACTCCGCGATGCCGATCGTGCCCACGCCGGCGGCAGCGAGGTAGAGCAGGGCGGGACTGCCGAGGCCGCCCGCGCCGATCACCAGCACCTTGGCGTTCTTGAGCCGTTTCTGCCCGGTCATGCCGACGTCGGGGATGATCAGGTGGCGGCTGTAGCGGCGCACCTCGTCGACGGTCAGCTCGGCGGCTGGCTCCACCAGCGGGGGAAAGCTCACGACTCAAACTCCTGGACAGGCCGGTAGGCGGGTTTCGCAGACGGTTTCGGATGGGTCAACACCTGCGACGCCTGCCATGTTCCCGGCCCGCCGGTGCGGCCACCTCCCAGGTCCGCGATCCGGACCCGCGTGGGTGCCAGGGGTAGGCTGCCGTGCGCCGTGGGCGACGCGCCCGCAAGGCGGCACGGAGTGAGGAGCAACAGGTGACCGCAGGTCGGTACGACGAGGACGTCCGTCCTCGCGGCGGTCGGATGCCCCGTCAGGAGCGTCGGGCCCAACTCCTGCAGTCGGCGTTGGAGGTGTTCGCCGCGCAGGGCTACCACGCGGCTGCGATGGACGACATCGCCGACCGGGCCGGCGTCTCCAAGCCGGTGCTCTATCAGCACTTCCCGGGGAAGTTGGATCTCTACCTGGCCCTGCTCGACGCCTCCTGCGACACCATCATCGACCAGTGCCGGAAGGCCCTGGCGAGCACGACGGACAACAAGCAGCGGGTGGCCGCGACGATGGCGGCCTTCTACGAGTACGTCGCCAGCGACACCGGCGCCTTCCGTCTGGTCTTCGAGTCCGACCTGACCAACGAGCCGGCCGTGCGCGAGCATGTCGACCGGGTCACCGCCCAGTGTGCGGACATGATCGCCGCGGTGATCCACGAGGACACCGGACTCCCCCAGGAGGCCTCCCGCCTGCTCGCGGTGTCCCTGGTGGGAATGGGTCAAGTGAGTGCGCGGTTCTGGTTGGCCGAGCGCAGCGGCATCCCGCGCGCGGACGCGGCCGCCCTGGTCGCCGGGCTCGCGTGGCGGGGCATCCGGGGCTACCCGCTCACCGACGAGCACTGACCAGCACCGGCCAGACCAGCACAGCACCGGACCAACGAGACTGCATCAGGAAAGAAGGACGACGTGGAGGTCAAGATCGGCGTACAGAACGCCGCACGGGAGTTGATCTTGGAGACCAGCGACTCAGTCGAGGACATCGAGAAGCGGGTCGCCGAGGCGATCAGCTCCGGCGGTGTGCTCGGTCTCAGCGACACCAAGGGGCGCCGGATCGTGGTGCCCGCCGAGAGGCTGGCCTACATTGAGATCGGCGGCGGAGTGGCCGGACAGGTCGGCTTCCGACACTAATTCGGAAAGGAACCTCATGATCAGCGCAATCTTGTGGGCCCTCATCGGCGGCACCATCATCGGCTTCCTCGGCAAGTGGGTGGCCCCGGGCGACCGGGACAACGTCCCGCTATGGCTCACCATCATCTGCGGCATCGGTGGTGTGTTGATCGGCACCTGGCTCTACAGCCTCTTCTTCAACCCGCACACCAATGGCATCGACTGGTGGCGACACATCTGGCAGGTCGCCGTGGCGGCGGTCCTGGT
Organism: Nocardioidaceae bacterium; assembly: GCA_039811985.1. GTDB lineage: Bacteria > Actinomycetota > Actinomycetes > Propionibacteriales > Nocardioidaceae > Nocardioides. The sequence goes on along the minus strand of JBDHZT010000156.1, from coordinate 6,132 downwards.
CGTCGTCGCAGCTGGCGTCACCGGACGCTCGAAGAGCTAGCGACCTGAGCTCGGCCTGGATCCGGCGCCAGAGGCGTCCTAGGCGTCCAGGCCGAGCTTGGTCATCCGGTCGGCATGTCGCTCGGTGAGCCGGGTGAACATCTGTCCGATGGCCAGCAGGTCCATGCCCGGTCGGCCGACTCCGCCGGCCAGCAGCAGGGTGAGCGAGTCGCGATCGGCGGCCACCCGCTGTGCCTGGGTGAGCGCCTCCCCCATGAGTCGCCTGCCCCACAACGCGAGCCGCCCACCGAGTCGTGGGTCGGCGGCGATGCCTGCTCGCACCCGGTCGACCACGAACTCCGCGTGCCCTGAGTCGGCGAGAGACGCCACGATGACGTCCCGCGTCTCGTGGTCGAGTTGGGCCGCGATCTCCCGATAGAAGTCCCTGGCGAGCCCGTCACCGACGTACGCCTTGACCAGGCCTTCGTACCAATCGGCCGGGCTGGTGTGGACATGGAAGTCGTCCAGGGCGGTCCGGAAGGGCGCCATCGCCTCCGCCGGATCGCTGCCCAGGGCTCGGATCCGCTCCTGCAGGGCGGCCAGATGGCTGAACTCCGCGGCGGCCATGGCCGCCATGGCGAGCTTGTCGTCCAGGGTCGGCGCGAGCCGGGCGTCCTCGGCCAGGCGGTCGAAGGCGGCGAGCTCGCCGTAGCCGATCACGCCCAGCAGGTCGACGACCGCCTCGCGGTAGAGCGGGTCGCCCATCGGATCGGCAGCCGGCGCGCCGTCCGGCGATTCCGTCATGCTGGCAGCCTACCGATAGACTGACCGGGTTCGAGCGTCGCTCCCCGCTGCCAACAGCGAGGTGATGCGGGACTCGTCAGCATGTGCGCGGCAGACGCCAACGCTTCGTGGAGTCCGCCGCACGTTCGGAACCTACGAAAGCGACAAGATCATCACTACCTTCCGTGAACTCGGGGTGCTCCCCGAGATCTGCGACGCGCTCGAGCGCGCCAACATCACCACGCCCTTCCCGATCCAGGAGATGACCCTGTCGGTGGCCCTGATGGGCACCGACCTGATCGGCCAGGCCCGCACCGGCACCGGCAAGACGCTGGCCTTCGGCATCCCCGTGCTGCAGCGCAGTGTCGCGCCGCACGACCCCGACTACGCAGAGCTGCCCCAGGGCAAGCCGCAGGCGCTCGTCGTGGCGCCGACCCGCGAGCTGGCCCTGCAGGTCTCCGGCGACCTGACCCTCGCCGGCGCCGATCGGGGCATGCGCGTGCTGACCGTCTATGGCGGCGTCGGCTACGAGCCGCAGCTGGACGCCCTCGCCGCCGGCGTCGATGTCGTGGTCGGGACGCCCGGTCGCCTCATCGACCTGGCCAACCGCAAGGCCCTCGACATTTCCCATGTGCACGCCCTGGTGCTCGATGAGGCCGACGAGATGCTGGACCTGGGCTTCCTGCCCGACGTCGAGCGGCTGATCTCGATGACCCCCGAGACCCGGCAGACCATGCTGTTCTCGGCGACCATGCCGGCCGCGATCGTCTCCCTGGCCCGCACCCACATGCGGCACCCGATGAACATCCGGGCCGAGTCCTCCGCCGACAGTCAGACGGTGCCGGCGACCGCGCAGTTCATCTACCAGGCACACGACCTCGACAAGCCGGAGATCGTGGCCCGCATCCTGCAGGCCGACGACGCCGAGAAGATCATCGTCTTCACCCGCACCAAGCGGCAGGCGCAGCGGATCGCCGACGACCTGGTCGAGCGTGGCTTCAAGGCTTCGCCACTGCACGGCGACATGGCTCAGGTAGCCCGCGAGCGGGCCCTCACCCGCTTCCGCGAGGACAAGCTGCGCGCCCTCGTGGCGACCGACGTGGCGGCCCGCGGGATCGACGTCCAGGGTGTCTCCCACGTCATCAACTACACCTGTCCCGAGGACGAGAAGACCTACGTGCACCGGATCGGCCGCACCGGCCGGGCCGGCGCCACCGGCACCGCGGTCACCTTCGTGGACTGGGCCGATCTGACCCGGTGGAAGGTGATCAACAAGGCGCTGGACCTGCCGTTCGACGAGCCGCAGGAGACCTACTCGACCTCCGAGCATCTCTTCCACGACCTCGGCATCGCCCCGGGCACCAAGGGACGCGTCGTCCCCGAGCGCCCCGCGCAGGCCGAGAAGGAGCGTGCCCCGCGCGAGCGCCCGGCCCGCAACCGGAGCCGTCAGCGCACCCGCAGTCGCAGCGGACGACCCGTCCCCGACGCCGCTGAGACGGCGCCCGCCGGCGGTCCCGCTTCCGCCGGGGCCGCGGACGCCCCCGCCTCCTCCCCGCGGCCGAACCGCAACCGTCGCCGCCGTCGTCGCGGTGGCTCCGGCAACCAGGCGCCCGCCGAGTCCGCCAGCTGAGCTGCGTCTGCCGCGGTCTTCTTGCGTCTGCCCGGCTACTGGTGCGTAGGTCACATATGCCGTGTCGTACGCACCAGTAGCCGGCGTTCGGCATGTCGTATTGGAACAATCGATGACCCCATCCCGGAGTCCCTCCCAGCTGTGGTCCCGCCAGTCACACGCGTTGCTGCTTTCACAAGGTATGTAGACGAAGCTCCGCTTACCACGCGTCATTCACCGAGGTAAGTGCAGGTATACCGACATACCTTGTGAAAGCAGCGACAGGAGCAACCAGCAACCCGGCCGACGACCGCGACCCCGAGCCCCGCTCTCCCGGTCGCTGCCTATCGGTCGTGACCACGGACGACCAGCACCGCGGCCAACGACCCGAGCCACCGGCCCGCCTTCCCGCGTCGCTGCCTCGGCCAGCACCACAGCCCACCGGCAGCCAGCAACCGGCAGCCCACGATCTAGGCGGTGACCACAACGGTGTCACCGAGCTGGGCGAAGTCCCACATCGCCAGGGCGTCGGGCTCGCGCTGCCGGATGCAGCCGTGTGAGAGCGGGGTGCCGAGCTGGGCGACGGTCTGCACCGGAGCGCCGTCCTTCTCGGGGATGCTGTGGAAGCCGATGGCCGCCCCACTCGATCCCCGGGTGAAGCGGACGAACCAGTGCATTGTGGAGCCGTCCACGCCCACGGCGTCCTCCGAGCGGGAGTAGACCTGATAGGTGCCCGGGTCGAGGTTGTCGAAGATGCTCCCCGAGACCGGATAGCTGCGCAGCACACTGCCGTCGTCGTCGATCAACCAGACCTGCTGGTCGCTCTCGCTGAACACCGCCCGACGACCGGCGCCGGAGTCCGCTGGCACCGGCGGGGCGGACGACGACGGCGAGGACTGGGGCGACGACGGAGATGTCTCCTGCTCACCAGCCTCCGATGCCTTGGCACCCGTGCCGGTGGTCGCCGCTCCCTTGTCGCCGGCGTCGTCATCGACAGCGTCGCCACCAGAGGCCGTCGTCGTGGCCGACGAGGAGCGATCGGAGGACGCGGCGGAGGCCCGTGAGCCGCTGGGGTGTCCCAGCGGGATGATGCCGAGGCCACCGAGGACAGCGATCAGGGTGATCACCAGCGAGGTGCTCGCGACGGCCATCCGGCCGTAGCGCGGCTCCACCTCCCGCCGGTGATCGCCCATCTCAGCCGCCCGTGCGGCGCTTGGCCGGCCGCTTCGGCTTGGCTTGGCGAGCCCGCGCCGCCAGGTTGTCGGCCACGTCGCGGTAGGCCTGGGCGCCCTTGCTCGACCGGCTGGTGCGCAGGATCGAGCGGCCGGCCGCGGGCGCCTCGGCGAACCTGATCGTCTTGGGGATCGGCGGCTCGATCACCTCGAGGTCGTAGGTCTCGGCGATCGTGTCGAGCACTCGGCGAGCGTGATTGGTGCGGCCGTCGTACAACGTGGGCAGCACCCCCCACACCTCGAGCTTGCGATTGGTGAAGCGGCGCACGTCGTGGACGGTGTCGAGGAGCTGACCGACGCCTCGGTGGGACAGCGTCTCGCACTGCAGCGGGATCAGCACTCCCTGCGCAGCGGTGAGGGCGGCCACGGTCAGCACCCCGAGTGAGGGCGGGCAGTCCAGCAGGATCCAGTCGTAGCCGGCGTCCTCGAGGTCCTCCAAGGCCGCCTTGATGGCCTGCTCCCGGCCGGTCCGGGTCAGCAGGTCCGCCTCGGCACGGGCCAGCTCGATCGTGGCTGGCAGCAGGTCGACGCCGTCCTCGGTCTCGACCAGCACTTCGGTCGCCGGCGTGCCCTTGGTGAGCACCTCGTAGATGGAGATCTCGAGATCCTCCGGGTCGATGCCCAACGAGAAGGTCAGGCACGCCTGCGGATCGAGGTCGACCAGCAGCACCCGCTGACCCTTCTCAGCGAGGGCGGCACCGATCGAAGCGACGGAGGTGGTCTTGGCGACTCCGCCCTTCTGGTTGGCGACGGCGAGGATCGTGGTCATCGCACCCCATCATGCCGGACCCGGCGTGCCCAGCCGGCTCCGACACCTGCTTTCCTGGTGCCATGGCCTCGACCAAGCTCAGCGACCTCGGCACGGCACTGATCACCGGTGCGACCTCGGGAATCGGCCACGAGTTCGCTCGCCAGCTTGCCTCCCGCGGACACGACCTCATCCTGGTCGCACGCGACCGCGAGCGACTGGACGCGGTCGCGGCCGACCTCGGCTCGACGTACGGCGTCTCGGTCGAGGTGCTGCCCGCGGACCTGGCCGATCGAGACCAGCTGCTGCTCGTCGAGCAGCGGCTGGCCGAGGACGATCGGCCCGTCGACCTCCTGGTCAACAACGCGGGCTTCGGACTGAAGAAGCGCTTCTTGGACTCCGACGTGGCCGACGAGCAGGCGATGATCGACGTCCTCGTCACCGCGGTGATGCGGCTCTCCCATGCCGCACTGGGCGCGATGGCGGCCCGCGGGAAGGGCGGCCTGATCAACGTCTCCAGCGTCGCGTCGTTCCTGCCCCGCGGCACCTACTCCGCCGCCAAGGCGTGGGTGACCAGCTTCGGCCAGTGGGCCGCCAACGAGTATCGCTCCCAGGGCATCACCGTGCTCACCTTGTGCCCCGGGTTCACCCGCACCGAGTTCCACAGCCGGATGGGCGTGCGTCGCCAATCCGCTCCGGACCTGCTCTGGCTCGAGTCGGACTTCCTGGTCGAGCGCAGCCTGGCCGACTTCGACAAGGGCCGCGAGCTGTCCATCCCCGGCGGGCAGTACAAGCTGATCACCTCCGCCGCCCGGGTCATCCCCCGCCGGGCGCTGCAGACCTACCAGTCCATCGGTCGCCGCTGACTTCAGGGCACCCGGTCGCGATCACTCCACGACGACGTGTGGGGTGACCCGGCCCGAGGCAGCGGCGGCCGCGTCGGCGAGTGCGATCAGTCGCTCGAACTCCTCGACCTCGGTGGTGTGGCAGCCGAGCTCGTGGTTCACCTTGCCGGTCCCGTGGAAGTCGCTGGAGCCGGTGGCTACCAGCTCCAGCTCTCGGGCGATCGCCCGTAGGCGCTCCCGGTCGGCTGGAGAGTGGTCCTGGTGGTCGACCTCGACACCGGCCAATCCGACCTGCCGTAGCCGGGCCAGCCCCTCCTCGCCCAGCACCGAAGGGTCCTGCCGACCCCACGGATGCGCGATCACCGCCACCCCTCCGGCAGCGGTCACCAGGCCGATCATGTCCTCCAGGTCGGCGGCATACCGCTGGACGTACGCCGGCCGGCCCGGGTTGAGCAGCTCCCGAAATGCCGCGGCGCGATCCGGCACTACGCCCGCCTCCACCAGCGCATCGGCGATGTGTGGGCGACCCGTGGCCCGCGCATGCGGCGCTACCCGGCGCACGTCGGCGATGTCGATGTCGATGCCCAGCCCCCGCAGGCGCTCCAGGATGGCCGGCACCCGCGAGCTCCGCCCGTCGAGGATCTTGCCGAGCGCCTCGACCAACGGCGGATAGGTCGGGTCGACCAGGTAGCCCAATAGGTGCACCCCGCGGCCCCCGAAGCGGGTGCTGATCTCCAACCCGCGCACCAGCGAGATGCCGGTCTCCAGTGCGGCCGCCTCCGCCGCCGCCCATCCTGCCGCGGTGTCATGGTCGGTCAGTCCGACGACGTCGAGCCCCGCCGCCGCAGCCGCCCGCACCACCTCGCCCGGTGCCATCGTCCCATCGCTCACATCGGAATGAGTGTGGAGGTCGATGCGCACCGGAGCAGCCTACGG
>JBDHZT010000155.1:0-8123 GCA_039811985.1 Nocardioidaceae bacterium | reverse complement strand
GCCTACATCGACAAGGCCCAGCACGCCCTGACGAAGTACACCGAGGACGGCAAGCTGGTCACCCACGCCACCGAGGTCGGCACGGCGGTCACGCATGTGTTCGCCGGCTTCTTCATCGTGCTCTTCTCGACCTACTTCTTCTTGGCCGATGGCGACCGGATCTGGGCCTGGGCGGTCCGGATCGCGCCCCGGGCCGCTCGCGAGCGGGTCGACTCCTCCGGTCGGGTCGCCTGGATCTCGCTCACCCAGTTCGTGAGGGCAACGGTGATCGTCGCCCTGGTCGACGCTGCTGGCGTGATGCTGGTCGCCACCATCCTGCGGGTGCCCTTCGTGCTCGCGATCGGCGTCCTGGTCTTCCTCGGCGCCTTCATCCCGATGGTCGGCGCAACCGTCGCCGGCACGGTGGCGGTGCTGGTGGCCCTGGTCGACCAGGGTCCCTATGCCGCGCTGTTCATGCTGCTCGGCGTGATCGCCGTCCAGCAGCTCGAAGGGCATGTTCTGCAGCCCTTCCTGATGGGCAGGTTCGTCGCGATCCACCCGCTCGGGATCATCGTGGCGATCGGCTGCGGAGTGCTCGTCGCCGGGGTGGCGGGCGCGCTGGTCGCCGTACCCTGTGCCGCCGCTATCAACGCGGTCGTGCTGCACCTGGCCGGGGGCGACGAGCCCGAGGAGCCGCCACCGCTCGCCGACGACGTGCTCCCCGAGCCACCTGACCCGCAGAGCTCGGCCCAGGCGACGGACTAGGCGAGGCAGTCGGAGGAGAAGCGATGACCGAGATCCCGACGGTCGGTCTGGCCGACATCCAGGCCGCGGCGCAGGTGCTCGACGGAGTGGTGACCCGCACGCCCACCCGCAACGCGCGCTGGCTCGCCGAGCGGCTGGGCGGCGATGTTCGGCTGAAGCTGGAGAACCTCCAGCGCACCGGGTCGTTCAAGCCGCGCGGTGCCTACCTGCGACTGTCCCGGCTGAGTGAGACCGAGCGGGCGGCCGGTGTGGTCGCCGCATCGGCCGGCAACCACGCCCAGGGGGTGGCGATGTCGGCCCAGCGGCTGGGCATCTCCTCGACCATCTTCATGCCCGAGGGTGCGCCGATCCCGAAGGTGAACGCCACCAGGGGATACGGCGCCGAGGTGGTCTTCCACGGGCAGTACCTCGACCAGGCCATCGAGGCGGCCCAGGAGTTCGCCGCTGAGACCGGGGCGGTGTTCATCTCGCCGTTCGACCACCCCGACATCGTGGCCGGGCAGGGCACCTGCGGTCTGGAGATCCTCGAGCAAGCCCCCGAGGTGCGCACACTCGTGGTCCCCACCGGTGGTGGTGGGCTGCTCGCCGGCATCGCTATCGCGGTCAAGGCGCTCCGCCCGGACGTCCGGGTGATCGGCGTGCAGGCCGAGGCCGCCGCGGCGTTCCCGCCCTCCCTGGCAGCCGGACACCCGATCCGGTTGGAGGCGATGCGGACGATGGCGGACGGCATCGCCGTCGGTCGCCCAGGAGACATCACCTTCGCCGCCGTGCAGGAGCACGTCGACGAGATCAAGACGGTGTCGGAGGACTCCTTGGCGCGGGCACTGGTCACCCTGCTCGAGCGCAGCAAGCAGGTCGTCGAGCCCGCCGGCGCCGCGGCGGTGGCCGCCATGGCCACCGATCCGAACGCGTTCGAGACGCCGGCAGTCGCCGTGGTCTCCGGCGGCAACATCGACCCGTTGCTGCTCAACAAGGTGGTGCGGCACGGCCTGGCCGCGGCCGGCCGCTATCTCTACCTGGGCGTGGTCATCTCCGACCTCCCGGGTGGCCTCGCCGGTCTCCTCACCGAGGTCGCTGCCCTCGGAGCCAGCGTGATCGACCTCAGCCACGAGCGGATCTCACCCGACCTCGCCCTCAACGAGGTCGAGATCGGACTCCAGCTCGAGACGCGCGGCGCCGAGCATGCGGCCCGGTTGCGGGCCAGGCTCGACGAGCTCGGCTACCGGATCGTGGACTGAACTCCCGGGCTCAGCTGGTGTAGGGCACGGCGTCGACGATCTCGACCTGCAGGGTCTTGCCGCTGGGTGCGACGTAGCTGACCGTGTCGCCGCGACGGGCGCCCATGATCGCCGAGCCGAGTGGTGACTGCGGGGAGAAGACCTGGATGGTCCCGTCCTCCATCTCGCGGTGACCTAAGAGGAAGGTCTCGGTGTCGTCGTCGCCGACGAAGCGGTAGGTCACCTTCATGCCCTGCTCGACCACGCCGTCGTCGGGCGGGGTCTCGCCGACCTCGGCGCGACGCATCATGTCCTCGAGCTGGCGGATCCGAGCCTCGACCTTGCCCTGCTCGTCCTTGGCGGCGTGATAGCCACCGTTCTCCTTGAGGTCACCCTCGTCACGAGCGGCGCTGATCCGGTCGATGATCTCCTGGCGGACCGGGCCGCGCAGGTTGTCGAGCTCGGCCCGCAGTTTGTCGAAGGCGTCCTGGGTCAGCCAGATGGTCTGCTCACTGGACTGGGTCATCGGGTTGCCTCCTACTGTGCGACGAGGACGTGCCTACGCCTTGGGTTCTCGGGTCCGTCCCGCTGGAAGTCGGCGGCTCTTTCCGCTCATCAACGACTCGGCTGTCGGTCAGCCCGCGGGACCAGACCGTCCAGTCTAGCAAGGATGATCGGTGCCGCCCCGCCAATCCCCAGAGATCGACCCCTCCAGGCCCCTCCTGGGTGATCAGCGCGGACTCTGCTGGTCGGGCGTGGTGCAGCCCACCAGGTCGACCGCGGTGGCCCGCCTCTCGGTGCGGATCGTGACGGTGTTGGTGCCGCTCGTGGGCACCCAGGAGTAGTCGCCGACGGGAGTGTGGTCCTCGGCCAACGCGCGGACCACGCAACGGGCCTGCGCGCCCTCGTCCACGTGCACGGCCACCCGAGCCTCCAGCGCGTGGTCGTCGACGACCTTCCAGCCGAGCAGCTCCGAGGTCGCTTGGGGCGTCGTGTGGATCCACGCGGCCCAGGCGACCCACGCCAAGAATGCGGCAGCGAGGATCGCCACCACGGCTCCCGCCGCAACGCGACGGCCGCGGCGCGCGCCGCCGTACCGCCTCGCCAGGAGATCCTCGGCCCCACTCACCGGTCCATGCTCGCACGCGTCGCGCGGACGGCCCTCGACGGACTCCTACGATGGAGTGGTGTCCGAACATCCCCGCGCCGGCTACCGGCTCATGCACGTGCACGCCCACCCCGACGACGAGTCGAGCAAGGGTGCGGCGTCGACGGCACGCTACGTCGCCGAGGGCGTCGACGTGCATGTGGTGACCTGCACGGGTGGCGAGCGTGGTTCGATCCTCAACCCGAAGATGGACCGTCCCGACATCCTCGACCACATCACCGAGGTGCGCCGACAGGAGATGGAGCGGGCCCGCGACATCTTGGGCATCACCCAGGACTGGCTCGGTTTCGTCGACTCCGGCTGGCCCGAGGGCGATCCGAAGCCGCCACTGCCGGAGGGCTGCTTCGCGAGCGTCCCGGTGGAGGAGGCCGCCGCTCCGCTGGTGCGGCTGATCAGGTCGCTGCGGCCGCACGTGGTGACGACGTACGACGAACGCGGCGGCTACCCGCACCCGGACCACATCATGTGCCACTTGGTCGCCGTCGAGGCCTTCCGCGCCGCCGGGGATCCCGAGCGCTATCCGGAAGCGGGCGAGCCTTGGCAGCCGCTGAAGCTCTACTACCACCACACCTTCAACCGCCCTCGGACGCAGGCGCTGCACGACGCGATGGTGGCGCACGGCCTCCACTCGCCCTACGCGGAGCGACTCGAGGAGTGGGTGCCCGAGCCCGAGTGGGATGCCCGGATCACGACCCAGGTCGAGTGTGCGGACTACTTCGGCGTCCGCGACCAGGCCCTGATGGCCCACGCCACCCAGATCGATCCCGACGGCGGGTGGTTCTCCATCCCGCGCGAGCTGCAGGAGGAGATCTGGCCGTATGAGGACTACGAGCTCGTGGCGAGCCACGTGCCCACCGAGCTGCCCGAGGACGACCTCTTCGCGGGCATCGATCGACCTTCCTGACACACTGGTCGCATGGTCATCGAAGTGCTCACCACGATCTCGTCGATCCTCGCCGACGATCCCGTCCCCAAGGACAACGACGTGGTGGCCGGCCCCTGGGGCGCGGTGATCTTCGTCGCCCTGATCGGCTCGGTGGTGTTCTTGCTGTTCAGCTTCACCAAGCAACTGCGCAAGGTCCAGGCTGCCAAGGAGGCCGGGGTGTACGGCGACGAGCTGGCGGCCGAGGGTGACGACAGCGCCGGCCAGGACCACTCCGGCGCGACCGCACGCACCGGCGAGGGCGACGACTCCTCGGCTACCTGACCTGCTCGAGCCCGCTACCCCGGACGCAGCGAGCCCACGACAGCGACGTCGCCGAAGGCGTCCGAGCGCACCGAGGACGGCACGTCGTAGACCCGCACCGAGCGCTCGGGCGGGGCGTAGGTCGGCCAGCCCGGGTCGCCGCCGCCGACGAAGGCTACCGCTGCGCCGTGGACGTCGGCGGCGAGCGCCCGCGGCGGATGGGCGCCGGCGAGGTAGTCGACGCGGTCGAGGTCCAAGCAGTCGAAGAAGAACGGGACGTCCACGCAATGCACCGCGATGCCGAAGCTCTGTGACACCCAGGAGAACCGGTAGAGCCACGCCGGGGCTCCGCTCGCCGCGCGCAGTTCGGCGATCCGCCAGCTGCGCGCTCGGAACATGGCGTCGGTGACGTACTGCGCGAGCACGTCGGCGGGATCCAGCCCCTGGTGTTCGGCCAGATAGCCGGCGACCGTCGGTCCGGGGACACCAAGGGCGGCCAGCACCGCCGCCGGGTCGGTCCTGGCCAGGGCCTCGCGGTGATCGGTGACCACTTGGTTGAACTCGTGGTCGGTGGCGCCGAGCAGCAGGGCCTTGTCGGCGCCGGTGCCATGGGCGATCGCATCCTCGATGCGCTCGCGCAGGAGGTCGCCGTCGATGACCGGCGCCCACGACAGTGGGGTGTCGGACGCCATGTTGGTGAGGAGGGCCAGGGGACCCGATTCCCCCTGTTGGGTCGGGATCGGCGCGCTGACCCGCTGCTGGAGCCGGCGCACGTCTTCCTCGCTGAGAGCGGCCAACCCGGCCCGGGTCGGCGCGACGCCGGCAGCGTCGGCGAGCGCGCGACCGAGCTCCTCGGCGCGGCCGAGAGGCACCTGCGCGGTGGTGCCGGAGAGCGAGATCGCGCGCTGGAACAACCCTGCGGCCCGGGGGGTGGTGAGCAGCGTGAGCACCGCGCCGCCGCCGGCCGACTGGCCCGCGATGGTGACCTTGCCGGGATCGCCACCGAACGCCGCGATGTTGTCGCGCACCCACTCCAGGGCGAGGATCCAGTCCAGGACCGCTCGGTTGTGGGGTGCGTCCTCGATCCAGCCGAAGCCGTCGAACCCGAGGCGGTAGGAGACGCTCACCGTGACGACTCCGTCGCGGTTGAATGCCGCGCCGTCGTACCACGGACTGGCGGGCGATCCGGAGATGTAGCCCCCGCCATGGATGTAGACCAGCACCGGCAGCGCGGCATCCGGCTCACCGGGCCTGGGAGTGAAGACGTTGACGTTCAGGGTCGACTCGCCGGGCACTGACGGCTCAGGGACCAAGGTGATCTCGGCGGACGCACCGCGCTGGGGCGTGGCGCCGTACGCCGTCGCATCGCGTACGCCTGACCACCCCTCGTGTGGGACGGGTGCGGCGAAGCGGAGGTCGCCCACCGGTGGCCGAGCGAACGGGATGCCGAGGAACGCCGCCGACCCGGGCCGCCACCGACCGCGCACGGCTCCGGCCGCGGTGCCGACTTCGGGGCTGCCGCTGCTCGTCATGTAGGGCCTGCCGCCTGCGTCGAGGCGTTGTGGCGGATCTGGAACTCCGCCAGCGCGGCGGCGAGGTCGCCCTCGGCGCCGATCTTCTCCCAGAAGACCGGGAAGAGCTCTTCGGCCCGCTCCAGCGGAAAGTCCACCGTGAGCGGCTTGTCGGCGAGGAAGGCGGCGATGTTTTCGTTCACCGTGCTGACGTAGAAGCGGGCCAGCCGGATCCGTTGCTCCTCTTGATAGTGCTTGCGCATCACGATGCCCTGGGCGAAGGCGCGGATGATGCCGGAGTGGAATCCGCTGTCCCAGCGTGCGGTATAGGAGGCCGCGACCCGGCGTGGATCTCTGCTCAAGTGGACGTAGAGGGTCTGCTCGTGGTCGAAGCGGGCCTGCAGACCGCCGAGGAACCAGGAGAGCCGGTTGTCGGACTCGATGTGTTGGTCGGGGTAGTCGAAGCGGCGCTCGCCGACCCGTCGCTTGTTCGTCTCGTGGCCCGCGGTGAAGTTGGTGATGTGACGGCAGGCGCGCTCGAAGGTGGTCGACCCACAGCGACCGGTGGAGAGTACGAACACGCGCATGCGTGCAAAGCGTAGTGGGTCAGACCGGTTCCTCGGTGGCGTGGGAGTCGGTCAGTGTCAGCGCGCCCCAGCCCGCGACCAGGCCGACGATCACCGCCAGGAGCGCGTAGGTGACTCGCTCCCCGTGGAAGAAGGAGAGCACGAGGTCGGGGTGCCAGACGCCGGCGGGCAGCGTGGTGGTGACGAGCGCGGCGATGAGGGTGCCGACCACGGCCGTGCCGACGCTGGTCCCGACCTCCTGAGCGGTGTCGTTGAGCGCAGCCCCGATCGAGGTGCGGTTGCTGGGCATCGCACTGACCAGGGCGACGGCGCAGATCGTCATCACCGTCCGCAGGCCGATGGTCAGGGTCACCATGAAGACGGCGATCGCCGGGTAGCCGTGGTCGACCGCCCAGGCCAGGCCCGCGAGAGACCCTGCGAGGAGGGCGGCCCCGACGAGACATGCGACGCGGTGACCGAACCTCCGGGCGAGGGACTCCGAGATCGGTGTTGCGGCGATCATGGTGAGGATCATCGGAAGGTTGGCCAGGCCCGCGCGGACGGGGCTCCAGCCGTAGGCGTACTGGAAGTGCAGGATCAGGCCGAACATCACCCCGGCCATGGCGATCGACGTACCGACCTGGGCGATGGCGGCCCCGCGGACGGTGCCGCTGTCGAAGATCGCCAGGTCGAGCATCGGCTCGGTGGTGCGGCGCTCGTGGACGAGGAAGGCCACGAGCGCGATCACCGCTCCGACCACGCAGGCCCAGGTGATCGCCGAACCCCAGCCGTGCTCGACGCCACTGGTCAGGGAGTAGCAGGCCAGACCGATCGTGGCGATGCTGAGCACGGCACCGGGAAGATCCAGCTTGTCGCTGGTCAGGTCCTCGGGGCGATCCGCTGGAACGCCGAGCCGCACGCCGAGCCAGGCGATGAGTGCGATGGGGGCGTTGACGACCAGCAGCCACTCCCAGCGGACGTGGGCCAGGGCCGTGCCGCCGAGCAGAGGGCCGAGAATGAAGCCGCTCATCCCGACGACGATCATCACGGTCATGGCGCGCATCCGCAGGGTCTGGTCGTCGAAGAGTCGGAAGACCAGCGAGTTGGTGATCGGCGCCATCGCGGCGGCGGCGATGCCGAGTGCGGCGCGCAGCGTGATCAGCTCGCCAGCGGTGTCCACGGCGATCACGGTCAGGCTGATCAGGCCGAAGGCGGCCAGCCCGATGAGCAGGACTCGGCGCCGGCCCAGCCGGTCGGCGGCCGAGCCGGCGGTGAGGAGGAGGCCGCCGAAGGTGAGCGAGTAGGCGCCGGTGACCCACTGCAGGGCCGTGGTGCCGCTGCCCAGGTCACGACCGATGGTCGGCAGTGCGATGGTGAGCAGGGTGTTGTCGACCATCTCCACGAAGAACGCCAGGCAGAGGGCGAACAACGGGATCCATGCTGCCCCGAGCGAGGTGTAGGTGCGGGTGGGTGACGTCTCAGCGACAGAGCTCATGGGCACATCCTCAGGATCGAACTTCGTTCGAGAACCGAACGACGTTCGATACAATAGAACAATGTTCGATGCGACGCAAGACCACGCGACAAGGTGTGATGAGATGGGCGACATGGCAGCTCCACGACGTCACCGGGAGACCGGGTCGCGGCGTCGCGCCTCGCACTCGATGGAGGCGGTCGTCGGTGAGGCCGTCGCATTGCTGGACGAGGCCGGCGAGCCGGCGTTGACCTTCC
>JBDHZT010000154.1:0-8138 GCA_039811985.1 Nocardioidaceae bacterium | reverse complement strand
AGAGGAACCACCTTAAGGCCCGCCTGGCGGGGCAGCATCCTTGGCCCGGCAGACCAACCGGGGATAGAGGAACCACCTTAAGGCCCGCCTGGCGGGGCAGCATCCTTGGCCCGGCAGACCAACCGGGGATAGAGGAACCACCCCGAGCGCCCCGCAGGACGTCGTACGAGCTGGTCGCCCCGACGGCCTCTCGCTAGGACGCGGCACGAACGGCCGCGAACTAGGGTGCTGGGATGGACCTGCCCGTGATGCCGCCCGTGCCGCCCATGCTGGCCAAGTCGGTGAAGGGTCTCCCCGATCCGGGGAAGTACTCCGTCGGCGAGGTGCCGGGCCTGTCCTTCGAGCCCAAGTGGGACGGCTTTCGCTGCGTGGTGTTCCGCGACGGCGACGAGATCGAGCTCGCGTCGCGCAACACCAAGCCGTTGACGCGCTACTTCCCCGAGGTGGTGGAGGCGATGCGAGCACAGCTGCCGGCCCGGTGCGTGCTCGACGGCGAGATCTTCGTGGCGATCGACGACCGGTTGGAGTTCGAGGTGCTGCAGAACCGGCTGCACCCGGCCGCGTCCCGGGTGAACCTGCTGGCCGAGCAGACCCCGGCCGGGTTCGTGGCCTTCGATCTGCTCGCGCTCGGCGACACGTCGTACCTCGAAAGCCCCTTCGTGGAGCGAAGGGCCGCGCTGGAGCAGGCGCTCGGCGGTGCGCCGGGGCCGGTCTTCCTCACCCGCACGACCACCGACACCAGCGTTGCCGAGGAGTGGTTCCACCAGTTCGAGGGTGCCGGGCTCGACGGAGTCGTCGCCAAGCCGCTCGGGGCGCCGTACCAACAGAACGCACGCACGATGCTCAAGATCAAGCACGAGCGCACCGCCGACGTGGTGGTGGCCGGCTATCGCGAGCACAAGACCTCGACGCCGGAGCACCCCCTGCTCGGCTCACTGCTGCTCGGGCTGTACGACGACGGCAAGCTGCAGCACGTCGGCGTCTCGGCGTCCTTCACAGCAGCGCGGCGCGCCGAGCTGTACGCCGAGCTGCAGCCGCTCGTCTGCGACTTCTCGGACCATCCCTGGGGCGAGTGGCAGGAGTGGGCGATCGCCAACCCCGACCGCGTGCCGGGCACCCAGAGCCGTTGGAGCGTCGGCAAAGACCTCACGTTCACACCACTGCGACCCGATCGTGTTCTCGAGGTCGCCTACGACCACATGGAGGGCCGCCGGTTCCGTCATACCGCGCAGTTCCGACGCTGGCGCCCAGACCGCGACCCCGAATCGTGCGGATATGACCAACTCGATGAGCCGGTGAGATACGACCTGGCTAGGATTTTGGGTGTGGAGTGAGGCACTCCGCACCCAACGAGCCCAGGGGGCGATGGTCGTGAGCGAGCCGTACAACGTCGTGTTGCTCATCGAGCAGGAGCTGACCAAGCGGGACGCCGCCCAGGTCCACTCCCTGCACGAGGGGATCGAGGACCCGGTCGTCTATCACGTGCTGTTGCCCATCGAGGACGCTTCGGCACGCGTCGAGGCCGCGATGGGATCGCTCGCGGCCGGCGAGGTGATGGCGACGCCGGCGATGGTGATGAGCGACGCGGATCTGGAGGCGCTGCGGCGAGACTGCGAGGAGCGCTCGACGGACGAGCTCACCCACACGCTGGCGGCGTTGCGCGCCAGTGGCGCGGAGGCGGTCGGCACGGTCGTGACCGAGCCGCCGATCGATGCCCTCACCGCCAAGGTCGCCGAGGTGGACGGTCGCGAGGCGATCATCTTGACCCGCCCGCACATCGTGGCCGAGTTCTTCCATGTCGACTGGACCTCCCGCGCCCGGCGCAAGATCGGGGTGCCCGTCCTGCACCTCCTCGAGCACGAGTCCTTCGACGAGCAGGCCGGCGAGGGCGAGGGCATCACGGGCGTGTAGGGCTGGTACGACGACCTGCCGCGCACCGCTCTACGGCGTGCCGAACACCGCGAAGTAGGGCATCGCGCTCGCGCCACCGTTGATCGTGGTGAACTCCCCACCCATGGCGAGCTCCTTCAGCCCTGGCAGGGCCTGGAGGGCGTGCACGCCCCAGGCCGAGTTGGCGTCGGGGTTCCAGTCCAACAGCGTCCCGCTCCTGCTGTAGGCAGCGCCTCGCTTCCGGACCTCGAGTGCGTCGGCGCAACCGGCCGGTCCATGAGAGTCGTGGGTGGCACAAGCCCGGCTGAAGTGGCCGCCGAAGTAGACCGCGTCACCCAGCACCGTGACGGCCTGTGCATCGCCGTCGACGAATCGCGCCCATACGGTTGCACCCGAGCGTCGGTCACTGGCGACGGCATGGCCACCACCCGGACCACCGATCGCGGTGTAGACCCGCTGCTTCGTGACCACCATATCGATCACGCGTCGAGTGATCGGCGGATCGAAGGAGGTCACCAAGCGACCATCGCTGGCACGCACCAGAGCAAGCTTGCGGAACCGGTGGTTGCCGTTGAGGAACTCGAACCCGCCGGCGACGTACACCCCGGAGCGTCGGACCGCGATGCTGCTCACACCGCCGTCTTGCGCCTGCGGCGTCCAGGAAGTCAGTCGATACTGCTTGCCGAGGGCGATGGCCGCGAGGTGGCCCCGGGCGCGTCCTCCGAGCCGGTCGAAGGCGCCACCGAGGTAGATCTTGGAGCCACCGGCGGCAAGAGTGAGGACGGCGCCGTCGGCCTGGAAGCCGAACAACTTGTCGACCTTGCCCAGACCCGCCCGCTTGACCATGACGAGGTTGTTGCGCGGCTTCCCCTTCACCGCGGTGAAGTCGCCTCCGATGACCACGCGGTCGCCCACAGGCAGGATCGCTCGAACGGTGCCGCGGACCCGGGGGTTCCACGGCAGCACGCTTCCCGTCGAGGCGTTGATCGCGACCGCGCCGAGCCGGCGATAGACGGTGCCGTCGTCTGCGGTGACGTGGGTGAACTGGCCACCGACGTAGAGCACGTTGCCGCGGTGCACGATGGTGAAGACGGGTGCGTCGAAGCTGGGGAACCGACCGGTGACCGGCGTCGAGCTCACCGCCGCCTGGGCCGGCGCGACCAAGCCGAGCAGGCCCATCATCACGAAGAAGACCAGCGGCACAACACGACGAAACACTGACAGCACCCCCACGTAGCCCAGCGGCGGTCAATCTACGTCCGTCACACCAGCCACTCAAGGGCGACGCCACCGCGAGACCTCGGCGGACCTCTCGACGCACCCAGAGTGACCGGTGTGACGACTGTGGTGCCTGTGGTCTAGACGGACCGGACCGCTCCCCCGCTGGGGAGGCAATGCGGCGTTCGGGCGTTGAGGGTCGCGCTGATGGTCTCCTGACCGAGCCTCAAGTGCCCTCGATGCGATTCCCCTGCTCGTCCCAGTGCGAGGCGACCTTCTTGCTCGGCTGCACCCGGGGTGGCTCACCGGGCATCTTCGGATAGTCGGGCGGGTAGTTGAGCTCGACCGGGTTCGCCTCCCACAGCGCCAACAACGGATCGAGCGAGTGCGAGACGTCGTCGATCCCGGCCCAGGCGTCGCCACGCTCGGCAAGCAGGCCAGGCACCGTGAAGAGGTTGAACGCCTTCGGGTCCTCGACCTCCGCCAGCTGCGCCCAGGTCAACGGCATCGACACGGGGGCACCGGGCACCGGCCGCAACGAGTAGGCCGAGGCGATGGTGCGGTCGCGGTTGTTCTGATTGAAGTCGACGAAGATGCGCTCACCGCGCTCCTCCTTCCACCAGGCGGTGGTGACGCCGGCGTCTCGCCGCTCCAGCTCGCGGCCGAACCCGATAGCGGCATGCCGGAGGTCGACGAAGTCCCAGCGCGGCTCGATCCGCACATAGATGTGGACACCACGGTTGCCGGAGGTCTTCGGGAAGCCGGCCAGACCCAGCTCGTCTAGGAGCTCGTTCGCGACCCCAGCCACCCGCACAACGTCAGCGAACGTGGTGCCCGGCTGCGGGTCGAGGTCGATGCGCAGCTCGTCGGGTCGATCGACGTCGTCGCGGCGCACCGGCCAGGGGTGGAAGGTGAGGGTGCCCATGTGCGCACACCAGACGGCGACGGCGATCTCGGTCGGGCAGATCTCCTCGGCGGTGCGGCCGGACGGAAACGTGACCTCGACGGTCTCGACGTACGGCGGAGCACCCTTGGGCACCCGCTTCTGATAGAAGGCGTCGGCCTTCTCCCCCGGCCGGCCGGTTGCCAGCTTGATCCCCGGATGGACGCCGGCGGGCCACCGCTCCAGCGCCGTCGGTCGGTCGCGCAGGGCGCACATCAGGCCGTCGCCGACCGAGGCGAAATACTCCGCCACCATCACCTTGGTGACCTCGGGAGTCTGTTCGGTCGCCGGATAGATCACGCGGTCGGGGCTGGTGACCCGCACGCTCCGTCCGCCGGCGTCGACCTCGGCTGCTGGAGTGGCCATGGCCCCATCGTGACGGGTCCGGTCCGACGAAGCCAGCGCGTCCCGAGGCAGCCATCGATGGCGCAGTAGGCTGATCGACATGGGTTATCAGGTCGAGAAGACCGACGAAGAGTGGCGCGAGGAGCTGACCCCGGAGGAGTACGCCGTCCTCCGCAAGGCCGCGACCGAGAGACCGTTCACCGGGGAGTACACCGACAGTGAGACGGTCGGTGTCTACCGGTGCAAGGCCTGCCAGGCTGAGTTGTTCCGCTCCGACACCAAGTTCCACTCCGGGTGCGGCTGGCCCAGCTTCTACCAGCCGATCTCGGACACCATCGAGTACATCTCCGACACCTCGCACGGGATGGTGCGCACCGAGGTGCGCTGTGCCCGCTGCGGGTCGCATCTCGGCCATGTGTTCCCCGACGGCTACGGCACGCCCACCGGCGACCGCTACTGCATCAACTCCGTCAGCCTGACGCTCGAGCCGGTGGAGGGTTCTGCGGCTCCCGACCCGATGTCGGTCACGGAAGCCGAGTGATCAGGTCGAGCGGCTCGACCCGGGGACCGGTGTAGAAGGGGATCTCCTCGCGCACGTGCAGGCGCGCCTCAGTCGCCCGCAGGTGACGCATCAGGTCGACGATGCGGTGCAACTCGTCGGCCTCGAAGGCGAGGATCCATTCGTAGTCCCCGAGCGCGAAGGCCGAGACCGTGTTGGCTCGCACGTCGGGATACTCCCGACCCATCCGGCCGTGCTCGGCGAGCATCCGACGTCGGTCGCCCTCGTCCAGCACATACCACTCGTAGGACCGCACGAACGGGTAGACGCAGATATAGCCGCGCGGCTCCTCGCCGGCCAGGAACGCTGGAATGTGGGCCTTGTTGAACTCAGCCGGGCGGTGCATGGCGAGCTGGCTCCAGACCGGCTCCAGCCGCGACCCGAAAGCCGTCCGGCGCAGCCGGTTGTAGGCGTCTTGCAGTTCCTCCGGGGTCGTCGCGTGCCACCACACCATCACATCGGCGTCAGCCCTGACCCCGGAGAGGTCGTAGACGCCGCGCACGACGATGTCGTCGGCGTTCAGCTTGGCGAGCAGGTCGCTCACCTCGGTCGCCTCTGTGGCCCGGTCGGCGTCGCCGAGCGGTCGAGCCAACCGGAAGACCGACCACATGGTGTAGCGGATCTGCTCGTTGATCTCCCGGGCGCTGGCGGCGTTCGTCATGCCGTCCATTGTGCTCCCCCGGTCACCCGGCCAAGACACCGGCCGCCGCGCGGGCGGACGCGATCACGGCTGGGATCCCGACGCCGTCGTACGTCGCGCCGCACACGGCGAGTCCCGGCACCTCGGCGAGGCCGGCGCGGACCCGGTCGACCAGGTCGAGGTGGCCCACGGCGTACTGCGGCAACCCGTCGGGCCAGCGTTGCACATGCGTGTCGACCGGCTCAGCGCGGATGCCGACCGCTTCGGCCAGCTCGGCCCGGGAGGCCGCGACCAGCTCGGCGTCGGAGCGTTCGAGCACACCGATCTCGCCGTGGCGGCCAAGCGACGTGCGGAGGAATGCTAGGTCCTCGCCCGCCGGCCCGGCGCTCTTCCCGGAGTCGCGGACCCACGCCCACTTGTTGAACGAGAAGGTCGACGCCTTGATCTGCCGGCCCTCGACGGGCGGGACCAGGAACCCCGAACCAGGCAGATCGGGGAGGTCGGCGGCGCGGTAGGCGAAGGTGACCACGACGACCGACGCCGACTCGACGCCGGCCAGGTCGGCGGATACCTCGGGCAACAGCTCGGCGAGCAGCCGCGCGGTCGACGCGGCCGGTGTCGCCAGCACTACCTGATCGGCCTCCAAGGTGCCCGCACCCGACGAGCCCGGGCTCCCCGACAGCGTGAATCCACCGCCCGCACGCGGCCGTATCGTCTCGACCGTGGTGCGACAGCGGACCTCGAACCCTCCGGCACGCACGAGCGCCTCGGGGAGGAGCCCCATCCCGCCGGGGATGCCGGCGAAGACCGGGGCGTCGTAGGTCGGCGCGACGGCCGACGCGCCATCCGACCGGGTCAGCATCGGAATCAGAGCGGGCACAGCAGCACAGGCGGAGATGGAGCGCGCGTGGCCGGCGTACACCCCACCCAGCAGTGGCTCGACCAGCCGATCGACCACCTCGTCGCCGAAGCGCGCTGCCACCAGGTCACCCACCGAGACATCACCGTCGAGCTCGAGGTCCGGCAGCGCCGACGCGCGACGTGCCACCTCGAGACCCTCCGGCGAGAGCACTCCGGAGGCGGCCAGGCCGTCGATGTCCAAGGGGACGCCCATCAGGGTTCGGGGCAGCGGCCGCAGCGCCCCCCGCGTCCAGATCTGGGACTGCGCGATGGCCGGATGGACGATGTCGAGGCCGAGCTCGCGAGCCAACTCGACGCCCTCCGGACGCCGGTTCAGCATCGCCTCGGCCCCGACGTCCACGCCCATACCTGCGACCGACTCGATCCGCAGCTTCCCACCGACAGTGGCCGAGGCTTCGAGAACCACCACCTCGGCGACCGGATCCTCCCGAGCAAGGAAGTGTGCCGCCGCCAAGCCAGCGACGCCGCCGCCGACGATCACGCAGCGCCGGGTCGAGCTGGTCACGCTGCCACTGTGCCATCGCTGTCGGACACCGGTCCCACGGGGGTGGGAACCGGTCCTCGCCGCGGAGCGTCCGATGAGCATGAGACGACGCTCCCAGGACCTCCGTCGACGCGCTGGCCGACCTCTTCCGCTGGCATTCACCACTCTCTTGACCGCCCTCCTGCTGGTCGGCTGCTCCGGCCAGGGCGGCGGGGCGGACTCCAGCACCGCTGGGGGCTCGGTGGACGAGGAGGCAGCCGGCCAGGAGGCGCCCCTGTCGGCCGCGGCCGACAGCGCGGCCGCGACCAGTCTGCGCAAGAACGCCGTCGACAAGTCGGCCCTCAGTCCGAGCTACGTCATCTCCACCGGGTCGGTCTCCCTGTCCGGCAAGGACGTCGCCGATCTCCGCTTCGATGTGCAGGAGGTGCTCGACCGTCACCGTGCCCGGGTCGACAAGGACGAGACCGACACCGGGGACGACAACGCGGTCACCCGGTCCAGGACCGTCTTCCGAGTGCCGGTCGACGAGTTCGACGACGCCATGGACGAGCTGGAGAAGCTCTCCGGACTGACTGCGTCGTCTCGCGAGAGCGAGGACGTGACCACCCAGGTGATCGACACCGATGTCCGGGTGAAGTCGCAGGAGAAGAGCATCGAGCGCATCCGGATCCTGCTCGACCGAGCTCAGAGCATCCGCGACATCATGGCGATCGAAGGCCAGCTCTCCCGCCGGGAAGCCGACCTGGACTCACTCAAGCAACAGCAGGCCTGGCTCGCCGAGCAGACCTCCTGGAGCACCATCACGGTGCATCTCAAGCAGAAGACAGCGAAGGACGCCGACACCGACGAGACCGGCTTCCTCGCCGGGCTGCACTCGGGCTGGCACGCTTTCACCGGCGCCAGCGTCGCCGTGATCACCGCGGTCGGCGCCTTGCTGCCCTTCGCGGTCCTTCTGGTCCTGGTCGGCACGCCGCTCTGGATCCTGCTACGCCGTCGCGCTGGGCGGCGCACCTCCCCACCGGTCGCCGAGGTGGGTCCTGCGGGCTCGTGAGACTCCGGCGGCGTACCGTGCCGGGGTGAGCCTCACCCCCACAGAGTCCCAACAACGCCTGGCCGTCCTGATCGATGCCGACAACAC
>JBDHZT010000153.1:0-8348 GCA_039811985.1 Nocardioidaceae bacterium | reverse complement strand
GCCCCCATCGTCTAGCGGCCTAGGACCCCGCCCTTTCACGGCGGTAGCGCCGGTTCGAATCCGGTTGGGGGTACCAGACACCGAAGACCCCTATGACCTGCCGAGAATCAGTTGCGTGGGCACTCAGCTTCGCTGAAGGAGAATAGCGGGGACTTCCCCCGCCACCATGTGGGTCTAGACGTCTTAGCCAACCCAGTGACCCAACGCTACACGCGACTGGCGGTCGAGTGGACCGAGGCTCGTGCGGCGTCGCGGCTCCCGTCGAGGTGCCGCACACGCAACTCGTCCACGAGCTCCTCGATGAAGTCCGGTCCCTCGGAACACATCAGTTCCTGCCGGGTTCGCAGCTCTGGTGTGTCTTCGCGCCAGTCCGGCCCAGTGGCCGAGCGCGAACAGAATGGGGACGGTCAACCACCATGCTAGTGATTGAGATGTGCAAGCACCAAGGAGATCGCGATGAAAGTGCACGCCGACCTGGACCTGTCGATAGACGGCTTCGACAGCCCATCCCACTCGATGCCCGAGGAGCTGCGGGGCGAGGACTGGTTCCGCCTCATCGACTCCTGCACGGCGACGCGGACCTTCCGCGAACTCGTCCTCGGCGGTACGTCCGGTGCCGGCCCCACCGGGTCCGACGACAAGTACGCGAATGCGTGCTTCGCCGAGGCTCCATGGCGACCAGTCGGTGGCACGCTCTGATGGACGTCGAGACACAGGTCTTCGCGGGGCTTCCGGTGCGCGATCTCTCTGCGGCGATCGACTGGTACGCGGCGTTCTTCGGGCGATCCCCGGATGAGGTCGTCGGCGACGAGGCTATGTGGCAAGTCGCCGAGACCACGTGGCTGTTCGTCGCCCCCGACGAACAGCGAGCCGGCGGCGGTCTCCTGACACTAGGTGTGTCCGGTCTCGAGCCCTACCTGTCGCGCTGGTGTTCGGCGGGAGTGGTGCACCAGCCCATCGAAACCTATGGCAACGGCGTGCAGCACGTCACGGTCATCGACCCGGACGGCAACAGCGTCTCCCTGGCCGCCGTGCCGGCGGCCGAGAGCCAGACCGAGCAACGAGCCGACGACACGCCTCCGAACAAGCGGGAGCAGGGGCAGTCATGGCGAAGCTGATCTATTCGGCGACGATGTCGCTTGACGGGTACATCGCGGGGCCACGCGGTGACATGTCGTGGCTGTCGAACCTGTTCGACGATGTGGACGTGCGTCCGTTGAGACGGACCATCTCCTGATATGTACGAGGCGGCCACGACACCGGCGAAGATCACGCACGGCAGCGGTTGCGCGCTTCCCCTCGATCTCGTTTGTCGTGATCCGCGCTGCTCAGCCGTGCCTGGTGGGCCGGTAGCTGAGTTCTTGGATGCGGCCATCGAAGGTGCGGGCACTAAGGAGCTCGAGGTCGAAGTCTGCGGCTCCGGCAAGGATCGGCTCGGTGCCGACAGTCCCGCTGATCACCGGGAAGATCGTGACCTGGATGGTGTCCACGAGGTCTGCGGCCATGAGTGCGTGGTTGATCGTGATGCTGCCGTGTGAACGCAGGGGGAGGTCGGACTCGGCTTTGAGGCGCGCGACGGCGTCGGTGATGTCACCGGGAACGAGCGTCGCGTCCGGCCAGTCGAGCGGCGCCGTGAGCGTGTTCGAGACCACGGTCGTCGGCAGATGCCGCATCCGAGTGACCCAGAGGTCGTCCACGCCGGAGTCGGCCGGTTCCGTGGCGAGCATCTGCGCGAAGGCTCGGTAGGTGTTCGCTCCAAGCACGAGCCGAAGCTCCTGGTCGTATTGGGCGAGGCGATGGTCGAGGAACTCCGGTCCCTGCTTGCCCCAGTAGCCGCCCCAGTCGCCGTGCTCGTTGTAGGAGCCGTAGCCGTCGAGTGTGCAGAAGATGTCCCAGGTGTAGGTGGCGGTCATGATGCTGGTCCTTCTCTGTGATGGTGTTCAGGCGCTGCCGGGGCCAGGAGGCAGGGGTGCGTCGAGCAGATGGGACGGTAGTCGAGCAGCTGGATACCGGCGTCGAAGGTGCGGCTCTCGATCAGCTCGAGGGCGATGTCGGGGTAGCCGTCGTAGATGCGCTCCTGCCCCGTCTTCCCCGTGATCACCGGGAACACGACGACACGGAAGCGGTCGACCAGGCCCGCAGCGAGCAGCGAGCGCGACAGCGAGAGGCTGCCGATGGTCGACAGCGGATGCTCGCTGGTCTCCTTCAGCTCGCGCACCGCTTCCACGGCGTCGCCGCGGACGAGACGTGAGTTCGCCCATTCGAGCGGCGCCGCGAGCGTGTTCGAGAAGACGATCTTCTGCATCCTGCCGAGCGTGTCGTCGGCCTCGCCGGATGGCGCGAAGCCGTGCATGAGCCGGTAGGTGTTCGCCCCCATGAGCAGCGTGCTCTGGTTCTTCGAGTCCTCGCCCAGCCACGCCAGGTACTCAGGCCCCTCCAGCCCCCACCAGCCGGGCCAGCCTTCGGCGGCGCCGTAGCCGTCGAGTGAGGCGATGTAGTCGACCATGAGTTCCATGGGAGCCCTCCTGTATCGGCATGGCCTATCGACCAACTGTGAACTTCAATAAGTAAAGCAAGCATCAAACTATCAAGTCAAATGCTATTCTTGCTTCATGCGGAGCCGTGAGTATGGGCAGTTCTGTGGTTTGGCGCGTGCGGCCGAGGTGCTGGGACAGCGGTGGACGCTGCTGATCCTGCGTGACCTGCTCGTCGGCCCTCGTCGCTATTCCGATCTCGCCGCGGGGCTTCCCGGTATCCCGTCCAATCTGTTGTCCACGCGATTGAAGGAGTTGGAGCAGGACGGCTTGGTTGTGCGGGAGGCGCGCAGTGGGGCGGATCGCTCGATTGTCTACGCGCTGACCGAGCGTGGTGCCGAGCTGCGGCCCGCCCTCGATGCCCTGTCGCGGTGGGGAGCGGCAGGGATGCGCGAGCTGCGGGAGGGTGAGATCGTCACCCAAGCGTCCCTGGTCTCTGCGTTGCGAATCGCGGCGGAAGGCGCCGCCCCGGCGGGTCGGCCGCTGACATTCACAGTCAGAGTCGGGGACGCCGTCGCGCACGCCATCGTCGAGGGAAGCACGGTGGACGTCGGCGCGGGGGAGCATCCTGGCGCCGATCTGGTGATTTCCAGCGGGCCGGGATTCCGCGATCTGCTGGCCGGCGCCCTGGATCCGGCGTCCGCGATCGCCGAGCAGGCGGTGGTCGTCGAGGGTGATCCGGGCCTGCTCGCCGATTTTGCGTCGATCTTCACTGTCCCCTACAGCGGGGCGGCGGTAGGCGCTCTCCGGCGCTGAAACGAGAGGGACGGAAGATGACTTTGAGACTCAGCGCGGTCGCGTTCGACACGCCGAATCCGGCGGCCGCCAGCGCCTTCTGGGCTGGCGTTCTCGGCCGCGGCATCCTCGAAGCCCCAGATGGCGTTCTGGTGCCGGGGAGCGAAACCCAGCTCGGCCTGCGATTCGTCACGGTAAGCGCCTTCGACCCAGCGACGGCGCCATCGCGGCAGCGACTGCATCTGCATGTCGCCACGACCTCTTCGTACTCTCCGACGCAGGTCATGGAGACCGCCGTTCGTCTTGGCGGATCCCGGCGCGGAACCAAACCGATCCCGGCAGACAACGAGATCTACATGAGCGACCCTGCCGGCTACGACTTCTGCATCATTGAGCCGGGGAACCGCTACCTCGCCGGCTGCGGTCCACTCGGCGAGGTGACCTGTGACGGCACCCGAGAAGTGGGCCTGTTCTGGCGGGATGCGCTCGGCTGGCCCCTGGTATGGGACGAAGGGTTGCAGACCGCAGTCCAGTCGCCTCTCGGCGGCACGAAGATCGCTTGGGACGGAGAGGAGGACGGCACTGAGTACATTCCGGACGAGCAGCGGTTCGAGTTGATCGCGGACGACCTGACCGCAGAGTTGAGGCGATTGGTGCGCCTGGGTGCAACGATCCTCGACGAGGAACGCCATGTTGTGATCCTCGCCGATCTGGACGGCGGCGTGTTCGCGGTTCGCGAGGGCTGCCGTCTCAGCGACTGACCCGGGGTCGAGCGGCTAGCGGCTGGCAGCATGGACGCCGGGATCGAGCCAGGTGGTCGCGGTCCGGGGCGATCCGAGTCTGCTCGTAGGCTTTGTGTCGATCTCGAATGCTCCGTGCATTCCAGCTGCAGCCGCTGGCCCACGCCGACCGAAGATCCTCAGTGCCTTGGCGGATGCAGCTGGCGTCGAGTTCGGCTGCGAGTCGTTCGAGCCGCTGGGTGTCGCGTGCGGGGAGGATGAGCCGGGCTCCTGCGGTGCCCACAGGGCATGTGCGATGGCGCCGTTGGCGCCGAGGACGAGTGCGGTGCGACCTTCGAGCGAGCCGGTCATCCGCGGCCGGTTCATCCTGGGTCCTGAAGCCCACGACCCCAGCATCATCACCTGCACCGGGCTCGGTGGCGTGGGCGTCACCATGGGCGCCATCGCCGGTGCCACCGCCGCGGAGTGGGCCACCGAGGGGAAGCCGACCACCGTCCCCGGCGCCGACGTGCTGCGACCCGATCGACCGTCCCTGACCGAGGTGACCAGATGACCATCCTTCTCACCAACGACGACGGGTATCAGTCGGCGGGGCTGGCTGCCGCGCGGGACGCCATCCTCAAGGCAGGCGTGCGCGTCGTCGTGGTCGCTCCCGACGGACCCCGTAGCGGCGGCTCCCGCGCCGCTACGTTCAGCAAGCCGGTGCGGATCGACCAGGTGGACGGAGACGATCGCAATCCCGTCTACGCGTGCGACGGCACTCCGGTCGACTGTGTCCGAGTGGCACTGATGTCCAACCTGGTGCTCGATGTGCAGGCGGTGGTCTCCGGGATCAACGAAGGTGCGAACCTCGGCGACGACACCACCTACTCCAGCACCGCGGGCGCGGCAATCGAGGGTGCGTTGCTGGGCGTGGGAAGCATCGCCGTCTCGCAGCAGTCGACCGACCAACGCTTCAGATTGGTGGACCTGGTCGGCTACGACTGGGAGTACTCCGCCCAGGTCGCTGCATCGCTCGCCGTGCGCGCTGCTGCACAGCCTCTGCCGCCGCGCACCGTCGTGAACGTCAACGTCCCGGGGACGCGGCCCTCCTCACCCACCCAGGTCACTCGACTCGGGCAGCGGGCCTACCGGCGTGGGGGCTTGGAGATGGCGCGCACCGATCGCGGCCACGGCTTCTTCTCCTTCCATGTGAACGAGGACTTCGACCCGCCGTTTCACGAGGAGTCCGGGACGGACTTCGTCGCCCTCGCCGCCGGAGCGGTCTCCGTGACTCCGCTGTCCTTGGCCTGGGGGCAGGCAGAGCCTCGCGACGAGGTCAGGGCATGGGCGGTCGGAGCCGCGACTGCTCTGGACGCGGAGTTGGGGCTGACCGATGGCTGAGGACGTCCCACCCTCGGTCGCGGTGGTCACTGGTGCCGGTGGCGCCCTGGGAGCGGCCATTGGCGAAGCTCTGCTGGATGCGGGGCACCACGTCGTTGGTCTGGACCGGTCAGCGGCAGCCTTGGCGAAGGTCGAGCAACGATGGGGCGACCGCGGCCAGATGGCCTTTTGGACGCGGGTCACAGATCAGACTGACCGGAGTCAGGTCGACGCGGCGATGGCTGAGGCCACCGCCCGTGGTCGTCTGGCGGGTGTGGTTGCCAACGCCGGCTACGCGAAGTTCGGCGGCTTCCTTGAGATGGCGGCCGCGGACTGGCAGCGGCACATCGACGTCAACCTCACTGGGACCTTTCATGTGTGCCAGGCCGCTGCCCGGGAGATGGCTCGGCAGCGTCGTGGCGGCTGGCTCACGGTCATCTCGTCCAATCTCGCTACCAACCACGCCGACAGGGTCGGGGCCTATTGCACGAGCAAGGCAGCGCTATTGCATCTGGTCCGCACCGCGGCGGCGGAGCTCGGTGTCCATCGCATCCGGGTGAACACGATCCTGCCCGGAGTCATTGACACCGCGATGACCCACGGGATGCTGGACGAGCCCGGCGTGCGCGAGGGCCTCCTCGCCAGGACTCCGATGGGACGCCTGGGAGAACCGGCCGACATCGCTTCGATGGTCGTCCACCTCGCCTCTGAGCAAGCCACGTGGATCACTGGCGCCTCGCTGCTCGTCGACGGCGGACAGTCGATCTACGGGCAACCGACCTGGATAGCCCAGGATCGGCGATCGCCCCACGAGCCCCGCTGGGTGAGCGGATACGCCGAGCCCGACAACCAACCAGCTCACGACGCCAGCGCTCGGCTGGCCGAGCCGAGCGGCACGTGATCGAGAGAGGAACAGCCATGGCCGAGATCGACTGGAGTCGCGTCAGCAAGGGCGTTGCACGGGAGAGCGAGAAGATGATCTGGCGGCCCTATGGGCTGCCGACGGTGCTAGATCTGGAGCGCTCCGCCTTCCACGATGTGCCGATCTCCACTCCCTGGGACATCCCCGAGAAGTTGGCGGTGTCGGTGGCGATCACCGGGGCGTTCTTCCGCCACGACCAGAACCCGAACCAGCCGCTGACTCCACCGGCGATCTTGGAGGCTGCTCGCGAGGTCGCCCGGGCCGGAGCCTCCACCGTGCACATCCATGTGCGGGACGACAACGGCTACAACGTGCTGTCACCGGAGCGCTTTCGGGCGGTGATCGACCCGTTGCGCGAGGAGTTCCCTGCGCTGGCGATCGACGGCTGCCTGGTGCCTGCGCTGCAGGGGGAATGGGAGCTGATGAAGCAGGTGTTGAGCGACGGCGTGCTCGACGCCGCCCCGATCAACACCACCGCGACGTACATCGGTGACTCGCTCTTCGTGAAGCCGGCGCCGATCATGATCGAGAAGGTCCGCATCATCAACGAGGCAGGGACGATCCCCGAGATCGCGGTCTACACCGACGCCGATGTCTCCAATGCGGATCGCTTCTTGATCAAGAGTGGCCTCATCCGAACTCCCGCCGTGTGGCTCGTCCTACCGGCGCTTCCCGGATGCAGCCCGATGGACAACCCGCGCCAGATGATCGATGGGCTGACCCGCACCGTGGCGGCCATCAAGGACATCGATCCCGAGGCCTTCATCATGGTTTGTGCCGCTGGTCGCGCCTCCACCCACGTCGCCGCCCTCGCCGCCCTGATGGGCCTGCACATCCGTGTCGGGATGGAGGACACCTACTGGCTGTGGCCGCATCGTGACGAGCGGGTCGAGAGCAATCTCCAGGCACTCCAGCTCGCGCAGATGATCTCGCAGGTGGTCGGCCGACCGATTGCGACTCCCGAGGAGTATCGGGTGATGCTCGGTCTTCCCGTCCCCGTCGCGAGCGCTTCGGCGACGGACGGCCATGGCTGAGGGTCCGTCGGCGGGCTCTCTCCTGGTGACCGGGGCGGCCTCCGGGATCGGTCGCGCCATCGCGGAGGCCGCGCTGCGCGAGGGTTACGAGACTGTCCTGGTGGACCGCGACGCCGAAGCTCTCGAGGATGCGGCGACAGCGCTCTCGGCCCTCGGGCGGGTGCACAGCCATGCCGCAGATGTCGCCGAGGGCGACGCGCTCGTGACTGCGGTGGCCGCGACCCGGGCGGCGCGTCCGCCACTGATCGGCGCCGCGGCCTGCGCCGGGATCGAGGTGCTCGGCAAGGTCGACGAGCTCGACCCAGCCGAGTGGAGTCGATGCCTGGCCGTCAACCTGACCGGGGTCTTCAACACGGCCCGCGCCGTGCTCGACGAACTCCTGCAGACCCGAGGCAGTTTCGTGGCGGTCGCCTCGGACGCGGGTGTGGTCGGTGCGCAGGGGTACGCGGCGTACTGTGCCTCGAAACACGGTGTGGTGGGACTCGTGAAGGCGATGGCCCTGGACTACGGACCACGGGGCGTGCGCGTCAACGCAGTCGCGCCTGCCTTCGTCGAGACGCCGATGGCCGAGCGGATCTTTGCGGGCGACGACCGAGCGCGGGACTACTATCGAGCCGCCGTCCCACTCGGACGCTTCGCCGGGCCGGACGAGGTCGCTCACGCCGTGCTGCACCTCGTCGGCCCCCACGCGTCCTACACGACCGGGCACATCTATCGAGTCGACGGCGGCGCCACGGCCGGGTACTTCGAGCGCTGAGCTTCTACCCACGAGACGCACCTATCGGCCGGACGCTCTCGGTCGTCCCGCGAGGGTTCTGCCGGACCAATCGAGCCGGCACGCATCGCCTACTTGAATACCCCTAGGGGGTAGGGGTAAGGTCAGAGTATTGATACCCCAGAGGGGTATGAAGAGGCATCCGATCTCAGCCGGCCAGGAGGGCAGCGATGAGCTCGACCAAGGACTCAACCCACGTGCAGCGGGGCTATTCGGCGCGCAAGGACGACTACCGCAAGCGCCTGC
>JBDHZT010000152.1:0-8367 GCA_039811985.1 Nocardioidaceae bacterium | reverse complement strand
TTCAAGTCCCCCCTCGGACACCAGTGACGACCACGGCGCGGCGTCGAGGGTCCGCCGAGTCGGCCTCGTCCACAATGGCGTCATGTCGACCACACCACGTCGTCCGCCGCCGCGGTCGTGGCGCGAGTTCGTGGTTGAGGTCAACGACGGCATCATCTCCACGGCCGGGATCGTGGAGGGGTTGGTGGCCGCGGATGTCCGCACCCATACGGTGCTGATCTCGGCGGCGGTGGCTCTGGTGGTGGGCAGCGTGACGACGGGCGCCGCTCAGTTCACCGAGAGCGCTTACCTGCGCGATGCGGCGATGCAAGCCGTCGAGGAGGAGCGGCGCCAGATCGCCCTCTCACCGGACGCAGAGCGCGCGGAGCTGGCAGCGATCTACGTCGACAAGGGTCTGTCGGAGGACCTCGCCGAGCAGGTAGCTGCTGAGCTGATGGCGGTCGATCCGCTCGGTGCACACATCGAGGAGGAGCTCGACGTCGACGAGGACGACTTCCGGCCACCGCTGATCGCGGCCGGGCTGTCGGCACTTGCCTATGCCGCCGGCGCGGTGTTGCCGATCCTGATCAGTCTGATGGTCCCGGCCCACAGCCGATTGCTCACCACCGGGATAGCGGTCGTCATCGCGCTGGTGATCACGTCCTACGTCGGCGCCACGATCGGACACACCAGTCCGGTCCGAACCGTGGTGCGCACGGTCGGGATCGGGATCGCAACCCTGGTCCTGGCCGCTGGCGTCGGCCAGCTTCTCGACTAGCGTCGCATAGCGTCTGGGCATGCAGATCGTGTCGCAGGTGGTGGCCAGTGACAGCGCGCCGACGTCGTACGACGAGTGGCCAGCGACGATCCCGGCCGTTCGTTCGCTGCTGACCCACGGGCTCAGGCTGCCCGAAGGGATCACCCTGCTCGTCGGTGAGAACGGGTCAGGGAAGTCGACGCTGGTGGAGGCGATCGCGGTGGCGTTCGGGCTCGCTCCCGAGGGCGGCACCCGATTCGGGCGGCATGAGACACGGCCGAGCGAGTCGCCGCTCGTCGAGTGGATCCGTCTGCAGAAGGCGCTGGGCGCACCGAGGTGGGGCTTCTTCCTGCGCGCGGAGACAATGCACGGCTACTTCACCTACTTGGACGAAGTGCGGGGCCCACATGACCCGGACTTTCATGCGCTCAGCCATGGTGAGTCGTTCCTGGAGATCTTGCGGACGCGGTTCGACTCACCTGGCTTCTACTGCCTCGA
Organism: Nocardioidaceae bacterium; assembly: GCA_039811985.1. Classification (GTDB taxonomy): domain Bacteria; phylum Actinomycetota; class Actinomycetes; order Propionibacteriales; family Nocardioidaceae; genus Nocardioides. Next base: position 7,133 of record JBDHZT010000152.1, on the reverse strand, counting down.
CGAGCCGGAGGCCGCGTTGTCGTTCAGCGCGCAGGTCGCCCTCGTCGGCACCCTCCACGATCTGGCGGTGGGCGGTGCGCAGATCCTCTGCGCCACCCACTCACCCCTGCTCGCTGCGCTGCCCGGCGCGCACCTCCTGGAAGTGGGCGACTGGGGACTACGCGAGACGGCGTACGACGACTTGGAGCTGGTCACGCACTGGCGCCAGTACCTCGACACCCCGATGCGCTACCTCAGGCATGTCCTGGATTCTTAGCGGGCGTCGCTGGCGCTAGACGCCAAGGCCGACTGAACGATGCCGCCGGCGATCGCGGGAACGAACACCAGTGCAGCCCAGAACAGCAGTCCGCTGCGCAGGTCGGCGATGAAGACCGAACGATCGAATGCCTCGTCCCCCATCGTGTTCGACACCACGGTGGTCGCTACTGAGACGATCAGACCGGTCACGACCCAGGTCGTGCAGAGTCGGAGCGGCCTGCGCCGGAAGCCGTCCCAGATGCCCCACAGCCCTGCGGCGGCAACCAGGACGAACATGGCGGTCAAGCCGGTGCCCAGGCCGTCGTCATCCGGATTGCTCTGGGCGTAGAGCGCGGCCGCGCCTTCGGTGATAGCCACCAGCACGGCCGCGCGCAGGACGATGTCGAAGATCGTGCGCAACAGAAGACTCATAGAGCCAGCGTCTCCCGGCACGCCATCGCGCCGCATCAGCATGGGTACTCAACCCATGCCCACCGGTCTAGACCGGTTCGGCCCCCGCCGCCATCTCCTTGGCGTGCCGCGGGTGCGGCACCTCGACCGGAGCATTGCGCTCCTCCCAGCAGTCGCGGCAGTAGGTCACCTGCCGAAACGCGACCGAGCGCACGAAAGCCTCCCCCTTCGGAACCTTCGTGTAGCAGAACGAACACGTGCATCCCATGGCCAGACCCCACATCTGTCGCCGGACTTGCCCCACCATGGTCCGTCCGGTCCGGCCACGGGTCAAGGACGCGACAGTCAAACTTTTGCGTGACCCGCTGCGCGGCCCCTGGCGGCTGTGGTACGGCGACCGGCGCCGCCCACTCGCTCCACTATGGTCGGGCGCATGATCCTGCTCGAGCCGGGGACGCCCGCCGAACTCAGCGACTCGACGCGGAAGGCCTTCCAGACGACCTACGGCCTGGAGTCGACGGTCGTGGGCCGATCCCCCGGTCGAGTGAACCTGATCGGCGAACACACCGACTACAACCGCGGCCTCTGCCTTCCGGTGGCCCTCCCCCACGCGACGTACGCCGCGGCCGCGCTGCGCACCGATGGCCTCTTCCGGATGGCCAGTCGGCAGGCCGACGAGCCCTGGCAGGGCACCCTCGCCGATATCGGCCCCGGTCGGCCACAGGGTTGGGCCGCCTATGCGGCGGGTGTGATCTGGGCACTGGCCGACCTCGGCTACCACGTGCCCGGTCTGGACCTGTTCATCGACAGCACGGTGCCGGTCGGAGCCGGACTGTCCAGCTCGGCAGCCATCGAGTGCTCGGTCGCGGCCGCCATCGTCACGCTGACCGGCGGCGAGCTCACCGCAGACGTCCGCGCTGCTCTGCTGCCCGCGTGCATGCGCGCCGAGATCGAGGTCGCCGGGGCGCCGACCGGCGGGATGGACCAGAGCGTGGCCCTGTTCGGCCAGGTCGGCCATGCACTGCTGCTCGACTTCGCCGATGGCTCCCGAACCCAGGTGCCGCTGGCGTTGGCAGAGGCCGGGTTGTCCCCACTGGTGATCGACACCCGAGTCAGCCATGCGCTGATCGACGGGGGGTACGCCGCCCGCCGTGCCGATTGTGAGCGGGCCACGGCGGAACTCGGCCTGGAGTCGCTGCGCGAGGCCGCCCTCGACGACCTCGGCGCACTCACGGATCAGCGTGTGCGTCGCCGGGCTCGCCACGTCGTCACCGAGATCGAGCGGGTCCGCGAGGTGGTCGCCGCCGCGACAGCACAAGACTGGGCACGGGTCGGCCGGGCGTTCCAGGCCTCGCACGTGTCTCTCCGCGACGACTACCAGGTCTCTTGCGTCGAGCTCGACCTGGTCGTCGACACCGCCATGCGGCACGGCGCCGTGGGAGCCCGGATGACCGGGGGCGGCTTCGGCGGTTCCGCCATCTCCTTGGTGCCGACGACGGAGCTCTCGGCCATCGCCGAAGCGATCGAGGCCGCTTTCTCAGCAGCCGACCATGCACCACCCGCCTTCCTCGTGCCCGAGCCGTCGGCCGGCGTCTCGGTCGAGTAGAGGCCACGACCTCGAGCAGTACGCATACTCAGGCCGATTCAGGTACTCAGACCGGTGCCAGGCCGACGGCCCGTGTCTGAAGGTTCTGTCATGACCACTCCCACTGCGCCTCGCAACACCAGCGCCTTCTTCCTTCAAGCCGCCGTCGCCTTCGGTCTGGCCCTCATCACCATGGTCGTCGGGATCTACTTCATGCCCGGCGATCCCTGGGTCCGCGCGTTCCTCGCGCTCGGCACCCTGTTCCTGACCAGCTCCTCACTGACCCTCGCCAAGGTCGTCCGCGATTCCCAAGAGGAGCAGTACGTCGTCGCCCGCCTCGACCGGGCCCGACTGGACAAGATCCTCGCCGACCACGACCCCTTCACGCCACCGACCGTCTGAAACGATCCCCCAGCCGCTAGGTACGCTGCGGTCCATGCCCAGCGAGACCGACACCCGCCCGCCCGCGCTTCCCGCGGGCGGGCGGGTTCGCGTGATGACCCGCTGGGGAGCGCCGGTGATGCACCGGCCCCAGCAGCAGGTCACCGTCTTCGACGACGAGCTGCGAGAGCTTGCCGCGGACATGGCAGCCACGATGTATGCCGCCGACGGGGTCGGCCTCGCGGCCTGCCAGATCGGCGTCGATCTGGCCATGTTCGTCTTCGACTGTCCCGATGCCGCTGGAGAGCATGTCGCGGGTGTGGTCTGCAACCCCGTCCTCGTCCTGCCGGAGGGCAAGGACCGCCACCTCGACGACGGCGAGGAGGGCTGTCTCTCCTTCCCGGGGGCGTTCGTGAACTGCGCCCGCCCCGACCATGCCGAGGTCACCGGGGTCGGGCTCGACGGCGAGCCGGTGCGCTACTCCGGTGACGGCCTGCTGGCCCGCTGCCTCCAGCACGAGACCGACCATCTCTTCGGCACGGTCTTCGGTGACCGGATCTCGGCCAAGGCCCGCAAGCGCTTGCAGAAAGCACACGACAAGGCCTCGCCGGACTATCCGGCGGACTGGCCCACGGGGGTCACCGAGTCACGTAGAACGTGACGGCCGTGGCCGCCGCCACGTTGAGCGAGTCGACGCCGGCCTCCATCGGAATCCGCACCCGATAGTCGGCGGCCGCAGCCGTGCGCGGCTCCACGCCGGCCCCCTCGGTGCCGAACACGAAGGCGAGATCGGGCCGGTCGAGCGCCACCAACTCGTCGAGTGAGATGGCGTCCTCGGTCAGGGTCAGTGCCACGGTCGTGTAGCCGTGGTGACGTAGGTCGAGGAGCGTCTGCCGGATCGGCCCGGTGCGAGTCCACGGCACCCCGAACACGTTGCCCATGCTGGTCTTGATAGCCCGACGGTAGAGCGGGTCGGCGCATTGGGGACTCACCAGCACGGCGCCGACGCCGAGCGCCGCAGCGTTGCGGAAGACGCTGCCGACGTTGCCGTGGTCGACCAGTGCCTCGAGCACCACCACTCGGCGCCGACCGGGCGGTCGCCGTACGACGGCAGTCAGCACCTCCTCCACCGTCGGAAGCGGGAGCCGATGCAGCGACGCCAGCGCCCCGCGGTGGACGTGGAAGCCGGTCACCTCCTCGGCGAGCGCCTCGGTGACGACGAAGCAGGGCGCCGTGGAGCGATCGAGCAGGTCGGCCAAGCCGGGCAGCCAGCGCTCCGCCATCAGGAACGAGCGGGCCTGGTGGCCGGCCTCCAGGGCGCGCCGGACCACCTTCTCACCCTCGGCGAGGAAGAGGCCCTCGGCCGCCTCGAGCGAGCGTCGCAACGCGACGTCGCGAAGGTCGCGGTAGTCCGCCAACCGGGGGTCCGTCGGATCGGTGACCCGCACCATCTCGGCCATGAGCAGACTCTCCCACTTCCACTAGAGTCCGAAGCATGAGCCTCGAACGTCCCGTCACACCGAATCCCTACGACCTGCTCCCGGCCACCGCGTCGTTCTCCGTGACCAGCGCCGACGTCACCGACGGTCAGCCACTCAAGGACGACCAGGTGGCCGCTCTCGGGAACACCTCTCCTCAACTGTCCTGGTCGGGTGCTCCCGAAGGGACCCGCTCCTACGTGGTGACCTGCTTCGACCCCGATGCGCCCACGCCGTCGGGCTTCTGGCACTGGGTCCTGGTCGACCTGCCGGCCGACTGCAGCTCCCTGGACACCGGTGCTGGTGCCGAGGGCGGCGCAGGCCTTCCCGACGGCGCGTTCATGTGTCGCAACGACGGCGGCCCGAAGGCATTCATGGGCGCCGCTCCGCCCGAGGGCGACCAGGTGCACCGCTACTACTTCGTGGTCCACGCGGTCGGCGAGGACAGCCTCGGCGTGGACTCCGACGCCAGCGCCGCGGTCGTGTCGTTCAACCTGGCCTTCAAGACACTGGGGCGTGCCATCATCTACGGCACCTACCAGCATTGACCACGCTGCATGCTGCGGTAGCCCTGCGCTCGTTCCGGAGGTACTCCACCTACCGGGCGGCCACCCTCGCCGGCATCTTCACCAACTCGGTCTTCGGGGTCATCTACTCCTACGCCTACCTCGCGCTGTGGCACGCCAGCCCGCAGGCCGGTGGATACGACGCGGCCGACGCGGTCACCTACGTCTGGCTCGCCCAGGCACTGCTGATGACCGTGGCCGTCTGGGGTGGCGGGACCACCGACGACCTCACCGAGCGGATCCGCACCGGTGACGTCGCCATCGACCTCTACCGACCGGTGGGCCTGGTGGGGTGGTACCTCGCCGGTGACCTCGGCAGGTCGGCGTACCACCTGCTCACCCGGGGTCTGACTCCTACGCTGATCGGTGCCGTGCTGTTCGGCATCGCGCTGCCGTCGTCGCCGACGGCAGCCGTCGGCTTCGCAATCAGCCTTCCGCTGGCGGTGACGGTGAGCTTCGCCATCCGGTTCCTGGTCGCCTCCACGGCGTTCTGGCTGCTCGACGCGCAGGGGATCAAGGTGCTCGCCGGCGCCTTCGCGGTGTTCTTCACCGGCATGACGCTGCCGCTGGTGCTCTTCCCCGGCTGGCTCGGCACCCTGGCACAGGCACTGCCGTGGGCGGCCTACATCCAGGTCCCGATCGACGTCTGGCTCGGCCGGCACCAGGGCGGTGACCTCCTCGCCGCTCTGGCCTTCCAAGCGCTCTGGGTGGTCGTCCTGCTCGCGCTGTGCCACCTGGTCCTGCACGCGGCGACCCGCAAGGTGGTGGTGCAAGGTGGCTGAGCCGGCGAGCCTCGCCGGGTGGCCGACACTCACCCGACGCTACGCCGACATCGCCTGGCTGTGGATCCGGGCGGCCTGGACCTATCCGACGTCGTTCTTGACCCTGGTGGTGGCGAACTTCCTCATCACCGGTCTCGACATCATCGGGATCGCGATCATGTTCGCCCACCTGGACGTGCTCGGCGGCTTCACGTTCCGCGAGGTGGCGCTGCTCTACGGCGCCTCGTCGCTCGGCCTGGGCATCGCCGACACCCTGATCGGCAGCGTCGAGCGGATCGGTGAATACGTGCGCACCGGTCGTCTCGACCAGATGCTCACCAAGCCGCTCCCGTTGCTGCTGCAGGTCTGCGCGGACAACTTCACACTGCGCCGACTGGGCCGGATCAGCCAGGCGGTGCTGGTCTTCGGCTGGGCGGCCGCCTTCGTGGACTGGACGCCGTCCAGAGTGCTGGTCGCGATCATGATGGTGCTGGCCGGGTCGGCGATCTTCTTCGCTCTCTTCGTGATGTTCTCGTGCGTGCAGTTCTGGACGACCGACGCCTCGGAGTTCGCCAACGCCTTCACCTACGGTGGCGCTACCATCACGCAGTATCCGCTCACCATCTTCCCCCGCGAGCTGACCCGGTCGCTGACCTTCCTCCTGCCGATCGCCTTCGTGAACTGGTACCCCTGCCTCTACCTGCTCGGCCGCGACGATCCGTTCGGACTGCCCGACTGGCTGCAGTTCTGCTCCCCCGTCGCGGCCGTCGTCTTGGTCCTCCTCGCACTCCTGGTCTGGCGGACCGGCGTGCGCCACTACACCTCGACGGGGTCCTGAGATGAGCCTGATCGAGGTCGAGGACCTGGCCCGCACGTTCGTGGTCCGCAAACGCTCCGGCGGGCTACGGCGGCAGGCGACGGTGGTGCACGCCGTCCAGCACCTCTCCTTCACAGTCGACAGCGGCGAGATGGTCGGCTACATCGGCCCCAACGGCGCCGGCAAGTCGACCACCATCAAGATGCTCACCGGCATCCTGGTCCCGACTTCTGGACGGCTCCGCGTGGCCGGGCTCGACCCCCAACGACAGCGGGTCGAGCTCGCGAAGCGGATCGGGGTTGTCTTCGGCCAGCGCACCACGCTGTGGTGGGACCTGCCACTGCGCGACTCCTTCGAGCTGTTGCAGAAGATCTATCGCGTCCCGGACGCGGCCTTCCGCCGCAATCTCACGACGTACGTCGAGCTGCTCGGGCTCGAGGATCTCCTCGACACTCCTGTCCGCCAGCTCTCGCTGGGTCAGCGGATGCGCGGCGATATCACAGCGGCGCTGCTACACGACCCGGAGATCTTGTACCTCGACGAGCCGACGATCGGCCTGGACGTAGTCAGCAAGGGCCGGTTGCGGGAGTTCTTGCGCACTCTCAACGTCGAGCGCGGCACCACGCTCATGCTCACCACGCACGACCTCGACGACATCGAGGCGCTCTGCGAGCGTGTCCTCGTCATCGACCACGGCGCCTTGGTCTTCGACGGCTCGCTGACCGCTCTGCAGCGTCAGGTCGACTCCCAGCGAACACTCGTGGTGGACCTCGTCGACGAGGCGCCGCCGATCGACGTGCCCGGCGCCGTCGTCACCCGCGTGGAAGGGCCGCGCCAGTGGCTCTCCTTCCCCGCCGGACAGAGCGCCGCTCCTATCGTTGCCACCGTCGCCGCGTC
>JBDHZT010000151.1:0-8450 GCA_039811985.1 Nocardioidaceae bacterium | reverse complement strand
CCGCACGCGACCGCTCAAGGGCGCTGTCGCAGAGCCCGGCGACGCTGACATGGCCGCACCCTAGTACGCCTTCGCGGGTCGCTAGCGCGCGGCTACTGGTGCGTACGACGTGTCTGCTGAACCCTGGACACCAGTTAGTGCGATGCCTTGCGGCCGGCTACTGATTCAGCGACCGGGAGCCTGCCGAGCCGTAGCGTCGGCTGCGGTTGGTGCCGATCGTGGCCCCGCCAGAGCTCGCCGTCCTGGCCGGTGCGCGCTTGGCGAGCGTGCTCATGGTGGCGCTCTTCTTGGTCGGCGCCTTCGTCGCGGTCGGCGTGGTGGCGTCCCCCGCGGCTAAGCCGGTGAGCATGCCGAGATGTCCACCGGGAACGATCTCAAACCCCACCTTCCAGGAGCGCATGAGCCACGGGAGAAGGACTCTGATGATACGCACTGGTGCGATACGCACGACATCGTGCATGACGAAGCAAGCCCGCCTGCGGATGGACCACCCCTCGTGCGTGCTCTTGACACGCTGATAGGACTGCGCTGGACTGACTCGTATCGGACTATCGGGGTTCGTGTGAGGGCATCGGGGGTTTTCGGGAATGCCACTTCAGTCTGTTAACGCCAAACTCATCGTCGTTGCCTTAGGGCTAGCGGGGGGCGTCATCTTCGATGGTGCCGCCACCGCGCACGACATTGACAACTGCGGAACCGAGAGCACCTGCATCTGGGACCTAGAGGACTTCCAGGATCGGCTAGTCAACAGAGGCGAGAATAACGGTTGGTGGAACCTTCCCACCACCGCCAGGAACAGGAATGAGTCCTGGGCGAACAACTCTGAGGACCACAATTCGTGCGCTGCAGGCGGTTTGAATGGCTCGCAAGAATCCGGTGGATTGCAGGACTGGGAGATCGACGGCCATGACGATGCGCAGGCACCGTGGAACGACAATGAGGTCGAAAGCCTAAAGACCAGCAGCCGCTGCTGACCTTGGTGAGTCATCTGCTGCAGGCGCGGGGGCTGGTCAAGATCTACAGCAGCCCGGTGGAGACGATCCGGGCGGTTGACGGCGTCACGTTGACCCTCTCGGGTGGCGAGTTCGTCTGCTTGTACGGCGCTAGCGGGTCGGGGAAGTCGACCCTGCTCCATCTGCTCGCTGGCTTGATCGAGCCGGATGAGGGGTCGGTGCTGGTCGACGGCGCCGAGCTCCGCAGCGCAGACGTCAAGGGCGCGGCCGAGGCACGGCTGCGGCGAATTGGCGTTGTTTTCCAGGGTGACAATCTGCTCGCCGAGCTGTCCGCCTGGGAGAACGTAGCGCTTCCCTTGGAGGTCTCCGGAGTCAAGGCGGGGGAGGCGAGGCGCGACGCGGAGGAGGCTCTTGCCCTGGTCGGTCTTGCCGAGCTGGCCGACCGTCGTCCAGCGGAGATGTCGGGCGGGCAGCGCCAGCGGGTCGGGATTGCCCGTGCGCTAGTCGGCGGTCGTCGTGTCCTCCTGGCTGACGAGCCGACCGGATCCCTGGACTCGACCAACTCCCGAGCGCTCTTCGAACTCCTCGCGCAACTTGCTGAGGCAGGTCGGGCGGTGCTGGTCGCCTCCCATGATCCGAACTGCCGGAACTACGCGAGCAGGTCCATCGAGATGGTCGACGGCCACTTCGAGGGTGCCGAGGTCGGGGCGGCAGGGAGCTGATGCGGCCGTCGTTCGGATTGCGGCTCTCGGCTCGACTGGCCAGGGACCGCCGCAAGTGGGGGGCCGCGGCCGTCGTAGGCGTGGCGGCGTTGGTGGTGACCACTGCCTATCTGGTCCTGCAGAGCCTCGTCGTGTCTCCCGGTCAGGCGCTGGATCGCGACCTGGGTAGGTACGGCGCCAGCATCGGATTCGGCACCCCTGCCATCAAGCCGGGCACCGACGGGCTGGCGACCCTCTCCGACGGCCTGCGTTCCGCGGGCTTCACCAACTTCTTCGCATCCCTCTCGGTGATGGGGGTCCACCTGGACGGGGTCAGGGTGGACGTGCGGGAGGGGGACTGGTCCCAGAAGCCCTACCCGCGCCGCTATCTCTTGCAGGAGGGTGAGTGGGCCGACCAGCCCGGCGAGGTGACGGTGGCTATGCGTGACCCGGAGAGGGCTCCCGCGATCGGCGCTCGAGTGTCGCTCCTCAGCGCGCGGATGGACTTGACGGTGGTCGGGGTGGCCGACTGTCCTTTCGCCGGGGACACGACCATCTACTTGATCGGCAGCGGCACCTGGGCGAGTGTCCCGCCGACGACTGCTCGGGCGTTCCCGGATGTCGAGGCCCTGCCTGTGGTCTTGTGGGACGGCACCAGAGTCGGCGAGATGGTGGACACGTTCGCTGCGGCGCACCCCCAGCGGGCGCCGGTGCGTCGCTCACTCGTGAGACAGTCCATGTTCGGCGCGGCCGATGTGGTGGACGATAGCCGCGACGACGCGGCGGATCGAGGCAACCCCTATGCCTACGCGATCCCCTCGCTCAGCCTGCCGGCGCTGGCCGTGGTGTTGTGGCTGGGATTGCTGTGGCGCAAACTCCTCGGGAACCGTCGCCAACTGATCGACGTCGGTGTGCCTCCCCGCGCCGCCGCCGGAGTGACCCTGGGTGCCACCTTTCCATCTCTCGTCTTGGCGCTGCTCGCCGGCGTCGGTATCGGCACCGCTGTCGCCGCTGTGACCAGGCCGCTCGTGGAGACGTGGCACAAGGAGCCGCTATCTCCCCTGGTCTGGCCGTGGGATCCGCTGCTCAGGTGCGGCGTGGTGGCCATGGCCGGCCTGGTGGCGGCGTTCGCGGGGCTGTGGTGGTGGCGCACGGGGTCTGTGTCGGCCCGGAGACGCGCGCGCCGGGATCGACCCAGAACCGGCAGACTGATTCGAGAGATCCGTCGCTGGGTCGCGGTGCTGGGATTCCTCGGCATCGTGGCCGCGCTTCCATTCGCCTCATCAGTCACCGCTTCGATGCTGCTCGCCGCCGCCAGCGTGCTGCTAGGTGCCGCACTCGCCCCAGACGCACTCGCCGCAGCGACTCGGATCCTCCCGAACAACGACTTCCGGCTGCGGCTGGGCGGCCGGCAATTGCGATCCTCCGGGCCTGCATCGGCCGGTGTCTCGGTGATCGCTGCCACCGTCGGCTGCTCGATCGCCTTCACGATCCTGCTCAGCACCATGATCGCCACGATGGACTCCCGACAGACCCCGGATGTGCTGCCGGGCCAGGTGATCATCTACAGCCCTGATGGGGGAATGCACGCCCCCTCGTCACCCGAGGCACTGCAGACCTTGAGATCGCTGCATCTCGAGGACCGTGCAGAGGCGGTCCAGCTTCGCTTTCTGAGTCCCGAGGACCACGACAAGCGCCATGTCGTCGTCGCGAACGACGAGGAATATGTGATGGCGGTCGACAGCGTCGATCAGGCGGCGGCACTGCTCGGCGACGCCTGGGAAGACCGGTTCGGGAGCGTGCTGCGCGCGGGTGGCCTGGTTCGCTGGCTCAACCGCGCCGAGGGAGAGACGGCAGCCCCAGGGGATGCCACCGTTGTGTTCACCCTTGAGGGGCGACGGAGGCCGCTGGCTGAACTGAAGGCGCTGAGTGTTGACTGGCCACGAGTGGACTGGGCACGAGGGGTGGCCGGAATGATCCTGACCTCGACCGCGCGGAGCCACGACCTCCCGCTCAGCGAGGGGGAGCTGATCCTCACCAGTGCCCCGGACTCGCTGGCGCCCGAGATCCAGGCCGCCCTGCGCGACGCGGGCCTGGACGAGCAACTGGTCGCGGGTTACCAGAAACCACCGCCGCCCATCCCGCCGACCGGCTTGGCCGCCACCGCCGTGCTCCTCGCCGTGACGGCGCTGCTGATGATCACGATCAGCGCCGCCGGCCGGGTCGCAGAGCTGCGGCCGACCTTGGGCGTGCTTCTCGCCAACGGTGTGCCCCCGAGATGGATCCGCCAGTGCGTCCTCTACCAGGAGGCAATGATCCTGCTCGTTGGTCTCGGAGTCGGCGTCCTCTCTGGGGTGCTTCCCGTGCTGGCGTCGGTGCCGCGGTTCGAGGGCTACTGGGTCATCTCGCTGCCCGGGAGCCAGATCGCCGCGCTCCTCACCGCGTGCGTGCTCGGCACGGCGGCTGCGGCACTCCTCTCGGCGCGAGCCTTGAGGCCGGGGCTACATGGCAGTCCGGAGGCGTGACCACGTGATGCCCGTGGTCAGCTACTGATTCAGCGACCGGGATCCAGCCGACCCGTAGCGCCGACTGCGGTTGGTGCCGATCGTGCTCGTGCTAGAGCCAGCCTTCTTTGCTGGTGCCGCGCGTTTGCTGCCCGCGGGACTCTTCCGAGGCGAGACCTTCTTGGGTGGCGCTTTCTTTGCTGAGGTCTTCTTGGCGGGCGCCTTGGCAGCGGCCGTCTTCTTAGCCGGCGCCTTCTTCGCGGGGGCCTTGACTGGCGCCTTCTTGGCTGGTGCCTTCTTCGCGGCCGCCCTCGTCGGGGAGGCCTTCCTGGCGGTCGTCTTCTTGGCCGGCGTCTTCGTGGCCGGCGTCTTCTTGGCCGACGCCTTCGTGGCAGCAGGGGCCTTCTTGGTGGAGGTCCTCTTGGCGGGGACTGCCTGGCCGTCCCACTGGGCCATCCACTCGTCGAGCGCGCGCCAGGTGGTGTCCCTGGCGGCCCGGCCGGTGAGCATGCCGAGGTGGCCGCCGGGCACGATCTCGAAGCGCACCTCCCGGGAGCCGGTCAGCATCGGGACGAGGACCTCGACGGAGCGGACCGGGGCGATGCCGTCGGTTGCCCCCGCGAACACCAGCACGGGCGCGGTGATGTCGGCGACCGAGATGGTCCGTCCCGACAGCTCGAGTTGGCCGCTGCGCAGCGCGTTGCCCTTCACGAAGCGGTGGTAGAGCTGGCCGAACGTGCGGCCGGGATAGGCGGTCATGTTCCGCGTGAACCGATCCACCGCCTCGAGCTGGGCGAGGTAGTCACGGTCGTCGAGGTTCACCGCGACGGCGAGCGGCTTGGTGACCAGCTTCTGGAGCGAGGCGAGCTGGAAGGCCCAGGTCACCAGCGGCGTCGGAGCTCCGCCGATCGCGCGGTAGGCGCGGGTGATCGCTCCGCGGCCGTCGGTGAGGTTGAGCAGCGGCCGCAGCGGCGCGACCAGGGGGACCTGCTGCACGTCGAATGGTGTCCCCACCGCGGTCACGCTCGCGATCGGCAGATCGGACTGGTCCGCGGCCGCCAGCAGCCCGAAGACCCCGCCCAGCGACCAGCCGACCACGTGCACCGGCCGGCCACCCGCGTGCGCCGAGGTCTCGCGGATGGCGGCGGGAATGACCTCGTCGACCCAATGCTCCATGCCCAGCCGGCGGTCCGCGAAGGAGACGCGGCCATACTCCACCAGGTAGGTCGGCCGGCCCTGCTGCACCAGGTGCTCGACCAGCGAGCAACCGCGGCGCAGATCGAAGCAGTACGACGGCGCGGCGAGCGGCATGACCAAGAGGACGGGATCACCGCTCGACGGGACATCCTCGGCAGGTCGGTAGTGGTAGAGCTCGCGCCGCGTCCCGTCGTAGATCAGGGTCCGAGGCATGGTGCGCAGGTCGGCCAGACCGCCGTACATCACCGAATGAGCCACATTGGCGGCCGCCGACACGACCTGACCGGGCTTGGGGATCAGATCCATGGGCCCAAACTAACCGCGCCTCCCGGCGGACTCTTCGACGGGCACCGCACCGAGCTGCCCGAGGAACGTGTCAGCCCAGTGCTTGACGTCGTGCTCCATCACCTGGCGCCGCATCGCTCGCATCCGTCGGGTCTGATCGCGGGGTGTCGCGCGGCTGGCGGCGAGGAGCACCGACTTCAGGCCGTTCATGTCGTGCGGGTTGACCAGCCACGCCTGCCGCAGCTCGTGGGCGGCTCCGGCGAACTCCGACAACACCAACGCGCCGTCCTCCTCGACGCGGCAGGCGACGTACTCCTTCGCCACCAGGTTCATCCCGTCGCGGTACGGCGTGACGACCATGACGTCGGCGGCCCGATAGAGCGCGGCCATCTCCTCGCGGGGGTAGGAGGAGTGCAGGTAGGAGATCGCCGGGTTGCCGATCTCGCCGTACACCCCGTTGATCCGCCCCACCAACATGTCGATCTCGTCACGCAGGCGGCGATACTCCTCGACCCGCTCCCGCGACGGAGTGGCGACCTGGACGAAGACGGCGTCCTCGACCGTCAGGTCACCGTCGCGGAGCAGCTCGCCGAAAGCACGCAGCCGGGCGTAGATGCCCTTGGTGTAGTCCAGCCGGTCGATGCCCAAGAACACATGCTCCGGCGATCCGAGCGCCTCCCGGATCTCCTTCGCCCGCTCCTCCACCCCGGGCGTTCGGGCCAGCTCCTCGAAGCCGGCGGCATCGATCGAGATCGGGAAGGAGCGCGCCCGGACCACCCGGCCGTCGGGCAGATAGATGCTCGAGCTCTTCGTGCGGTGGCCGACTCGCTGCCGCACGAGGCGGACGAAGTTCGCCGCGCCGCCGGGCGTCTGGAAGCCGATCAGGTCGGCGCCGAGCAGTCCCTCGAGGATCTGGCGCCGCCAGGGGAGCTGCACGAACAGCTCGGTCGGCGGGAAGGGGATGTGCAGGTAGAAGCCGATCCGCAGGTCCGGCCGCAGCTCGCGCAGCATCTGCGGCACCAGCTGGAGCTGGTAGTCCTGCACCCACACCATCGAGCCCTCCGTCGCGACCTGCGCGGCACGCTCGCTGAAGCGCCGATTCACCCGCACATAGGAGTCCCACCACTCACGGTGGAACTGCGGCGGCGCCACCACGTCGTGATAGAGCGGCCACAGGGTCGCGTTCGAGAAGCCCTCGTAGAACTCCTCGATCTCCTGGTCGTCGAGTTGGACGGGCACCAGGTGTACGCCGTCCTGCTCGAAGGGCTCGATGTGATCGGTTCCGCCCGACCAGCCGATCCAGGCGCCGCCGCTGGCGCGCAACACGGGCTCCAGCGCGGTGACCAGGCCACCAGGGGAGGTCCGCCAGGACTGGGTGCCGTCGGACTCGGTCACCCGGTCGACGGGCAGCCGATTGGCCACGATGACCAGGTCCGCCTGGAGGCCATCGGCCGGCTGTCCCGAGGAGGCAGTCGTCACGACCTCAGCCTACGTGCCGCCGTGTCGCGACTCGCGCCGGGCGAAACGCCGCAGCGAATGACACTGGTGTAGTTCGTCGCATACAGTAGAGGTCCGACACCACCACACCACACGGGAGCACTGCTGCGATGGATGCCGCGCACGCCGCCGTCGGCCGGGCCTCTGAACAGCCGAGGCTCAGCGACCGCGACCTGGAGATCTTGGAGTTCGAACGGCAGTGGTGGAAGTACGCCGGCGCCAAGGAGTCCGCGGTCCGCGAGAAGTTCGACATGAGCTCGACCCGCTACTACCAGGTGCTCAACGCGCTGATCGACAAGCCGGAGGCGCTCGAGGCCGATCCGCTCCTGGTTCGTCGGCTGCGCCGACTGCGCGCCACCCGCCAGCGGCAGCGCTCCGCGCGGCGGCTCGGCTTCGAGATCTAGGTCGCTTTGATGTCGGGCCAGCGGGGGGCTGCCCGGGATCGCCGTGCGCGGTTCCGAGGCGAGAGAGGCGCAGCCTTGCCCTCGCCTGTCGTCATGCTCACCGTCATCGCGGTGGCGATGGCCGGCCTCGCCTTCGTGCTCACCCGACACCAGGCCCCGACCGAGCGAGAGATCACCCCGGTCGCCGCCCCGTCCTCCTCTCCATCGGAGAGTGAGCCTCCGGCCAGGAAGCAGAAGCCGAAGAAGCCCGCCATCCACCGCGACCGGATCTACGTCGAGGTCTACAACAACTCCGGCATCACCGGCCTCGCAGGCAAGGTGGCCACCCAGGCCCAGCGGATCGGGTGGCAGGTCGTCGGCTCGGACAACTGGTACGGCACCATCCCCGCCTCCACGATCTACTACCCCAAGCGCCTCCAGACCGAGGCCAAGCAGCTCGGGCTCGACCTGGGCATCCGCCGCCTCCAGCCGGCCGTCGCCCCGATGAAGATGGATCGACTCACCGTCATCCTCACCTCCGACGCCGCCTGAGCTCTGCCCTGGCCCTGTGGTGCGGGGTTGCGGTGCGCTCGCGGGTTGCGGCCCTGCCGGGGAGGGAGGCCCCCGCCGGGCAACCACCCCTCCGCTCGCTGGCGCTCGCTCCGGGGGGCCAGGCCCATCCACGCCCTGGCGGGGGCCTCCCTCCCCGTCCGAGCCGCAGGAACGCGAGCCCACCGCAACCCCGCCGCGCCGGCCCGCCCGACTGTCACGCGCGGCTCAGTGACGTACCTCCAGGACCCGGTGGAAGGGGGTCTCGGCTGCCGAGCGGAAGTGGGTGAAGCCTGCGGAGGTGGTGACCTCGCGGATGCGGGCCGGGCCGGCTTGGGTGCCGAGCGCGCGGCCGACTTCTTGGGACAGCGAAGCAGGGGT
>JBDHZT010000150.1:0-8542 GCA_039811985.1 Nocardioidaceae bacterium | reverse complement strand
CGGCAGGCGCTGCGGCTGTGCCCCGACGCGCTGGTGGTGCCGGCGCGGTTCACGGCGTACGTCGAGGCGAGCCGCGCGGTGTTCGCGATCTTCGAGGACACCACACCGCTGGTCGAGGGCATCTCGATCGACGAGGCGTTCCTCGACGTCGGCGGGCTGCGCCGGCTGGTAGGCGAGCCGGAAGCCGTCGGAGTCAGACTGCGCGCGCGGGTGCGCGAGGAGGTGGGGCTACCGATCTCGGTCGGGGTCGCCCGCACGAAGTACCTCGCCAAGGTGGCCAGTGCGGTCAGCAAGCCGGACGGCCTGCTGCGGGTCCCGCCCGAGGGCGAACGGGAGTTCCTGCACCCGCTCCCGGTGGAGCGGCTATGGGGTGTCGGCAAGGTCACCGCGGCCAAGCTGCACCGCGACGGCATCCGCACCATCGGCCAGCTGGCCGCACGGGAGGAGCTCGAGCTGACCGCCGCGGTGGGCCAGGCGGCTGGTCGGCACCTGTGGGCGCTGGCCAACCTGCGCGACCCCAGGCCGGTCGAGGTGGGCCGGCGACGGCGGTCGATCGGCTCCCAGTGCGCGATCGGCCGGGCCGGCCGGCGCAAGAGCCGCGACGAGCTCGACGCGCTGCTCGCCGCCCTGGTCGACCGGGTCTCCCGTCGGCTGCGCGGTGGCGAGCGGATCGGCCGCACGTTCACCCTGCGGCTGCGGTTCGACGACTTCACCCGCGCGACCCGGTCCACCACGATCGCGCACTCGACGGCCGCGACGGCGGCCTGGCTCGACGCCGGCCGGCGGCTGCTCGGGATCGCCTGGCCGATGATCCAGGAGCGCGGTTGCACCCTGCTCGGCATCACGATCTCCGGGCTGGTCGACGCCCACGGCGCCGAACAGCTGGAGCTGCCGCTCTTCGACCAAGAGGTCGCGGCCCGCAGCCTCGACCAGGCACTCGACCGGGTCCGCGACCGCTTCGGCTCCGCAGCGGTGACCCGCGCCGTGCTCGTCGGGCGGCACACGGGCACCGAGATGCCGACGCTGCCCGACCCCGGCCGTCAGCGCTCGCCTCTACGCTGACCGCCGTACGCCTCGCCTGCCACGTCCCCGCCGCCATGAGCCCCTCGGGACGGACACTCGTCAGATCTGATGCCCGCCCTCAGCTGCTGACTCACCGCGGGCTGGGGAGAGGTAGGACCTCGGAGTCCACGACCTCGTTCTCGTACAGGTAGTCGGCCTCGAGGTGCGTGAGAGTGTCGGACAGCGCCACGCCGAACGGCTGGATGGCGCCCCCAGTCACACCTGAGGCACCCAGTCTTCTCATGGGGCCAGCAGGGGATCGAAGACGGACGAGGCGCTCTCCGGTCACCGTCAGGTCGTCTTCATCCTCGTCCTCCTCGACCTCTGCTGCAGGTACGTCGCTGCGGACCCACAGCACGCGCCATTTACCTTGAGCGTGACCGATCGGGAGGCGCTCAACCAAGGAGCCATCGGGGAGCCGGACGGCGAAGCACCCCCGGCGGTCCGCGGGGTCAAGCGTGAGCACCTCGCTCCCGACCTCTTCACGATCCACCACGTAGGTGACCCGAGCCCGGCTGGCGCCGTGATCGACCAGCTCCCAGGTGTACTCGAACTCGAGGTCGTCCCCACCACCAGCGCCGCCCACGCCATCGAGCAGGCCGTCCGGGTCGTGCACCCAGGCCGAGTTGAAGACTCGCCTCCACACGTCGGGAGGAAGAG
This sequence comes from Nocardioidaceae bacterium, assembly GCA_039811985.1. Classification (GTDB taxonomy): domain Bacteria; phylum Actinomycetota; class Actinomycetes; order Propionibacteriales; family Nocardioidaceae; genus Nocardioides. The sequence goes on along the minus strand of JBDHZT010000150.1, from coordinate 6,820 downwards.
ACGTTCCCTCACTCTGGGTGTAGACGAACGAAGCCCACCAACGACCCGCGGCCCGTCCCAGCGGAAGGCGCTCCGCGACCACGCCATTCGGCAGCAACTCTCGGTGCTGGCTCCAGAAACTCATCACCTCCCGACACTAGTCTCGGGAGGGTCGGGAGTCTGCTACTGCCGTCAGACCGCTCACGGCGAGCGGTCGTCGGACGTGAGGAGGCGCTCGAACTCTGCCAAGAGATCAAGAAGGCTTGCGTTGGTGGCCAACAACTCGGTGGGCCTCGGTGTCCGCGTGCGGGAGGATTGCAGGGTGGCCGTCGACGAGACCTCCCCCGAGCAGCGGTTGTACGACGCCGCCTGCCGGTGGGCCGACGCGCCTGGGTATGACGCCAAGGATCTGATCGACGGTGCCGTGCAGGCTCTCGTGGATGGGCTCGACTCGCCAGCTCTGCGCGAGTTGGCCGGAGCATCAGCGTCGGATCGGTCGGACGAGATCCAGTCGCTGTTGGATGACACACTCGATCAGTTGCGGATCCCCCGCCCCGGTGGCATCGACCCATGGAAGCGGGTCATGAGCGGCGGCCGGATCTTCTCCCGCTTGCCAAAAGAGTCGATCCGTTTCGAAGTCGCACCCGCCGGCAAGGAAGTCAGCGGCCACCAGCTCCTGGTCTACGTCGACGGTGTCGAAATGACGTCGAAGGGCGCCGGTATGGGCATGGACCCGTTCGACGTACTCATCCCCGAAAACCGCCTCCAGGCCACCCCGACGACCCACCGGGTACCCATTGCTCGCTGCGAGTGCGGCGAGTACGGCTGCGGCGTGACGGACGTGAACATCGTCCGTGACGGTGACGTCGTCCACTGGGACTGGCTGCACGAGGTTCCGATGCGTCACGGCGTGACCTTCAAGGCGGAGCAGTACGCCGCTGAGGTAGCGCGAGTCGCCGCAGACCACGGCTGGGAGCGGCCCCAAGACACGACGGCTCGGCTCGTGATCGAAGGCGCTGAAGCTGCCTCGCTCGCCGACCGAGGCCTCCGGATTTCCTGGGCGACCGCGGACCATCGCAACCCTTCGCTGTTCGTCGTCTCGTTCATGACCGCGGACAACAACTTCCAAGTCTTCGTGCGAGTGCCTAGGGAGGGCAAAGACCCGGAGTCGGTCGCGAACGAAGTTCTCGGCCTACTCAAGAAGCAGCCCTCAAAATGGCCCGCGACCTTCCACGCGATTCAGCCGAAGGTGACTGCGCGGCCGTCGATGGCGGGCTGGCGCTGGAAGCGGGAGCACATCGGGATTCGGTGAAGTTCAGGGGACCTGGCCCTCCCGCCCACTCATCCGGCCGGTCGTGACGCCCTGGTTTGTGGCTGCTACGTCGTGCGTTTGCGTTTGACGATCAGGGCTATCAACTCGCGGCTGCATCCCAGCGCTGCGGCCAGTGCCCCGTAGCTCCAACGTTGAGGGTCTTCGTCACGCAACTGGTGGATCAGCCGGTCTCGCTCGGCACGGTATTGCTCAGCGATGCGGTCTGCTTCCGCTGCCTTCGCATGGAGTTCCTTTGCGCGCGCTGCCCGAGCCTCTGACGTCCCGCGTGCGGCCTTGGCACGCCTCGGGGCGGCACCAGTCTTGGCACCGCCCCGGGCGCGACTCCGGATTCCGCCCAACGGGTCAGAGGCCACGCGCGAACTCGGTGATCAGTGAGGGCACCCCCGCGTCGAAGCCGACAACATCAAGCATGCCGGGGTCGGACGGGTCGGCGATGGTGAACTCCGTGGCGGTCATCCCAACCACGATCAGCTTCGCGTCAATCCCGGACCTGCGTCGGTACTCCGCCAGCGCCTGGGGTGGGTGGATGCGACCGGCCCAGGTCTCGTTGTCCGTGTAGACCACGAACGTGTCGACCTTGAGCCTCTTCTCGGTCGCGTACACCATCGGCAGCGCGCAGTCGGTCCCCGACATCGGCATCGCGTCGACCACCTTCAGTGCGTCGTCCAGCCGCTGGCGCGGTGAGATCGCAAGCGGCTTCAGCGCCGTGTCGTGCCAGTCGCGACCGTTCAGCGTGGTGAAGCCGACCGCGGTCGCCGACGGCTCCGTGGCCAGCTGCGCCAGCGCCAGCGCCGCCGACGCCTCGCGCGCCGTGATCGGCATGCCAGAGATGGGCACCCCCATCGACCCGGAGACGTCGACCGCCAGCAGTGTGCGCTTGCCGGACGGCTCGACGGCGTCGAACGCGGTGTAGAACGCGGCGTCAAGCGCGTCGGTCACCTTCCTTGAAGGCGTCCACTCGCCGGCACCACGAGCCGACCGGCCTGCGGCGTACGTCCGCTGCGCGACCAGCACATTGACCGGGTGAATCCGACCGGCGCGCAGGCGATCAGCATCGGTCAGCTGCGAGACGACCTCGTCAGTCCGGCCACCCAGGTCGGGCAGCATGCCAAGCCGCGTGAGCCGCGGCAGTTGACGCGTCAGTGCCGTCTGCGGCAGACCGGTGTCGAGCAGCGCGTCCCACACAGCCACTTCGCCGAGCGCCTGGTCGGGCAACATCTCCCACGAGAGCCTGTGCTCGCGCACGAGCGCGGACCAGGTCTGCGGGTCCGTTGCCTCCTGGGCGCGCACGAAGCCATCGATGAGGGCCGGCGTGTGCTCGCCGATGGAGCCTCGGACGATCCAGTCGAACACATCCTTTGTCTCGGGCACCGTGGTGTCCGGGTGCGACAGTCGCAGCAGGTCGCGGTGCGACCAGCCCTCGCGCTGGCGGTACTTGACCACCTGGTACGCCAGGTTCTCTGCGTCGCGCGAGGTGTACCAAGCGCCCACCGCACGGCGCAGACCACGACCCCAGCCGCGGAACTGTTCGACGTACTCGGCGAACAGGAACAGGTGCGTGCCCGTGCGCGCCACCTTCGGCAGCGCCGCCAGCGCGAGTTCCGAAGACTCCGGGTACGACGCGGCTAGCGCCAGCGCGAACAGCGTCGGGTTCTGCTTGGGGGCAGCGCCCGTCTGCGACACCTCGACGATGGTCGAGACCAGCGTCTCCGGGTCCTCCTGCGCCATCCGGGTCACGACCTCCGCGTTCTCGCGGGCGAGGTCGCGCGGTGAGGCGTAGTAGGTGCCGCCGTCGACCCCGAGCACCAGGAAGCGACGCAGACGTGCCGCGTCGTCGAGCGTGAAGGCGTAACCACCGGCCGCGTTGCGGCGCTGACCGGAATCGGCTCGCTCCGACTGCGGTGTCCGGCGGATGCCGAGCGTGCGCAGGACGTCCATGATCAATCTCCTTCTGGAGCCGACGAAGGTGGTGGCGGGCGTGTTGTGCGCACCGGACAGGCCCGGCTTGGCCGGGTGACCCTCCTCCGAGGGTCTCCTTAACAGGGAGAGGTAACCGATCCGCTCCGGCCCGCCACCGCCCATCGTCAACTGTGGGTAGAGCGGGGCATGTGTGTGCCCTCCGGAAGAGACGACGTTCGTCGCCGGCGGAACTTGAAGAGGACGCGAACCCCAACCGCCATGTACCAGGTAATCGAATTGCTCCGGCCCGCTCTCGTACAGGGTTCGGGTGGGCGTGGTAGCGACCACCGGAATCATGTGCTCTGCCATTGAGCTACCTCGCCGAGGCGAGGGCGGGACTCGAACCCGCAACACCAGGATCCGTTAACCGACGGTCTCCGGCCCACCCGAACCATCCGCTGTTCTTTTGTCTTTCCAGGAGTGTAGGGGTCTACACACCTGGGCGCCTAAGGCTTTTTGGGCGACGCAATAGTGGACAGCAGCCGAAGCCCCTCCCGGACTCGAACCGGGGTGCGCGGTGTTGCAAACCGCTGCCTGAACCTCTCGGCCAAGGGGCCACTCGTCGGCGCCTTGCCAGCCGGACCGACCGAGCGTGACGCCCGGAACGGTCCGGCATATCCGTCAGCAGGCCGCCAACTGCACGCGGGTCGGCACGTACGGCTCCACAAGCAGCCGCATGCGGGCTTCCTGTGGTGTCCGGTCGGCCTTGCGCAGATTGCACTTCTCACAGGCCGCAACCGTGTTCAGCCACGACCACGGGCCTCCGCGGCTCGCGGGGAGCACGTGGTCGATCGTGGTGGCCCTTGCATCGCAGTAACCGCAGCGGTGCCGGTCGCGCTTCAGCACACCCGTCCGGGAGTAGCCGGCTGGCCGATACATCCACTTCGCCGCGACGTAACGCACCAGCCGAATGACCCTCGGCCACGGATGTGGCCCGATCATGCGGTCCAGATGGCCCTCCTCCACGGTTGCTACCTCGCGGAAGAGCATGCGGACGGCGTGCTTGAACGACACCTTGCCGAGTGGCTCGTAGGAGGCGTTCAGCAGTGTCACCGAGGACAGGGCCACGGTCGTGGTGCTCACCGCTGACACCTCCTTTCCTGGGGTCTCGTCAAGTTGCGGTGCTTCAGGTTCGGCGCCGAGCAGTGAGTCGTCGGCCATCGCGAATCGAGCGGCTGAGGTTCCGGGCGACGGCAGCCAGCTTCACCTTGTCTTCAGGGGTGAGTTCCGGCCGGTCGTGTCCGAGCAGCACGATGCGGTCGGCGCTGGGCAAGGAGGCCCAGACTCGCTCGAACTTGTCCGGCGTTGCTGCGGGGAGTTGCGTGATGGTGCCCATGGGGCCTCCTCTCGTTTGGTTGGATTGCGCGTCCCGCCGACGCCTGCTCGACGCCGGCGGGACGCTGGTTCAGCCCTTCACGCACATGAGCGTGGTGAGCCGTGCGACGACCTCGACGAGGTCGTTCTGGGCCTCGATGACGGCAACGAGGTCCTTGTAGGCGCTGGGGATCTCGTCGATCACCCCGGCGTCCTTGCGGCACTCCACCCCTGCGGTCTGAGCAGCCAGGTCCTCGACGGTGAAGGTGCGCTTGGCCTTGGTCCGCGACATCTTCCGGCCGGCCCCGTGCGAGGCCGACCAGTAGGACGCCTCGTTGCCGAGGCCCTTCACCACGTAGGACCCGGTGCCCATGGAGCCGGGGATGAGCCCGTAGCCGCCACGGCCAGCCCGAATCGCACCCTTGCGGGTCACGATCAGCTCGGTCCCGTCCGAGAGCGTCTCCTGTGCCACGTAGTTGTGGTGGGCGGAGATCTGCTCGCCGTACGCGACATCGAGTCCGCGGCCGGCGAACGCCTCGGTGACGACCTGCTGGAGGAGCGCCATCATCACCGCACGGTTCCGGGCGGCGTACTCCTGCGCCCAGTAGAGGTCGGTGAGGTATGCGTCCATCTCTGGCGTGCCGGCGAGGAACACCGCCAGGTCCCGATCGGGCAGGTCGAGGTTGTGGTCGAGCCCCTTGGCTTCGTTGATGTGCCGTTCGGCGAGCTCCTTGCCGATGTTTCGCGACCCCGAGTGCAGCATCAGCCACACCTGCTGGTCGTCGTCGACGGTTAGCTCGAGGAAGTGGTTGCCGCCGCCGAGCGTGCCCATCTGCTGCATCGCCTTGCGCTCGCGGTCCTGCACGCCTGCATGGAGGCCACCGAATCCGCCCCAGAACGCCGACCAGCCGCCGTACCGGCCGTGGTCAATGCCGAGCCGCTTCACATTCGGTGCCGAGTCGTGCGAGGCGAACCCCACCGGTACGGCGGCCTCGACCGCGAGCCGCAACTGGTGCAGGTCGTCGGGGAGATCGTCCAGGGTCAGGCTGGTGCGGACTGCCTGCATGCCGCAGCCGATGTCGACGCCCACCGCAGATGGCGACACCGCGTCGCGCATCGCGACCACCGAGCCGACGGTTGCCCCCTTGCCCAGGTGGACGTCCGGCATCACTCGTACGCCGTGCACCCAGGGCAGGCGAGAGATGTTGCGCAGCTGGTCAAGCGCTGCAGGCTCCACCTCATGTGGGTGGGCCCACATCAGGGTTTCGGCCTGGGCGCCGGGGAGGGCGACCGGGAAGCCGTGAGTGTTGGTCATCATGATCGCCTCCTTTGGCGTTTGGTCGGTTGGGTTTGTAGTGCCCTCACCTGGACTCGAACCAGGCTGCCAGCCTTCGGAGGGCCGGAGGCAGGTCCGCTGCTGAGGGCGCGGAGCGGACGGCGGGACTCGGACCCGCTTCCTCCTGCTTGGAAGGCAGGCGCCCGGCCAGTCGGGCCACATCCGCGAAGGTCCTGTGGGGACCAGAGCCGGTGACAGGAATCGAACCCGTGTTGGCCGTCTTACAAGGACGGTGCTCAGCCAGCATGAGCAACACCGGCGGGGTGACTGCCCGGAATCGAACCGAGGACCTCCAGAGCCACAATCTGGCGTGCAGACCCGCTACACCACAGTCACAGCACCCCCTCCAGGAATCGAACCTGGATCCCCGGTTTCGTAGACCGGTGCCTTCTCCGTTGGACTAAGGGGGTATGGCTGCTGGGAATCCCTGCGGCGCTTTCGCGCCCCGCACGCAGCCGGTGCGGTGGTACTCACGCGGCGGTCGTCCGCTTGGGCCGACCCCGCTTCTTGACCTTCTCGATGGGCTTGCCGCCCTCGAGCAGGACACCTCCCCAGACGCCCCACTCGTCCCGACTCACGCCGAGAGCCAAGCATGCCGACCGTACGACGCAGACGGCGCAGACGGCCTGGGCCTCGACCAGGGCCCCGTCGTCAGTCGGGTCGAAGACGTCGGGGTTCGCGTATCCCTCACAGCTCCAGGTGAGCGCACGCGGCGTGGGGTACCTGTAGGCCACCGTCACGCCCTTGCTGTCCAGGAGTTCGTCGATCCTCATCTCCATGTGCCGGTCACCTCCTTCGGCTGCTCGATGGCACAAGGTCGTTGTTGTCGGCTCGATCCGGCCGAGAGACTTCGGTGCCCCCGGCAGGACTCGAACCTGCACCCGACGTCTTAGGAGGAC
>JBDHZT010000149.1:0-8673 GCA_039811985.1 Nocardioidaceae bacterium | reverse complement strand
CCCGAGGAGTCGATCGTCATGCTCACCTTCGGCCTGCCGCGATGCTTCCATGCGCGCATCGATCTACCGCGCACCCCGCGAGACCTGGCCGAGGTCATCGACGCCCTGCTCGACCCGGTCCGTCGCCACGGTGTCCCTGAAGTGGTGCTCGTGCTCTACACCGAGTCCGGTCCCGCGGCGCGCCGAGCGTTCGACAGGGTCCAGCAGACGCTCCGCCGAGAGGGGGTCCAGATTCGCGACGCGCTGCGTGTGACCAACGGGCGCTGGTTTCCCGCCCTGGTCGGCACCCGCCCACGCCGCGGCACGGCGTACGACATCTCTCACCATCCGTTCCTCGCCGATGCCGTGCTCCGCGGCCAGGTGACACTTCCGTCCCGCGAGGCTCTCGGCCAGTCGATCGGACCAGATCCCGAAGCGATCGAAGCGGTCGTCAGCGCATTGCAGGCGATCCCCGAGCCAGGCGGCAGGTCCGATCAGGGCATCTCCGACGAGCAGCACGGTGAGGAGGTCGCCTGGTTGACCGCCACCGTCGCGCGAGGGACGGCCGGCACCGACCTGTCACCGGAGGATCTCGCGCGTCTGCTGGCAGATCTCCAAGACATCGAGTTGCGCGACCACGCCTGGTTCACCCTCGACCACTCGCTCGCCGATGCCCAGGTGCGCTTCTGGACCGAGGTGGTGCGGGCCGCTCCACCGGGCTACGTCGCCGCGCCGGCGGTGCTGCTCGGCTTCGCCGCCTGGTTGGTCGGACACGGCGCGTTGGCCTGGTGTGCCGTCGACCGGTGCTTCGAGGAGTCGCCGCGAGATGCGCTCGCCAGCGCCCTGGCCGAGGCGCTGATGCGCGCCGTGCCACCGTCGACCTGGGGCAGCGACTCGGCAGCCGACCCAGAGTGATCGGACGGCGCGATGGGTCGCCGGCTGCCGCCGGCGGACGGACGTTCCGAGATCCACCACTGACCACTAAGGTCAGGCCATGGGAGAAGACGTCCCCGCCCAGGAGTTCTCGCGGGCAGATCGCACCAGGCACCGGGAGAAGGTGCGCCGCTGCCTCGATGTCTTCGAGCGGATGCTGCGGGAGTCGAGGTTCGACACCGACGACCCGATGACCGGTCTCGAGGTGGAGCTCAACCTGGTCGACTGGGAGGGCGACCCGGCGCTGAAGAACGCCGAGGCGCTGGAGGCGATCGCCGACCCGGACTTCCAGACCGAGCTCGGGCAGTTCAACATCGAGATGAACGTGCAGCCCGCGAAGCTGCGCGAGGGCGGGCTGACCACCTTCGAGCAGAGCCTGCGCCGCAGCCTCAACGATGCCGAGCACAAGTCCTCTGCCATCGGCGCCCACCTGGTGATGATCGGGATCCTGCCGACGCTCGCCGAGGGTCACATGACACCGAGCTCGATCAGCGCCAATCCGCGCTACGCCCTGCTCAGCGAGCAGATCCTCCAGGCGCGCGGCGAGGACATCACCATCGACATCGCCGGTCCCACGGAGCGATTGCGCACCACCACCGACTCGATCCTGCCCGAGGCCGCGTGCACCAGCACCCAGTTCCACGTGCAGACCGCTCCAGAGGACTTCGCGGACTACTGGAACGCCTCCCAGGTGATCGCCGGCGTGCAGCTCGCCCTGGCGGCGAACTCGCCGTACCTCCTCGGCAAGCAGCTGTGGCAGGAGACGCGGATCCCGCTCTTCGAGCAGGCCACCGATACCCGCAGCGAGGAGCTCAAGGCTCAGGGGGTGCGGCCACGGGTGTGGTTCGGCGAGCGCTGGATCACGTCGGTCTTCGACCTGTTCGAGGAGAACGTCCGCTACTTCCCGGCGCTGCTGCCGATCACCGATCCGGAGGATCCCGTAGCCGTGCTCGAGGCTGGCGGGATCCCCGCGCTGCACGAGCTTCGGCTCCACAACGGCACCATCTATCGGTGGAACCGCCCCGTCTACGACATCCAGGGCGGCGTGCCGCACCTGCGCGTCGAGAACCGCATCCTCGGCGCCGGCCCGACGGTGTCCGACCTGATCGCCAACGCCGCGTTCTACTTCGGACTCGTGCGCTCCCTCGCGGAGGACGATCGGCCGCTGTGGACCCAGATGTCCTTCAGCGCCGCCGAGGAGAACTTCCACGTCGCCGCTCAGCTCGGCATCGAGGCGCAGCTCTACTGGCCAGGCATCGGCCAGGTGCGTGCGACCGAGCTCGTCTTGCGACGCCTCCTGCCGCTGGCCCATCAAGGGCTCGACTCGTGGGGTGTCGACCCAGCTGAGCGGGATCGGCTGCTGGGGATCATCGAGCAGCGCTGCCTGACCGGCGTCAACGGTGCGTCGTGGTTCGTGGACAAGATGGCCACCCGCAGCGACATGAGCCGCTACGACGCCCTGCGCGCCGTGCTGGCGGAGTACTGGGAGAACATGCACACCAACCAGCCGGTGCACACCTGGACCTGACCGAGCCTGCTGACCGAGTCCGCTGGCCGGTCAGCGCACGCGGGGTCGCTTCCAGTGCGTGCTGAGATCGCTGCGTGGGTCCCACCAGGCACACCGGGTGACGCTTACCCAGACCAGCGGCACGCCCGCCTCGTCGTACGCCAGTCGGGCCGCCGGCAGCCACAGCGCCTCCAGCTCGTGCCAGCTGGAGTGACCTGAGCGGGTCAGCCAGCACACCGGCGTGCCGGTCACCCCCCGGGCGCGCAGCAGCAGTGCAGCCACCAGCTCGGCCCGCAGCGCGACGTCCGTGGGCGTGGTCGGGATCAACCAGACCAGTCGCGGACCGCCGGGGACGCCTAGGCTGAGCAGCGCCGGGAACGCCTTGCTGCGACCCAGGTCGCGCAGCTCGAACACCGAGGCACGCAGGCCGCGGCGAAGCCAGCGGGGGAGCGGCTCGGTGAGTCCGGCGGACACTCCGGTCGACACCGAACCAGCCTGCCCGACGACGGCCGAGGACGGTGGCCCCCCTCCACAGGCTGCGCGCCGACTCCGCGTTCGATACCGTGCAACCGTGGGCTCGACTGACGGGCCGCACGTGACGAAGGAGTGGTGGATGGGCACCGTCGTGGTGGGATACGTCTTGAAGCCGGAGGGCGAAGCGGCCTTGGTGCGCGCGATCGACGAGGCGAAGCTGCGCGGCAGCAAGTTGGTCGTGGTCAACTCCCACCGCGGTGGCGACGAGTTCGACGGCAGCGAGGCCCGCAAGGTCGAGGTGGCCATGGACCGGATCGGCAAGATGCTCGACGACGCCGGCGTGGCATACGAGATCCGTGAGATGGTGCGCGGCTTCGAGCCCGCGGAAGACCTGATCAGCATCGCCGAGGCGAACGGCGCCGAGCTCATCGTGATCGGGCTGCGCCGCCGGTCGCCGGTGGGCAAGCTCATCTTGGGCAGCAATGCCCAGCGCATCCTGCTCGATGCGCACTGTCCGGTGCTCGCGGTAAAGGCCTCGGACACCGAGTGAGCCCAACCGAGGTGAGTCCGGCCGGGCGTCGGGCGCGTGACCTCGGCATCGTCATCGGTGGCCTGCCCACCGGGCCGAACAACGCGATCACTGATGTGCCCGGAGTGCGGGTCGGGCACTGCACCCTGATCGAGGGTGAAGGCAGGTTGGTCCCGGGCACGGGACCGGTGCGCACCGGCGTGACCATCATCGAGCCCCGGTCCCGGATCTGGGAGACCCCCATCGTGGCCGGCTTCCACCGGCTCAACGGCAACGGCGAGCTGACCGGGACGCACTGGATCCGCGAGTCGGGACAGCTCACGACGCCCATCGGGTTGACCAACAGCCACTCGGTCGGCACGGTGCGCGACGCGATCGCCGCCCAGGTCCATCGCGAGCGTGGCGAGGGCGCCTACTGGTGCTTGCCGGTGGTCGGCGAGACCTACGACGGCCTGCTCAACGACATCAACGGCTTCCATGTAGAACCGGCGCACGTGGCGGCGGCCTTCGCAGCACTCGCGACGGGACCGGTCGCGCAAGGTGGTGTCGGTGGTGGCACCGGCATGATCTGTCACGAGTTCAAGGGTGGAATCGGGAGCTCGTCTCGTCAGGTAGCGCTGGGGGACCGCAGCTACACCGTGGGTGTCTTGGTCCAGGCCAACCACGGCCGCCGGGCTCGGCTCCGTGTCAACGGTGCCCCGGTCGGCGAACGGATCGGCTCCGATGTCATCCCGTCCGCACACGACGAGGCCGCCCGAGCAGCCGGCAGCGGATCGATCATCGTGATCATCGGGACCGATGCGCCGCTGCTCCCGCACCAGTGCGACCGGCTGGCGCAACGAGCCACCCTCGGCATCGGTCGCACCGGCGGCACCGGTGAAACGCTCAGCGGTGACCTGCTGCTGGCGTTCTCCACCGGCAACGACCTGCCACCTGCGGCGGGGGTGGTCGACCAGCCCTACGACGAGCTGACGCTGCACGCCGTGCCGCAGTCGGCCCAGGATCTACTCTGCGACGCGGTCATCGACGCCACCGAGGAGGCGATCCTCGACGCGATGCTCTGCGCCACCACCATGACCGGTCGCGACGGCATCACCGCCCACGCGCTCGACCCGGACCTCCTGCGGGCCGCCCTCACCCGCTAAGACTGGATCCGTGGATGGCATCACGGTGGAACCGTGCCTTGGCGAGTTGCTGGTCGCTGGTGGTGGCGACCGGGAGGGGCCTTGACACCTCATCGATCGGGCGCAGACGACATCGAAGACGGCGTCTGGCGTGCTGTCTTGGAACAATCGACGGCCACCGGACGAAAGAGCGCCGTGACCCGGACAGCAGCCAGAACCCGGGGATCGCCGTCGCGTGGGGAACAATGGGGTCATGTCGTTCCAGATGACCGGATTGCCGGAAGCCGATGACGTCCTCGACCAGTACCCCTTCGCGGTGCTGGTCGGCATGATGCTCGACCAGCAGTACGGCATGGAGCATGCCTTCCGCGGCGGCTGGAAGGTGCTCGGCCGTTTCGGCACCCTCGACCCGGCGGCGATCGCGGCGGCGGACCCCGAGGAGTTCAAGACGCTGTGCAGTCAGCCACCGGCGATCCATCGGTTCCCGGGCTCGATGGCGGGCAGGCTGCAGGAGCTCGCCGGGCTGGTCGAGTCGAAGTACGACGGCGACGTGACGCGGCTCTGGACCGAGGCAACTTCCGGCGCCGAGCTGCTGAGGCGGGTCCAGGAGCTGCCCGGCTTCGGCAAGCAGAAGGCGCAGATATTCGTCGCGCTGCTGGCCAAGCAGGTGGGGGTGCGGCCGGACGGCTGGGAGCAGGCCGCGGGGGACTACGCCCTGGAGGGCTACCGGTCCGTGGCCGATGTCGTCGACGAGGCCTCGCTGCAGAAGGTCCGTGACTACAAGAAGCAGAAGAAGGCGGCGGCGAAGGCTGCCGGCTGAGCCGTCAGTACTCCGCGTCGCCGTCCCACCGCCAGTCCCGGACCTCGGGGAGATCGTCGCCGTGCTCACGGGTCCACTGACGGGCCCGTCGGCGAGCGTCGACCATCTCCTGGCGCAGTGAGGCGGCCCGCGAGCCCAGCGACGGAGTCCGGTCGATCACGTCCATGACCAGGTGGTAGCGGTCCATGTCGTTCATCATCACCATGTCGAACGGCGTGGTCGTCGTACCTTCCTCCTTGTAGCCGCGCACGTGGAACCCGTCGGCGTTGGTGTGGCGGTAGACCAGCCGGTGGATCAGCCACGGATAGCCGTGATAGGCGAAGATGACCGGCTTGTCGGTCGTGAAGAGGTTGTCGAAGTCGCGGCGGTCGAGCCCGTGCGGATGCTCGGCGGAGTCCTGCAGGCGCATCAGGTCCACTACGTTGACCAGGCGCACGCGCAGGTCGGGGAGCCGCTCACGGAGGATCTTCACCGCGGCCAGCGCCTCGAGGGTCGGCACGTCCCCGGCGCAGCCGACGACGACGTCGGGGTCGCCGTCGTCGTTCGACGCCCAGTCCCAGATCCCGATCCCGCGTGCACAGTGGAGGTCGGCGTCCGTGGCCGAGAGCCAGTCGTACGACGGCTGCTTGCCTGCCACGACCACGTTCACGTAGTGCTCGCTGGCGAGGCAGTGCTGCATGGTCGACAGCAGCGTGTTCGCGTCCGGTGGCAGATAGACCCTGACCACCTCGGCCTTCTTGTTCACGACGTGGTCGATGAACCCGGGATCCTGGTGGGAGAAGCCGTTGTGGTCTTGTCGCCATACGTGGGAGCTGAGCAGGTAGTTCAGGCTCGGGATGCGCGGTCGCCAGGGGATCTCCCGCGTGGTCTTGAGCCACTTCGCATGCTGGTTGAACATCGAGTCGATGATGTGGATGAACGCCTCGTAGCAGCTGAACAGGCCATGCCGTCCGGTGAGCAGGTAGCCCTCCAGCCAGCCCTGGCAGGTGTGCTCGGAGAGGACCTCCATCACCCGACCACTGTGGGCCAGGTGTTCGTCGATGGGCAGGATCGTGCCGGCGAAGACCTTGTCGGTCACCGAGTAGACCGCGTCGAGGCGGTTGGACGCCGTCTCGTCGGGACCGAAGATGCGGAAGTTGTCGGCGTTGTCGCGGACGACATCCACGAGGTAGTCCCCGAGCACTCGGGTGGGCTCGTGCGTGGACGCGCCCGGTGAGCTGACCGGCACGGCGTGGTCGCGGAAGTCCGGAAGGCGGAGGGGACGGGTCAGCAGCCCTCCGTTGGCGTGTGGGTTGGCGCTCATCCGGCGCTCACCTCGAGGTGAGAAGGCGCGTAGCTCGGCCACCGGGATGCCGTCCGCGAAGAGCTCCTCCGGGCGGTAGGAACGCAGCCACTCCTCGAGCTGCCTGCGATGCTCGGCGTTCTCACGGGTGCCCGGCAGCGGGACCTGGTGGGCTCGCCAGGTGCCCTCGACCGGGACGCCGTCGACCTCGCGGGGCCCGGTCCAGCCCTTCGGGGTGACCAGCAGGATCATCGGCCAGGGTCGGCGCTCGACATCGCCGTCCTCGCGCGCCGCGCGCCAGATCTCGGTGATCGAGTCGTGGGCGCGGTCCAGCGCCTCCGCCAGCTGCACGTGCACCGAGGCGGGGTCGTCACCCTCCACGGTGAGCACCTCGTGGCCGAAGCCGCGGAGCAGGCTGATCAGCTCGTCACGGTGGATCCGGGCGGGCACGGTGGGATTCGCGATCTTGAAGCCGTTGAGGTGCAGGATCGGGAGGACGGCGCCGTCGGTCACGGGGTTGAGGAACTTGTTGCCGTGCCAGGAGGTGGCGAGGGGGCCGGTCTCGAACTCGCCGTCGCCCACGACCGCCGCGACGACCAGATCGGGGTTGTCGAAGGCGGCTCCGTAGGCGTGGGACAGCACATAGCCCAGCTCGCCGCCCTCGTGGATCGAGCCCGGTGTCTCGGGTGCGACATGACTCGGGATCCCTCCGGGGAAGGAGAACTGGCGGAACAGTCGCCGCATCCCCTCGTGGTCGAAGCCGACGCTGGGATACCGCTCGCTGTAGGTCTCCTCCAGCCAGGCGTTGGCCACCGCCGCTGGGCCGCCGTGTCCGGGGCCGGCCAGGAAGATCGCGTTCACGTCGCGCTCGGAGATGAGGCGGTTCAGGTGCGCCCAGACCAGGTTGAGTCCGGGCGTGGTGCCCCAGTGCCCGAGCAACCGGGGCTTGATGTCGGTGGGCTCCAACGGCCGCTCGAGGAGAGGGTTGTCGAGCAGGTAGATCTGGCCCACTGAGAGATAGTTCGCGGCTCGCCACCACCGGTCGACGTCGGTCAGCATCGTGCGATCGGCCCGGTCTGCCATGGTGCGGATCCCCTCTCGGCGCCGGGACGGGACGCTCCCGTCCGGTCCTTCCAGACTGTCACGGGTGGTGATGCGGGAGGATCACCGAGCCCGTGGCAGAATGTGACCGCGGCTCTTGACATCACCGGGCTTTGCCGCGCCCCCACGCCGTTTCGGAGAGGTGTTCGTGTCCCCGAGCCCCAGCAAGACCACCGCCAAGGCACCGGCCAAGAAGGCCCCCGCGAAGAAGGCGGCTCCCGCCAAGGCAACCGCTGCGCCAGCCAAGAAAGCTCCCGCCAAGAAGGCCGCGGCCGCTCCCGCGAAGAAGGCGCCGGCGAAGAAGGCTCCCGCCAAGACGGCGGCGAAGAAGGCGCCAGCCAAGAAGGCCGGCTCCGGCAAGCCTCCGGTCGAGCTGAGCAACCTCGAGGTGGCTACCCCGGTCGCGGCCGTCGGTCCCGACGGCAAGAAGGTGCTCCCGGACATCGACGACAAGCAGTTCGAGGCCGATGTCGCCAGCGACCCGACCATCGCCGAGGACGAGCGGCAGGCGTTCGTCGTCTCGGCCGCCGACGACACCGATGAGCCCGAGCAGCAGGTCATGGTCGCCGGCGCGACGGCGGACCCGGTCAAGGACTATCTCAAGCAGATCGGCAAGGTGCCGCTCCTCAACGCCGAGATGGAGGTCGAGCTCGCCAAGCGGATCGAGGCCGGCCTGTTCAGCGAGGAGAAGCTGGCCAAGGGCGGCAAGATCAGCGACAAGGTGCTCGAAGAGCTCGAGTGGATCGCTGAGGACGGTCGCCGCGCCAAGAATCACCTCCTCGAGGCCAACCTGCGACTGGTGGTCAGCCTTGCCAAGCGCTACACCGGTCGCGGCATGCTGTTCTTGGACCTGATCCAGGAGGGCAACCTCGGCCTGATCCGCGCGGTCGAGAAGTTCGACTACACCAAGGGCTACAAGTTCTC
>JBDHZT010000148.1:0-8709 GCA_039811985.1 Nocardioidaceae bacterium | reverse complement strand
CACTACGACCTGAGCAACGAGATGTTCGCCGCCTTCCTCGACCCCAGCCTGACCTACAGTTCCGCCCTCTTCGACCACAGCCGTCCGGTCGCCGAGCAGAACCTGCACGAGGCCCAACTGCGCAAGATCCATGCGGCGTTGGACCTGGCGGACGTCGGACCCGCCACGGAGATGCTCGAGATCGGCACCGGATGGGGGAGCCTCGCGATCGAGGCGGCACGCCGCGGCGCGCGGGTCACCACGGTCACCTTGTCGGCGGAGCAGGCTGCTCTCGCCCGCGAGCGGATCGCCGAGGCCGGACACGCCGACCTGGTCGACGTCCTGGTGCAGGACTACCGCCACATCGTCGGCAACTTCGACGCCGTCGTCAGCGTGGAGATGGTCGAGGCGGTCGGAGAGTGCTACTGGCCGGAGTACTTCGCCGCCCTGTCGCGCCTGGTCCGTCCCGGTGGGGCCGTCGTCCTGCAGGCGATCCTGATGTCCCATCAGCGCTATCTGGCGACCCGACACTCCTATGGCTGGATCCAGAAGCACATCTTCCCCGGCGGATTGATCCCCTCCGCCACGGCGATCGCCGAGCATGCCGACCGGGTCGGCCTGGCGGTGCGACAGACCGAGAGGTTTGGCGCCGACTACGCCGAGACCTTGCGCCGCTGGCGCTCGGCCTTCTCTGCTGCGTGGCCGACGATCCGCTCGAGAGGCTTCGATGACGGGTTCCGACGGACCTGGGAGTTCTACCTCGCCTACTGCGAGGCCGGCTTCCGGGCCGGATACCTCGACGTGGCCCAGTTGCGGTTGGAGCCCGGCTACCGGCAAGCCGCATGAAGACCGCACTGCTCTGGTTTCGACGGGACCTGAGATTGGGGGACCACCCGGCGCTACAGGCCGCAGCCCGCGATGCACGGGTGGTGCCGTTGTTCGTGCTCGACCCCCGGCTGCCTCGGCGGGAGCGACTGCTCGCCTCGCTCGCCGCCCTGTGCGAGGAGACCGACGGTGCCCTGGCGGTTCGTCGGGGCGACCCATCCGACGTGGTGGTCCGGGTCGCTGCGGCGGCTGGGGCGACCGAGGTGCATATCTCGACCGAGACGAGTCCCTTCGGCCGCCGCAGGGACGCCGCCGTCGAGCAGTGCCTGAAGGAGGTGGGCATCCCTCTGATCCGCACCGGCAGTCCGTATGCCGTGACCCCCGGTCGAACGCGGACCGCGGCCGGGGCGCCGTACCGCGTGTTCACGCCCTTCCTGCGGGCGTGGCGGCGGCACGGGTGGCGGCCTCCCGCCGGCGATCCGCAGGTGGAGTGGATGGGAGACGTCGAGTCGGAGCCACTGCCGGAGCACGCTGACAACGAGGCCGGTGAGCGCGTCGCGCTCCACCGATGGGCGGAGTTCTGCGCCAACGACTTGACCGGCTACGCCTCGGCGCGGGACCGGCCCGACCTCGACCGGACCAGCCGGCTGTCGATCGCGTTGAAGTACGGCGAGATCCACCCGCGCACGCTGCTCGCCGACCTCTCCGAGCGACGCGACCCGTCGACTGGCGATGTCGAGCGGTTCGTCACCGAGTTGGCGTGGCGCGAGTTCCACGCCGATGTCCTCTGGCACCACCCTGGATCGGCCTGGCGCGACCTGCGTGAGGAGATGCGTCAGATGCGCTACGACGAAGACCCGTCGGCGCTCGCGGCTTGGAAGTCCGGCACGACGGGCTATCCCTTCGTCGACGCCGGCATGCGGCAGCTCCTGGCGGAAGGCTGGCTGCACAACCGCGTCCGGATGGTCGTCGCGAGCTTCTTGGTCAAGGACCTGCATCAGTGGTGGCCGGTTGGTGCCCGGCATTTCCTGGACCATCTTCGCGACGGTGATGTCGCTTCCAACAACCACGGCTGGCAATGGGTGGCCGGCACCGGGACTGACGCGGCGCCGTACTTCCGGGTCTTCAACCCGGTCAGTCAAGGGCTGCGGTTCGACCCGGACGGCGACTACGTGCGGCGTTGGGTGCCCGAGCTCCGCCACCTCCCCGGGGCCGCGGCCCACGAACCCTGGCGACACACCGAGGGCCGTGCCGGCGGCTATCCCGAGCGGATCGTCGATCACGCCGAGGAGCGTCGGGAGGCGCTGACCCGGCTGGCGGAGCTCCAGGAGGGCCGCCGATGAACCTGTTGCGTCCGACCACACTCGGGCCCCGGCTCGCCACGTCGCCCGACCATGGGCTCGACCGTGTCCTCGATCGGACGATCCTGCTCGGCTACTCGCGGCTCGGCTATGCGGTTCGTCGGCGCGGGTGGACTGCTGACGACCCACGTCTGGGGGCGTTGGCAGGTCGGACCGCCCTGGTGACCGGGGCCGGTGGCGGCCTCGGCGAGAGCACCACGCTGGGTCTGGCCAGGCTCGGCGCTCGAGTGCACATGCTGGTGCGCTCACCCGAGCGCGCGAAACCCGCGGTCGCACGGATCGCGGAGACGTTGCGCACAGAGGGACTGGTCGCCGACCTCCAGGTCGAGCAGTGCGACGTCTCCGACTTGGCGAAGGTGCGCGAGTTCGCTGACGATTTCTGCACCCGTGCCGACGGCGAGGTGGCGGTCGACGTGCTCGTGCACAACGCGGGAGTCATGCCGCCCGAGCGCGCCGAGTCGGCGGACGGCCATGAGCTCACGGTCGCCACCCACGTGCTCGGGCCGATCCTGATGACCGAGTTGCTCCGGCCGGCATTGCGCCTATCCACTCGGCCCCGGGTGGTCTTCGTGGCTTCCGGTGGCATGTACACCCAGCCGCTCCCCATCGACGATCCCGAGTTCGAGCGCGGCCGCTATCGCGGTGCGGTCGCCTATGCGCGGTCCAAGCGGATGCAGGTGGAGCTCACGCCTCTTCTCGACCAACGGTGGAGGCCCGACGGGGTGTCGGTCCATGCGATGCACCCCGGGTGGTCGGATACCCCCGGCATCGCGCGGTCACTGCCCTTCTTCCGAGCGCTGGTGCGACCTCTCCTTCGCTCGTCGACAGCTGGCGCCGACACGGCGGTCTGGCTTGCGGCCACGGATCCCGCACCGCCGTCCGGCACCTTCTGGCAAGACAGGCAGCAGCGGCCCACGAGCTATCTGCCTTCGACGCGGCCACGCCATGGAGATCTGGAGCAGCTGTGGGGGTGGGTGGCAAGGGCGGTCGGTCTCGCGATGTAGCGGCTGGGTGAGTTGATGCGCACGGCGTGGGACAGACTGCCTCTTGTGACCGCCACCTCTGCTGCCGCTGAACCCGTGACGAAGTCGTCGAACGAGCCTGGGCGGGTCGCCGTCGTCACCGGTGGCAGCCGCGGGATCGGGCGGGGCATCGTGGAGCGGCTGCGTGCGGATGGGTGGCGGGTGGTCACCTGCGGCCGAGGCGATCGGCCAGCGGACCTGCCCGGCGACGTGCACTGGGTGACGGCCGACGTGGCCGACCCGGCGGACGCCGAGCGGCTGGTGACCGAGGCGGGCGAGGTCGTCGGCCGGGTGAGCCTGGTGGTCAACAACGCCGGTGTGCTCGTCGCCAAGACCGTGGCCGACTGCACCGACGACGACTGGGATCTGCAGGTCGGCGTGAACTGCCGCGGAGTCTTCAACACGAGCCGGGCGGCGCTCCCGGTGCTCGTCGAGCACGGCGGCGTCATCGTCAACATCGGCTCGATCTCCGGGGTGGTCGCCGATCTGTCCAGCGCGCTCTACAACGCGTCCAAGGCCTTCGTGCATGCGCTGACCAGATCGATCGCGATCGACCACGGGCCTCAGGTGCGCTGCAACGCCGTGCTCCCCGGGTGGATCGACACCGACATGGCTGTCGAGGGATTCGACCTCGCCGATGACCCCTCCGCCGCGCGGGCGGACGCCGTACGCCGGCACCCGCTCGGCCGCTTCGGCCGGCCCACCGACATCGCCAACATCGTGGCCTGGCTCGCCTCCGACGAGGCCGCCTGGGCGACCGGTCAGTGCTTCACGGTCGACGGTGGACTGACCGCGGCATCGCCGCTGCGGCCGGAGCTCTTCTGACGATCGTCGCCGATGTACGTGGCGAGGCTCCCGCGGCTCCCTGAAGGAAGGAGCCGCCTGTCCCAAGGAGCCAGCCATGTCCCACCCCGACACCATCACGCTCACCACGGACCACGGCCTGGGCACCGTCCGCACCATGCCGCAGTTCCGCGACCACATCGCGCAAGGCCCGCTCACCGATGGCCAGCGCCGTCTCGTCCTGGATCAGGCCGAGCTGCTGATCGGGGAGGTGTACGCCCACCTGCCCCTCAAGCGGGCCATGCATGCGATCGACCCGCTGCAGGCGCTCCGACTCCTGCGGTATCGACTCGCGGACCTCACCGAGACGGAGTTCCACGTGCAGATGCAGCGGATCTTCCTCGGCCTGCACGACCTGCACACCAACTACATCCTGCCGTCGCGCTACGCCGGCTTCGCGTTCCTCGGCATCTTCCTCGAGCGCTGTGTGGACGACGGGCGTACGACGTACCTCGTCACGAAGACGTTCGACCACGTCACCGGAGACCCGCAGCTCAAAGCGGGGGTCGAGGTGACGCACTGGAACGGCACCCCGATCGAGATCGCCGTGGCGGCGAACGCCGCGCGCGAAGCGGGCAGCAACAAGGCAGCCCAGCTCACCCAGGGCCTGCAGAACATGACCCTGCGGTCGATCAACATGTCGCTGCCGCCGGACGAGGACTGGGTCGACGTCACGTTCAAGGTCGACGGGGCCACCCACGAGACCCGGGTGCCGTGGCGGGTCTTCGAGTCCGCCGCCGAGGTCACCACACCCGGGACGCTGCCGTCACTGCCCGTGGGCGTCGCGGTCTCGGTGGATCACCTGGTCGGGATGGACCTGCGCACCGAGTTGACCCGGCGGGTGAAGCGCCTGCTCTTCGCGCCGGCTTCGCTGGCGGCCATCTCGCTCCCGAACCTCGACGAGGCGAGCACCCGCAAGCCCCGTCTCGCCGCACCGCTCGCGGCGGGACCGGTCCCGACCAGTCGCCCCGACGAGCTCAAGGCGCGAGTGGTGGACACGCCGAGCGGCACCTTCGGGCACCTGCGGATCTTCACCTTCCACATGCAGGACAAGAACGTCGAGGCCTTCCTCAACGAGGTCGCCCGACTGCTCTCCGTGCTGCCGCGCGAGGGCCTGGTGCTCGACGTCCGCGGCAACGGCGGTGGCTATGTGATCGCGGCGGAGTTCTTGTTGCAGTTCCTCAGCCCGCGCCGGATCACGCCGGAGCCGTTCCAGTTCGTGAGCACCCCGGGCACCACCGGGCTGGCCACGACCGTCGCCGACTACCACGACTGGCGCGCCTCGCTGGAGGAGGCGGTGACTACCGGGTCGGCGTACTCCACGGCACTTCCGCTCTACCCGGCTGAGGTGGTCAACAGCGTCGGCCAGCTCTATCAAGGCCCGGTCGTGCTGGTGACCGACGCGCAGTGCTACAGCGCCTGTGACATCTTCGCTGCTGGGTTCCAGGACCACGAGATCGGCCCGGTGCTGGGCGTCGATGCCAACACCGGCGCCGGTGGTGCGAACGTCGTCACCCACGAGGAGCTGCGCACCGACTGGACCGATGGTGGGCTCAAGCAGCTCCCGAAGGGTATGCAGATGCGCGTCGCGCTGCGCCGGTGCCTGCGGGTCGGCTCACGGATGGGGCAGCCGGTGGAGGACCTGGGCGTCGTGCCCGATGCGCTCCACGAGCTCACCAAGACCGACCTCCTCGAGGAGAACGCCGACCTGATGGCCGCTGCCGGCGTCCTGCTCGCCCAGCGAGAGCCGCGGTTGCTGAGCTTCACGTCGTCCGCAGCCGGCGCGGGTAAGCGCAAGCTGGTCGTCACCACCGGGTCGATCGCCAGCGTCGACGTGTACGTCAAGGGCCGACCGGTCGCGACGGTGGCCACCACCGACGGCAACACCCAGGTCACCGTCGCCGCTGCCGCAGGCGACCTGGTCCGGCTCGAGGGGTACGACGCTGCCGGCGCCCTGGTCGCCGCCAGCCAGCAGACGCTCTGACCCGCCCGCGACGGGCCACCGATCTGCTCCGGTGGCGCATCATGGATCTTCTCTGACGAAAATCGGTGGTCGATGTCGAAGGGCGTGGTCGCCGTTCGACGTACGTGCGAGAAGCAGTTCACCGACAACCAGTAGGAGTGATCGAGATGCCGCGTTTCATGGGATTCGTGAGGATGGAAGAGGGCGTGGGGACGCCGCCGCAAGCGCTGTTCGACGCGATGGACACCTACATCGGCGAGCAGGCCGCCAAGGGCGTGTTCCTCGACGGTGGCGGGCTGTACGGCACCGAGGACGCGGTGAACTTCGTGGTCCGCCAGGGCGAGGTCACCCGGGTCGACGGACCGTACGCCGAGGCCAAGGAGGTCGTCGGTGGCTGGGCGATCATGCAGTACGACTCCCTCGAGGACGCCGTGGCCGATCAGCGGGAGTTCGCCGAGCTGCACGCGAAGCACTGGCCCGAGGTCACCGTGATCTCGACCCTGCGTCAGATCTCCACGGGTCCGGACGCGCCCGACGCCTGATGCCCGGCGGGCCGACGTAGCCGCCGCACGGGACTCACTACGCTGGCAGCGTGCCGGCAGAGACCAGTGCGGATGCTTCGACCGAGGCCATCGTCGCCGCGTGGCGGGCCGAGTCGGCCCGCCTCGTCGGCGCCCTGACCCGGATGACCCGTGACGTCGAGCTGGCCGAGGATCTGGCGCAGGACGCGCTGGTGGCTGCTCTCGAGCAGTGGCCTACCGGCGGTATTCCGGATAACCCGACCGCGTGGTTGATGACCACCGCGAAGCGGCGCGGCGTCGACCACGTCAGGCGGGCCGACAACCTTCGTCGCAAGGTCGCCGAGCTCGAACACGCCGGAGGGGAGGGGGAGGAGATGCCCGACCTCGACGGCCAGGTCGACTACATCGAGGACGACGTCCTTCGGCTCGTCTTCTTGTCCTGCCACCCCTCGCTGACCGCCGAGTCCCGGGCGGCCCTGACGCTGCGGCTGGTCGGCGGGCTCAGCACCGCCGAGATCGCTCGTGGCTTCCTGGCCACCGAAGCGGCCATGGGTCAGCGCATCTCGCGCGCGAAGAAGACACTCTCCGAGGCGCAGGCCGAGTTCGAGCTGCCCACGGGGGAGGAGCGGACCAGGCGTCTCGACGACGTCATGGCCGTGATCTACCTGATCTTCAACGAGGGCTACTCGGCCACGGCCGGCGAGGACTGGATGCGCCCCGACCTGGCGAACGAGGCGATCAGGTTGGCGCGGATGCTGGCAGCCCTCGCCCCCGACGAGCCCGAGGTCCTCGGGTTGCAGGCGCTGCTGGAGATCCAGGGCTCGCGGATGGCCGCGCGGCTCGACGAGCACGGTGAGCCAGTCCTGCTGGAGGCACAGGATCGCAAGCGCTGGGATCAGTTGCTGATCCGGCGGGGGATGGCCGCGCTGCACCAGGCCGAGCAGCTGGGCGCGCGCGGGAAGCCGATCGGCCGATACTTCCTGCAGGCCTCGATCGCCGCGGAGCACGCTCGCGCGGCGCGTGCCGAGGAGACGAACTGGCGCCGGATCGCAAACCTGTACGACGTCCTGGCCGGCGCGGCACCGGGACCGGTCGTCGAGGTGAACCGGGCGGTCGCGCACGGGCGAGCCTTCGGCCCGGACGCGGGGCTGGCCGTGCTCGGCGAGTTGGATGCCGATGCGCTCGCCGACTCACCGCTGCTGCCGAGCGTGCGCGGCGATCTGCTCGAGCGGGCCGGACTCCATGCGCAGGCACGCGAGGCGTTCACCGAGGCGGCCGCGCGCACCAAGAACGAGGGCGAGCGTGCCATCCTGCAACGTCGGATCGACGAGGCGAGAGGCTGAGCGATGGTGGAGCGGTTCTTCGGGGTCGATGGTGAGATGTCCAGCAACACCATTGCCGACGGGCACCGACTGATCCAGATCGGCGTCGCCGTGGACACCGCCCCGGACGGCGGTCGCCTCGACGAGCCGGAGCTGTTCTGCTCGCTGGTCGGCTGGCCCGCTCCGGATCTGCCGTGGGACGACCGCGCCGCTTCGATCCACCGCATTCCGCGTGCCGACGTACTCTCCGCGCCGAGGGCCGCAGCAGTCGACGACGAGCTCTTCGACTGGATGGTCGCCCACGGCGCGCGCGAGGAGCGGCGGGCTGATCAGATCATGGTCGGCTTCAACGTCGGTGCCTTCGACGCGCCGTTCATCGCCCAAGCGCTGCCTCGATCGTTCAGCCTGTTCTCCCGGCGGTACGCCGACCTCAACCCGCTCTGCTTCGCCCTCGGCCACACCATCCCGATCTCGGGTGGGGACCCGTCGTCGACCTCGTGGCGCCGGCACCTGCACGATGTCGGACTCCAACACGTGCAACGGCTCGGCAGGGTCGAGGCCGAGCACGATGCCGGCACCGATGCTCTGCTCGCCCTGGCCGCCTGGCGCGACGTCGAGTCGACCCTGTCCGGCCTGCACGCCGACGCCACCCGCCAGCGGCGGTCCACGGAAAACGACTAGCGCCGCTCCGGCAGACTGGGGCGTGTGCTCCTGACCGTCTCGACCACCCACCAGCCGGCGACCGACCTCGGCTACCTCCTGCACAAGCACCCCGACCGGGTGCAGGAGTTCAAGCAGTCGTTCGGCACCGCGACGGTGTTCTATCCCGAGGCCACCGACGAGCGGTGCACCGCCGCGGTGATGCTGACCGTC